>NZ_JAJJND010000119.1 GCF_029759835.1 Acetobacter sp. AN02
TCCGGTGAATCACAGGGCGATCCAAAACGATACCCTAAAGAAATCAAATATGAGTCAGGGCATCCCAGAGTTGGTATGATTGTCTCCGGCAGAAGGTTCATCCGGAGAAAATAGAGAGCATTTCGTAAAGAAAGCGTTTACCCGGCGGGAGAAAGCGGGCCGGAATTGTCTTTCCTTAACCCGCCCGCCTCACGAGGCTGTATCAGCTTCTGAGGACGGCTCCGATCCGGGCCAGAACCTCATCACGGCCGAGTGCTGCCAGCGTCACGTCGATTCCGGGAGACGTTGTCGTGCCGGTCATGGCTGCACGCAGCGGCTGCGCCACCTGGCCGAGCTTGTGCCCGTGCGTTTCCGCGAAATGCCGCAGGAGACGGTCGATTTCCTCTGCCGTGAACGGATCGGCCGCAGCCAGATCACGGGCCAGATCGCCCAGCATCGTCCGCGCTTCCGGAGAAAGCAGCTTTTCTGCCTTTGCATCGAAGGACAGCGGCACCTGACGGCCAAGAAAGGCCGCGCTGTCCGCCAGTTCTGCCAGCGTACGGGCCCGCTCTTTCAGACCGGGCATCAGCACGCGGAGACGCTCGCGGGTCACCTCGTCCGTCTGCACGCCCTCACGCCCGGCGAGACGCTGCAGCACATCGGCCGTCAGCCGGTCATCATCGGCCTCCCGCATCCATACACCGTTGATATGCAGCAGCTTGGCGTAGTCCATCCGGGATGGTGAGCGGCCGACTCCATCCAGATCGAACAGGCGTATCTGCTCGTCACGGGACAGGATTTCCGCGTCGCCATGCCCCCAGCCCAGACGCAGGAGGTAGTTACACAGCGCCTCCGGCAGATAGCCCTCATCACGGAATTCGACCACGGACTGGGCGCCGTGACGCTTGGACAGTTTCGCGCCGTCCGGGCCGTGAATCAGCGGCAGATGGGCGAATTGTGGCTGTGTCCAGCCCATCGCGCGGTAAATCATGAGCTGGCGGAAGGTGTTGGTCAGGTGATCGTCACCGCGGATGACGTGGGTCACTTCCATATCGTGATCATCCACGACCACGGCGTGCTGGTAGGTCGGCGTGCCGTCCGAGCGAAGGATGATCATGTCATCGAGCTCTGTATTCGCGACCCGGACCTCTCCCTGCACGAGGTCCGTGATCACCGTCTCTCCCTCACGCGGGGCCCTGATCCGGACCGCATAGGGCGCGCCTGCCGGGGCTTCAGACGGATCACGGTCGCGCCACATCCCGTTGTAGCGCGGGGGGCGGCCCTCCGCCATGGCGGTTTCCCGCATCTCCTTGAGCTCTTCGGGGGTGCAGTAGCACTTATAGGCCTGCCCTTTTGCCAGAAGGTCCAGCGCCACTTCCGTATGGCGCTCCTGGCGTGAGGACTGGAAGACTGGCGCCTCATCCGGCGTGATTCCCATCCATTTCAGGCCTTCGAAGATCACGTCCACGGCCTGCTGCGTGGATCTTTCCCTGTCCGTATCCTCGATCCGGAGCAGGAATTCGCCGCCGTGATGCCGGGCGTAGAGAAAGTTGAACAGCGCGGCACGGGCATTGCCGATGTGCAGCAGGCCTGTGGGGGAAGGCGCGAAGCGGGTGCGGATTTTCGTCGTCATGATGACGGTGTCTTATCACGCACCCGGCCTCTCCGGCTATGGCCGTCTTACAGGGGTAAAAATATTATTACCCGGGTATTAATACTCCGGTTTTTCGCCTTTTGCCGGGATGGAAGGCGGCACGCCCGGGGTGCCTGCGTAGGTCAGGAGCAGGACGGTTTCCTTGTCTCCGGCCTCTCCGCGGTGTTCCGCATTATCGGCCTCTCCGAAGACCTCTCCCTTGTGATAGGTGTGTGTCGCGCCGGAGGCACGATCATGGATCGTGAGATCCCCTTCCAGGATGTAGCAGGTGTTGGGGAAGGGGTGTGTGTGCCAGGGCAGGGCCGTGTGAGGCTGGAGCGTGACGCGCAGGACGGTCAGCTGCGGCTGCGTCGTCGGGTAGTGCGTGTAGGGCTTGCCGTTCCAGGAGGAAGTTGCCTGCAGCAGGGTTTCGCGTTTTGCCGTTTCCACCTTCTGTGCGTGGGCGGCTGTCACGCTGACGGAAGCGCAGATGGCGGCCAGCAGCACGGCTCTGACAGAATGTTTCATGGTCCGATCCCCAATCATATGTGTTCAGATATATCTGCACGGGCGGGCCCGGGTGTCATGCCCATGTGACGGGCCGGTATGACGGACCGGTCCTTCTTCCCCGGGACAGGATGTCCGTCGGATATATGTATATCTGAATTTCACATTTCTGATAACGCGGAACCGGTGATTTCGTTGCACGGCTCACTGACCGGTGTTCCGGTCCGGGCGGATGGCGGGAGGAGTCAGTCGTCTGATTCCTCCTCCTCATCATCAGGAATAGGATAGTCGAAAACCTGAACGAATTCGCCGCTGTCATCTCTTTCGAAGACGCATCCGATCTCCGCACCGAGGAACGGAATGAGACCAGGATCGTAGTTTGCGATTGTATTCAGGGCAAAGATCGTGTGGTTCCGGGCATCATTCATATATGCGTCGCTTTCGTGTCCCGACAGGAAACACCATCCCGTATCGTATGAGTTGCAGGGCTTGTCTCTGTACATGAACCTGACGGGCAGTCCTTCGACCGCTATTCTGTTGGAAACGATGCATCCGGGAGAATCCGGGATAAGCTGACGGACCTTTCCCATGCCAGGGAAATATTTCTTTTTCTTATGCCGCATTTTTCATTTCCTGATTATTTCCTGCAGCCTGCCCGGGCTGATCAGAATCCTGCGGAGATGCGGCCGCCGATGAAGCGGGGGGAGCCGGGGATATAGATGTAGTTTGTCGTCGCCTGACCGCCGCTTTCGTAATAGTGCCTGTTGAGAAGGTTTGTTGTGTAGAGCGTGGCCTGCCAGCGGTCTGAGGTTGCCCGCCAGGTCAGATGGGCGCCCAGCAGGAAGTAGGATGGCAGGCGGTAGAATCCGGTTCCGCCGGGGGTCATGGCCTGGCTGCCGCGGTACATCCAGTCCACGCCAAGTTCGGCGGCGTAGCCTCGCATGACGGCCTGGCGCCAGTCTGCCTCTCCGTTCATGGTCAGTTTGGGCTGTCCCATATCCACGCCGGAGAAATTATCGTTGATGGCTTTCCACTCTCCGGTGGCGGCGTGATAGGCGTTGGTCTTTGCGCGGTTGACGGTCGGGAAATTCTGGAACGTTCCGCGCTGCCAGCCGAGATTCTGCGTGATGAACAGGTGCCGGAACGGGTGCAGGTCGATGGTGGTCTCAAAGCCCCAGCTTTCGGATTTGGGGGCGTTGGTGATTTCGCTCAGCGGTCCGTAATCGGGGATGAGCACCGTGCCGAGAATCTGCTGGTGGTGGAAATCGTTATAGAATGCGGCACCGTTGATCCTCAGTTTTCCCGGGATCGGATCGGTTTTCAGGCCGAGTTCATAGGTCAGCACCGTTTCGGGCTGGAACGGGTCGAGCTGGGCCTGGATCTGTGTGTTGTTGGCCGTAAATCCCCCGGGTTTGAAGCCTTTGCTCATCTTGTAATACATCAGGGCGCGGGGGTTTATCTGCCAGCTTATCCCGGCCTGGCCCGCGAACTGGTTCGAAGCCGTGCTTTCGGGGAGGAAGGAGCGGCTGCTCTGCCCGTAGATGATGGTTTTCAGGCCGTTGATGCTGCGGTCATCCAGTTCGTGCAGCAGGCCTGCGAACAGCGTTACCCCGTGCGGGAGCCGGTAGCTTGCGTGGCCGAACTCCGAGATGCTTTCCTGGCTGATCCCGAAATCCGTGACCTGGAAATATTTCCGGGCGGTGTAGTTTGCATAGTCGAAGAAGAATTCCTGATCCATGCGGCTGCGCTGGTAGAACGCGCCTGCGACCCACTGGAAGCGGTCTGAGGGGCGTGAGTTCGAGAGTCTGACTTCCTGGGTGAAGGTGTTGCCCTGGATGGTCCGCCAGGCATCGGCCTGGGACAGGGATGTCCCGTCCTGGTCTGTCAGTTCTCCGCGGCGCTGTGTCTCGAAGGCCGAGACGGATGTGACCGTTGCATAGCCGAAATCGTGGCTGAACCGGAGATCCCAGCCCCAGAACTGGTTGTTTTCTCCGGGTTTCATGGAAGCGGAGCGTCCGATCAGGCGGGCGAATTCGGGGCGGAAGGACCACTGCACGTGTTTTGAATCCACGTCCGGCAGGGGGCCTGAGCCGATCAGGCGGTGGACCGGGATGCTGGTGACGACCTGGCTGTGATCCGAGACGAAGTGGCCGGACAGCATGACCGTGGTGTGTTCATCGGGCTGCCAGCGGAGTTTTGCCCGCAATGCCTTGAGATCGGCATCACCCAGATGCGCGCCGTTATCTGCGTTACGCTGCCAGCCTCCGCCCTGCCGTGTCATTCCGGCGATACGGAAGCTCAGTCCTTTTGCCAGGGGGCCTGAGATCCAGGCCTCGCTCCGGCTGCGGGCATAGGAGGCGATGTCCTGGGATGCGCCGTAATGCCAGGTGTCGGTCGGGTCGTTCGTCCGGATGCGGACTTCTCCGCCCGTATCGGACTGGCCGTGCTCGGTGCCGACCGGTCCGGGTGTCACGCGGACGTCCTGCAGATCGAACATCAGCCCTGTCGCCATGGCGGCATAGGCGTAGGACACGTCGTCGAAATAGGTCAGGACCGGACCCATATTGTTCTGGGTGAAGTCGTTAAAGCCGAGGCCGCGCAGGTAGAAATTGGATGAGGCCGTGCCGTTGATGCTCTGGATCGTAAGGTTGGGGGCGACGCGCTGCAGGTCGCGCAGGGTGACCACGCCGCGTTTTGTCAGCCGTTCCGCCGTCAGCCGCGTGTCGGCATCCGGCAGGTGTTGGGCCTCCGGGTGGCTGAAATCGTGACGGCGGGCGAAGACCTCCACGTTTTCCGCCGGGTCTTTCCGTGTCTTTCCGGGTTTGTGTGTCTGTGCCGCGGATTCGTGCACCATTCCGGCAAAGGACAGCCCTGCCACGGTGACGGACACCAGTTTTCCGCGTTTCATACGCCGTTTCATCGCACCTGCCGGACCATCATCCGCTTTCATCTGCATTAACCTCCCCTACAGATTTCTCTGTCAGTCTTCCGGCAAACGGCTAACACTCTCTGTCGGGGCTGCACTTATATGCACGAAGTTTCAGGTCAGGCCAGCGCTGGCGGTACGGATATTCTGGGGCTGGCGCAGAAGCGCATGAACTGGCTCCAGTCACGTCAGAACGTACTGGCGGCCAATATCGCGAATGCGGACACGCCCGGATACACGCCGAAAACCGTCACGCCGTTCGGGGATGCGCTGTCTGTGGCGCGCGTCGCGCTGGAGCAGACATCCGGGGAGCATCTGCCCGGGCGGGCGACGTCGTCCTCCGCAAGCGAGGACCGCACGGCCGACCGGTCTCTGAACGGCAACCGTGTTTCTCTTGAATCGCAGCTCGAGCAGGTGGCGGACACGAGCGACCAGCAGAAATTCGCGACGAATATCTATGGCACGTATCGCACGCTGTTCTCGACCGTGCTTGGAAAATAAGGAGGCCTCTGAGGCATGGATCTTACCGGTTCCCTGAACATCTCGGCGGCGGGCATGGAGGCTCATACCAACCGTTGATTGCTATAACCTATGCGCCCAATCTCGCAGTCCGATTGACATGATGCGCCAAGGTTGTT
>NZ_JAJJND010000012.1 GCF_029759835.1 Acetobacter sp. AN02
ATACATCTGCAAAATATGGACTTCAGAACCAGATCGATTCATCATCAACCCAATCCACCAAATCCCGGGACTAAACACGTAGGAATGTGCCTCCTGACTGCGTCGTCATCCGGCCTTTTGTGATGAAGAGGATTTCATACGTGCAATCCATTCATCCATGTGCCGGATCAGAAGACTGAGGGGCATGGCTCCCTCGGAAAGAATCTGATCATGGAAGCTGCGGATACTGAATTCTGACCCCAGCTCCTTTCTGGCCTTTTCCCTCAGTTCAAGAATGGTCTGCTGTCCGGTCATGTAAGCCAGAGCCTGTCCGGGCCAGGCGATATAGCGGTCAACCTCGGCCTGCATGCCCGGCTCGCTCTCCGCCGGGTGAGCCCTGAAAAAGTCGACCATCTTCTGACGGCTCCAGTGCTTTGCATGGACGCCCGTATCCAGAACGAGCCTGTCTGCACGCAGCAGCTCCCCGTTCAGACGGCCGTAGTCACTATAAAGATCTTTGTAAAAACCAGCCTCTTTTCCCAGACGTTCGGCATATAACGCCCATCCCTCGATATAGGCTGCATAAAAAGCCTGCTGCCTGAAGGGAGGAATCGGAAGAGACTGCGCGATGGAAATCTGCAGATGATGTCCGGGCACACCCTCGTGATAGGCCGTGTCCTCAATGCTGTACAGATCCCGCTTTGTGTAATCTCCGGTATTGACGAAAACGATCCCCGGACGTGATCCGTCCGGAGTGCCCTGGTGATATTCCGCATCAGCCGCTTCCGCCTCGCGATAGGCCTCAACCGGCTGCACCTCAAGCTTTGTTTTTGGAAGAACGCCGAACAGGTCGGGAAGTTTCGGCTCCATCTGCGCTATATATTTCCGATAGAGATCAAGGATCTCTTCTCTCGATGTTGCATAGAGATCGGGATTTTTCTCAACAGACGCCCGCATTGCCGCGAGATCGGGAAATCTGAGGCGATGCGCGATGTCTGTCATCTCGCGCTCGATTTCTGCAACCTTCCGCAGTCCGAGTTCATGCAGTTCGTCCGGAGTTCTGTCCGTTGTCGTCATGCTGCGGACATCGTACCGATAGATGGCGTCTCCGTTTGGAAGCGCCCAGACGCCAGGATCACGTCGCCCGTGCGGCACATAATCCTGTTCAAGAAATGCGATCAGCCGGCGGTAGGCCGGGCGGACATCATGATTGATGGCCTCAAGAATATCACGGCTCAGGCGCCTGCGATCAGCCGGTGAGACAGTAGCGGGAAATTTCGCAAGCGGATCTGCAAAGGGGCTGTGCTCACCCTCTGCTTTTTCAATATCCCGGGCCTGTTTCTTCACTTTCTCGAGAAGAAACCGTGGCTGCATCAGCCCGTCCTTCAGCCCGAGCCAGGAGACGTCCATGGTCTGCCGGATGACGGTCGGAACGGCACGCAGACGCGCGAGATAATTCTGATAATCTCTTGTATTTTCAAAAGGAATTGAAGATACAAATCCGGGAAGAGCGATCTGTATGCCGTTGAACTGGTCCAGAGGCATTTCCCACAGCTTCAGACGGGCGGCCTCAAGCTGATCCTCAAGCTGCCAGATCATGATATCAAGACTGAGTCTGTCCTGTTCATTCAGTGCAGAGCGGCTGATCGCCTGAAAACGGGTAAGAAATGCCTTGTTCGCGCGCTGCATCCGGGCAGCATGTTCTGCCGAGGCATCACTCCAGCGGTCGTTATACCGCCTGTCTCCGACCATGGTGGCCATTTCCGGAGTTTCCTTCAGCGTGAACTGCCACTGCTCATCGAGAAGGTTTCTGAACTGCGTGCTGATCTGCTGCTTCTGCGCGTCCGATATATCCGCAGCCTGTACGGGCAGGGCCGTATTGAGGAAGACGACTGAATACAGCAGGACTGATACGGAATATCGAGAGAACATATCCATCTCCGGGATTTTTTATTCTGTATCCCGTTCCATACAGATATTTCTCTTGTGCCGACAGGTCATCATCCTGCCAGACCCGGTCATGTCACCCGGAGATATGAGGCCGTCTCAGGCGTCCGGTAACCGCTGCCAGCCTGCATGGATAAGCGTACGTATGGCCGATGCGACAGCTTCAGGCAGGGGAAAGCGATATTTCCGATAGTCCGAAACACCTGTGAGGTGTTCCTCCACCAGGTCATCATGCTTACTGCCCATCAGACCGTTAAGGCTGGCAAGAAAAACGGCCAGCTCGTCCAGTTCAGGCAGAGGCCGGAGAACACGGCGCGTGTCATTGAGGGCCACAAGACGGCTGATGATTTTTCTCAGACCGTGAAACTGGTGTCCCGTGACAGGCGTGTCATTCTCCACGGCCTCAGCCAGCCTTCCCCTCTCGCGGGCAAGGTAGTCTGAAAAATTCTGCGGGGAAGCCGGTCTGAAATCCTCAAGCCTCCGGTTCAGCAGCCACCAGACGGGCGGGCTGAGCCCGACGAGCAGGAGCAGACCGCACCGGATGACCATGAGTTTTCTGCCGTGGCGGAACACGTCCTGGAAGAATCCCATCTGCCTTGTGACAAAATGCAAAAGCCAGGGATAGCTGTGGCGTTCATCGCAATTGGCACAGGCAAAACGCAGGTGCTTGAATCTTGCCCGTGTATGCTTGAAGTCCAGGGCCTGGTCCGGCGTGACCTTTCCCTGCACCATGATCCTCAGAATCAGGCGGCGAAAGACCCGGATATCCACTTTCTGCCGGTAAAGCTGCCATGTCAGGCGATAGCACGCACCCGGTTCTTCCGGCAGGAAAGCCGGCAGGGCACCGTCCGGGCAGCGTGCATCGGGCGTTATGACATCATTGACACTGATATTATCATAGAGGACGGCCAGCTGTTCGTCCGTGGCGCGCGGTTCTGTCAGTGAGAATGAAGAGGAAGACATCCGGCCCCCGGCTAGCTGCACCTGTGTTCTCCTGCGCATGGAGGATCAAAGGTCTGATCTGACCGGAGAAAAATCATGAAAACGGATGTACGTCGAGTTTCGAAATATGATCGGCATCCCCGGAGGCGGCTGGCGCGCGCTGACGCGTTACCCGCCCCCGTGAGTGCTGCTTCAGGCTGCCTTTCCGGCTTTGTCGGGTATCTCAAAGCCGATCGTTTTTGCGTAGTCACGCGGGACGATCTGCCAGAAATGCGGCAGGACCTCATCCCATTTATGCAGCAGCATACCGCCGTAACGTGAACCGGTCTCGGCGACATGGGCCTCAACCAGATCACGCAGCTTCTGCTCCCACTCCGGCTGCGTCACCCGGCACCAGTAAAGCGTGTCCGGATTGACCTTCTGCTCGAAAACGCCGTCACGATCATAGACGAACGCCATGCCGCCGGTGAAACCCGCTCCGAAATTATCGCCGGATTCACCGAGGATCACGACCGTGCCGCCCGTCATATATTCGCAGGCGTTGGAGCCGCAGCCCTCGATCACGGCTGTCGCGCCGGAGTTGCGGACGGCAAAGCGCTCGCCCGCCAGACCTGCGGCAAACAGATACCCGGCCGTCGCACCGTAGAGCACGGTATTGCCGATGATCGCGTTCTGATTCGTCACCAGCGTGCTCGATGCTGTCGGGCGCACGACGATCGTGGCACCGGACAGACCCTTGCCCACGTAGTCGTTCGAATCGCCGTGAACCTCCAGCTTCAGGCCCTGGACCGCAAACGCGCCCAGAGACTGCCCTGCGGACCCGCGCAGACGAACCGTCAGATGCCCCGGTGCGAGGCCGGTCATGCCGAACTGCCGTACGATCATGGAGGAGATACGGGTGCCGATCGCGCGCATCGTGTTCTGCACGTTGTACTGCAGCTGCATCTTCTCGCCGTGTCCGAAAAGAGGACGGGCATCGGCGATCATCTGGGCGTCCAGCGTATCGGGCACCTCATTGCGCCCCTCCAGCGTGCAGTAGCGCGCATGCGGGCCGGGATCTGCCTGGACGAGCAGCGGGTTCAGATCGAGATCGTCGAGATAGTCCGCACCACGCGAGACCTGACGCAGCAGGTCGGTACGGCCGATCACCTCGTTCAGGCTGCGGAAGCCCAGAGAGGCGAGGATATTACGGACGTCCTCCGCGATGAAGGAGAAGAGGTTGATCACCTTCTCCGGCGTTCCCTCGAACTTCGCCCGCATTGCCGGATCCTGCGAGCATACGCCGACCGGGCAAGTGTTGGAGTGGCACTGCCGGACCATGATGCAGCCCATGGCGACGAGGCTTGCGGTGCCGATTCCGAACTCCTCGGCCCCCAGCATGGCGGCAATGACCACGTCGCGGCCCGTCTTGATCCCGCCATCCGTACGCAGCGTGACGCGATGGCGCAGACGGTTGAGCATCAGCACCTGATGTGCCTCCGCCAGACCGAGCTCCCAGGGCAGACCGGCATATTTGACCGAACTCTGCGGGCTGGCGCCCGTGCCGCCACTGTGGCCGGAAATCAGGATCGCATCGGCTTTTGCCTTGGCGACACCTGCGGCGATGGTGCCGATACCGGAGCGGGCGACCAGCTTGACCGTCACGCGCGCATCCGGGTTGATCTGCTTGAGATCATAGATGAGCTGCGCAAGATCCTCGATGGAATAGATATCGTGGTGCGGCGGCGGGGAGATCAGCGTCACGCCCGGCGTGGAATGGCGCAGCTTCGCGATCAGTTCCGTGACCTTAAAGCCCGGAAGCTGTCCGCCCTCACCCGGCTTGGCGCCCTGGGCGACCTTGATCTCCAGCTCGCGACAGTCATTCAGATACTGCGCCGTCACGCCGAAACGGCCCGATGCGACCTGCTTGATGGCCGAGGAGGCATTGTCTCCGTTCGGGCGCGGCTTCGCGCGGGCCGGATCCTCTCCGCCCTCACCCGAATCCGACTTCGCGCCGATCCGGTTCATCGCAATCGACAGTGTCTCATGCGCTTCCGGGCTGAGCGCCCCCAGAGAGATGGCGGGCGCGATCAGACGCTTGCGGAGCTGCGTGATACTCTCCACTTCCTCCACGGCAATCGGCTGACGATCACTTTTGAAATTCAGCAGATCACGCAGGGAAACCGGCTTCTGGCGGGCCACGGCATCAGCATAGCGCTGATAGGTGCTGAAACTGTCCGTGCCCACGGCCGTCTGCAGAAGGTGGATGAGCTGCGCGTCAAACGCGTGCGTCTCACCGGTGCGGCGCAGCTTGTAGAGACCGCCCACGGGCAGGACAGCAGTCGCATTGTTCCATGCCTCTTTATGGAAGGTCAGGATATTGCGGGCAATACCCGACAGACCGATTCCGGAGATGCGCGAGGGCATACCGGGGAAAAACTCCGCCGTGAGCGCGCGGGACAGGCCGACGGCCTCGAAATTACAGCCGCCGCGATAGGACGCCATGATCGAGATGCCCATCTTGGACATGATCTTGAGCAGCCCCTTGTCGATCGCCTTGCGGTACCGCTCGACAGCCTCGCGCAGTGTCATGCTGCCGAACAGACCGCGACGGACGCGGTCCGCGATGCTTTCCTGTGCCAGATACGGATTGACCGTGGTTGCACCCACGCCGAGCGTGACGGCAATGGAATGGACATCCAGCGCGTCCGCCATACGTACGTTGACGGATGTGAAGGTACGCAGGGAGTTTTTTACGAGGTGCGTATGAACGGCAGATGCCGCGAGAATCCCCGGAATACCGGCGCGCTCATCGGACTGGGCCACATCCGTCAGGAAGACGTGCTTGCAGCCCTCGCGCACCTTGTCGGCAGCTTCCTGGCGGATACGGGTGATGGCCTCACGCAGGCCCGCCTCCCCTTTCTCCGCTTCGAAAGTGCAGTCGATGACCGTGGCCTCATCGCCGCAGAATTTCAGCAGCGCATCATATTCGCCTGAGGTCAGAACCGGGCTTGGAAGCTGGAGAAGATCGCACTGATCCTCGCTCTGCTCCAGGATATTTCCAAGATTTCCAAGGCGCGTGAACAGGCTCATCACCCGCGCCTCGCGCAGGGAGTCGATCGGCGGATTGGTCACCTGGCTGAAGGCCTGGCGGAAATAATGTGCAAGGCCACGATAGCGCTCGGACACGATGGCAAGCGGGGTGTCGTCGCCCATTGAGCCGATCGCTTCGGCTGCCGTCTCCACCATGGGGTGAAGGATGGCTTCAAGCTCCTCAAGCGTGCTGCCGACGGCAAGCTGACGACGGCGGAGATCGTCGCCCTGCCAGAACTCCGGCTCTTTCACATCATCACGGACGATACTGCCGATTCGCTGGATTTTCTTCACCCAGCGGCCGAAATCCTGACGCGAGGCCAGAAGGTCGAGCAGCTCGCCATTGTGATACAGCCGCCCCTCATCCAGATCGACGCCGATCATCTCTCCCGGACCGAGACGGCCCAGACTGGCCACCTCCGGCACGGGCACGCGGACCATACCGGCCTCGGAGCCGATGATCAGCAGGCCGGTGGTGGTGACGGTGTAGCGCAGAGGGCGCAGGCCGGAGCGGTCGAGACCCGCGACAACCCAGCGGCCGTCCGTGGCGCACAGGGCGGCCGGGCCGTCCCAGGGCTCCATGACGGCGTTGCAGTAGGTGAACATGTCGCCGTGCTCGCGCTTCATTGATGAATGCGCGCCGGTGCTGGCCGGGATGACCAGGGCCTTGGCCGCCGGGGCGTCACGTCCCGCATGGGTCAGAAGCTCGAACACGTTATCCAGCGTGGCGGTGTCGGAACCGCCGACCTGCACGACCGGCTTGATGTCGCTCATATACGGATCGAGCACGGGATCAGACAGCCGTGTCTCATGGCTGCGCATCCAGTTGATATTGCCCGAAATCGTGTTGATCTCACCGTTATGCGCGATGCGGCGGAACGGCTGCGCCAGCTTCCAGGTGGGGAATGTATTGGTGGAATAGCGCTGGTGATAGATCGCAAACCGGCTGACAAAACGCGGATCGAGCAGATCCGGATAGAAATTCGTCAGATGCTCGGCCAGGAACATCCCCTTATAGATGACCGAGCGGCAGGACATCGAACAGATATACAGATCGACCTGGCTGGCGATGGCGGCCTTCTCGATGCGACGGCGGATGATATAGAGATCGCGCTCGAAATCCGAGGTGCTGCTGCCCCTGAGATTCCGGATCATGATCTGCTCGATCTCCGGACGGGTGGCGTTCGCCTTTTCCCCGATCACGGAGGTGTCGATCGGCACCTGGCGCCAGCCGTAGATGCCGTATCCGAAATCAAGGATCGCTGTCTCGATGATCTCGCGGCAGCGCTCCTGCGCCGTCAGATCGGTCTTGGGCAGGAAAACCTGACCGACAGCAATGATCTGCCCGGCCTCAAGCTGATCACCTGTGCTGGCAATGGCTTCCTCGAAGAAGTCCTGCGGGATTTCCACGTGAATTCCCGCGCCGTCACCGGTCTTGCCATCCGCATCGACCGCGCCGCGATGCCAGATCGCGCTCAGCGCCGCGATACCGGCCTCGACCACGGCCCGGCTCGGCTTGCCGTCAATGGCTGCCACGAGACCCACGCCGCAGGAATCGTGCTCATCCGCCGGATCATACAGCCCGTCCTGCAGGGCGGTGCTGTTGCGCTCCCAGGCGGAAAGAAACTCCTCTCCGCTCTCGATGGCGGAGGAGGTCACATCGTTCAGTCTGTCCATATCTCTCACTCCGCCGCCATGCGCGCACCGGCTTTTGCCGAGGCGTGTTTCTCCAGCCACTGATCGATCTGCGCTGCCGCATCACGTCCGTCGCGGATGGCCCAGACCACGAGGCTGGCACCGCGCACGATGTCTCCGGCTGCGAACACACCCGGCAGGCTGGTCTCGAATGTCTCATGCCGGACCACCAGCGTGCCCCAGCGGGAGGTCGCCAGATCGTCTGTTTTCCACATCTCCGGCAGAGGCTCCGGATCGAATCCCAGTGCCTTGATCACGAGATCGGCCTTTACCGTGAACAGGCCGTCCTCTTCCGGTTCGATGGACTGACGACCCGTTGCATCCGGAAGTCCGAGCTTCATGCGGCGCGCACGCACGCTCGTCACGCTGCCCTCACCCAGAAACCCTTCCGGTGCGGCCAGCCACACGAACTCGACACCTTCCTCCTCGGCATTTTTCACCTCGCGCGCGGAGCCCGGCATGTTCGCCTTGTCCCGGCGATACAGGCATTTCACGGATTTCGCGCCCTGACGGATTGCCGTGCGGACACAGTCCATTGCCGTATCGCCGCCGCCGATCACGACCACATCCTTTCCGGAGGCATCCAGCAGCGGATCGGTCACCACATCACCAAGCGAGCGGCGGTTCGAGGCCGTCAGATAGGTCAGCGCCGGGATGATGCCCTCCAGCCCGGAGCCCGGCCCGCCGATATCGCGGGATTTATAGACGCCGACGGCGATCAGGACCGCATCATGACGGGCCCGCAGCTCCTCAAACGCCAGCTCGCCCTCTCCGCTGCCGATCCCCTGCCCGAGATGGAACCGGATTCCCTGCTCCTCCAGCAGGGCATGACGCCGTGCGACGATCTCCTTTTCCAGCTTGAAACCCGGAATCCCATAGATCAGCAGTCCGCCGACCCGGTCGTGCCGGTCATAGACATGCACCTCGTGTCCCGTCGCACGCAGACGCTCCGCCGCGGCAAGACCCGCCGGACCCGCACCGACAATACCCACGGAGCGGCCGCTCTCTTTCCGGGGTGTAGCGGGCTTCACCCATCCGTTCTCGAATGCCGTGTCAGTGATGTAGCGTTCGATCGCGCCGATCGTGACGCTGTCGAAGCCCTTCTCGATCACGCAGTTGCCTTCGCACAGGCGATCCTGGGGGCAGATCCGGCCGCAGATTTCGGGAAAGCTGTTCGTCTGGGCGGAGACGGCATAGGCCTCCTCCAGCCTGTCATTCGCCGCCAGCATCAGCCAGTCCGGGATATTGTTCCCCAGCGGGCAGTTGATGGAGCAGAACGGGACACCGCACTGGGAGCAGCGATTCGCCTGCTCCTGAGCCTCCCCATCGGCAAAATCATTATAGATCTCGTCGAAATCGCCGCACCGGTCTCCGGCAGAGCGTTTTTCGGGCTGAGCCTGCGGAACGGAAACGAAACCGAGCATCGGAGCGGACATACAGATGGAACCTCATCATGACGGACAGGCAGGACACCACAGGTAGCATGTGTCCGTCATTTCGTTAGCGTTTTTTTATTCTTATAAAAGTCAGTACATATGACCTTTATTGCCTGATGCATAGCAGGCATTCCGCCTCCGGAGGTGAATTCCCGGGGCGGAAGCCGCAATAAATGTCCGATATGGTGTATTTAATCAGATAACTTCATGATATCGCGCGATTTCTACCTTACCACCTCCCGGGGCATAGCGCTCCATATAGGACGGCGCGATCAGATCGAGCGGTGTTGCGCTGACGAAAAGCGCCGCGAGTCCCGGCATATCTCCGGAGACGACATTATCCACCAGCAGCATCTTCAGCTGATCGCGGGTCAGGAGGCGGCCGGGCAGCCGCTCCAGAAAGGCCGCCTGCAGCCTGGCCAGGCCTGACGGAACCTGGAAGATGTCTTTCTCTCGTCCGGTCAGATTGAGGACCATCCGGGCGACATCCGTCATGGTCATCACCTCCGGGCCACCGAATTCCAGCGTGTACCCCACGCAGTCGGGATCAGCGGCAGCACGGACAACGCCTTCGGCAACATCCGCGACATAGACCGGCTGGATGCGTGTGCGTCCGCCATAGACCGGCATGGCAAGAGGAACGTAGCGGGCGATCCCGCCAAGCATATTCAGAAAATGATCTTCCGGTCCGAAAATCACAGAGGCTCGGGTGATCGTCGCTCCTGCGAATGCCTCCTGCACGGCCTGCTCCCCCGCAGCGCGTGAACGGCTGTAGTCTGACGGACCGGATGAGGACGCGCCGATCGCGGACATCTGCACCAGACGGGAAACGCCGGCCTTTGCAGATACCCGGGCCACGATCCCCGCACCTCCGGCGTTCACCGCATCCAGCGCCTTGCGGGAAGACGCGCTCAGAATGGCAGCCAGATTGATCACAAGGGAGGCTCCCTCCACGGCTGCGGCAACTTCTGCCTCCCGTGTGACAGGAGCCCAGACCGGTGCGATCTGCCCGACCACGCCCAGCGGGCGGAGTGCGGCAGCCCGGTCCGGACGTCTGCAGGCAACGCGCACCGCAAAGCCGCGCTCCGCCAGTTTTCTTACGACATAGCGTCCGAGAAAACCCGATCCCCCGAAAACCGTGGCTGTTTTCTGCTGCATGATCCCGATCCCTTCCATCTCATTGCGTATCTGCGCTGACTGTAACGCAGCGGACATAAAGAAAAAGATGCCGCATTCTGACATTCCGGGATATCACTCCCTGAAATCGCAGACAGGAGACATATTATGAAACTGTATTACACACCGGGCGCCTGTTCTCTGGCCGCCCACATCATCCTGAATGAAACCGGTCTGGATTTTTCCATCGAAGCAGTCGACCTGAAAACAAAGACGCTTGCTGATGGCAGCGACTATCTGAAAATCAATCAGCGCGGCGCGGTTCCTGCCCTGGAAATTTCTCCCGGCGTCGTGATCACGCAGAACGTCGCGATCCTCACATGGATTGGTAACAGGTCCGATATTGCCGCCTTCCGGCCCGCTGCAGGCTCCGTCGAGCAGGCCAGACTTCTGGAAGCCATCGGTTTCTGTGAGGACGTGCACTCCGCATTCGGGCCGCTTTTCGCACCTGACCTGCCCGATGTCGTCCGCGAGCGAATCCTCTCCATGAATACCCGCCGCATGACCCAGCTTGAGACCCTTCTCAAAGCCGGGGGTGGTGAATATATGCTGCCCGATCAGGGATTTACTCCGGCGGATGCACTGATTGCCGTCATCCTGAGCTGGGCGCCGCACGTGAACGTGGATATTTCCGCCTTCCCGACAGCCTGCGCCCTGCGTGATCGCGTAATGGCTCGCCCGTCGGCTCAGAAGGCCCTCAAAGCTGAAGGGCTGATCTGAGGCATACGGCTTCGGGGGAGTATTTCTCCTCCCGAAGCCGCTTTCAGCCCGAACGGACCCGCCCGGCCCGGGCCGCCCGCAACGCAAGCGTCGTCAGATGGCGGCGGCACAGCAGAATATCGGGTGCGCCGCTCTGCTTGCAGGACAGTTCAAACTCCTGCGTACGGCGCGCTGCCTCCTCCAGACCATTCAGAGACCAGAGATCGAGCGCACGTCCGAAGCTCTGTGTCCGCTTGAAAAATACCGGCGGACGCAGCGTTTTCATAGCGTCTGCACGTGATCGCCCGTCCTGCATCGCTGCTGCCACACGCCGCAGCCGTCCGATGTGCGACAGCAGCACGCGGGCGACCGCCACCGGACTGACACCTTCCGACAGCGCTCTCTCCAGAGCGATATCTGCCGCAGCGGTCTGCCCTTCCATCGCATGGAAGGCCGCATCCTCCACGGAGACGGCGGCGCCGTCCCCGACAGCCTCACGCACATCTTCCAGGGACAGACTGCCGCCCAGCCCTGCGAAGAGGATCAGCTTTCCCACTTCGCTGCGAACAACGGCCCGGTCCGCACCCAGACGTGACACCAGCCAGTCCAGCGCGTCCGGATCGATTCTCACCTTCTCCTCGGCGAACATCGCGGAAACCGTCGTTCCCAGCGCCCGTCCTTCCTCCGGGTAGCATCCGACAGAAGCGGCATCCCTACGCCCCTCTGCCAGCACTCTGAGTTTTGCGCGGGCGGGCAGGTTGCCGCCCTCCACCACGATGACCGTATCGCCCGGCTCGTCCAGCACCGCAGCCAGCGGTCCGGCCAGACCATCCGTCCCCTCACGCACGCGGACGACGCGCCGCCCGCCCGTCAGAGAGAGTGCCGCGGCTTCTTCCGCCAGCCGCTCATGATCCTCTTTCGTCAGGACGGAGACACGGAACGGATCGTCCTGCCCTCCGGCAACAGCCTGCACGATTTCGGCTGCCAGCTCCCGGATCAGCCCCGTGTCCTCTCCGTGCAGCAGAACGAATCGCCAGGGAACACCTGACCGGATTTCCCTGCGAAGCTGACGGGCATCGGTTTTCACGACCGGAAATCAGCCGGGCTATCGCCCGCTGCCTCCCTCCGTGTCGCGTCCTGTCGCCAGGGCGGGCATACCGTCCTCTCCCGCAGCCTGCTGCGGCTGTTCCTGGCTGGATGTCGGCAGCATGCTTGAATCCTGGTAGTAGACGGGGGCCTGCTTCGGACGCGCCGGAGCGTTACGATGCCCGCGGAACCAGATGGAAACCTGCTGGGTGATCTGCTCCGCCAGGGTCTGTGCGATCCGGGCGCGGACGGTGTCCATATTCATATTCTGCGCGAAAACCTGCTGGTACGTGACTGTCATGCCGTCGAGCGTGGTGGCGTCACCCTGCGCCAGAAGCACGGGTGACTGCGCAACGGTATAGAGTCGCCAGTGCGCATATCCACTCATACGGGTCCGGCCGGACGTGTTGTCCGCATGAATATCGACCGCCTCACCCGGCATTGAATAGCTCACCCGCAGCGTATAGCCGTCCGGCTCCTCCGGCCCGTCTCCTGCCATGTTCTCCTGAAGCGCCAGCCGCAGGAGCTGTCCCGGTCTGTCCGATATTCCGGCGACGTAGACCTTCTTGAGCTCGGCGGCGACATCGGCCTCCTGCTCTGATGTGCCGTAAAGCGGGTGAAATCCGCAGCCGGCAAGAGCCGGAGAGAGAATCGCAAGCACAAACCCCGTGCGGAGCCATGCGGCAGCTTTCTTTCCGGCGATATTTCCTGCTGCCTTTCCGACCCGGTCCATCATTCAGCCCTTCACCACGAAATTGACGATCCGGTTCGGCACGTGAATGCGCTTGACGATCGTCTTCCCCTCAAGCGCGCGGGCAACATTGGGTTCCGCCTCCGCACGGGCCATCACGGCTGCCGGATCCTCATCCGGCTCCGCCTCGATCGTCCCCCGGAGCTTACCCAGAACCTGCACGCCCAGAATCATTTTCTGCGCTGCCAGCAGAGCCGGCTCCGCCTGCGGCCAGGCCCGCCGGGCAACCAGCACGCCCTCCGACTCCAGGGCCGCCATCATCTCTTCCGCCAGATGCGGCATCATCGGCGCGACCAGCAGGCAGAGCGTCAGGGCAGCCTCGCGCCGGGCGAACGCCATCCCCTCACCCTGCGCTTTCTCCGCACCGGACAGGGCGGAAGTCAGTTCGTGAATTCTCGCCACCGCAACGTTGATTGCAAACCCTTCCAGAGCTTCCGTCACCGCGGCAATCGTCCGGTGAGTCGTGCGCCGCAGAGCATCGGCCTCAGCAGAGATCTCTGCAGGAAGTGCTGCCCTGGCGTCAGTATCCGCAGCAACCTGCAGGACCGCGCGGAACAGGCGCTGCACGTAGCGACCTGAACCGGTGACGCCCGCCTCGGTCCACTCCATATCGCGCTCCGGCGGGCTGTCCGACAGGACGAACCAGCGTGCCGTATCCGCACCGAAGCGCTCGATGATCGCAACCGGCGCCACCGTATTGCGCTTCGATTTGGACATCTTCTCGACGCGGCCCACGGTCACCGGGCGGCCCGTCTCGCGGTGCTCGGCATCCGTGCCTTTACGGACAACCTCTTCGGGATAGAGCCAGTTACCGGCCTCATCCCTGTAGCTCTCGTGATTGACCATCCCCTGGGTGAACAGCCCGGCAAACGGCTCCGTGATATCCAGATGACCGGTCTCTCTCATCGCCCGGGTAAAGAAGCGGGCATAGAGCAGATGCAGAATCGCGTGCTCGATTCCGCCGATATACTGATCCACGGCTAGCCAACCGTCAGCCGCAGCACGCACCGTCGGGGATGCGTCATGCGGGGCTGTAAAGCGTGCGAAATACCAGGAACTGTCCACGAATGTATCGAATGTGTCCGTCTCACGCCGGGCGGGCTTCCCGCAGGACGGACAGGACACGTGCTTCCAGCGAGGATGATGATCCAGAGGATTGCCAGGCCGGTCAAACGTCACGTCTTCCGGCAATTCCACCGGAAGCTGTGCGTCCGGCACGGGAACGGGACCGCAGGATTCGCAGTGGATGACAGGAATCGGACAGCCCCAGTAGCGCTGACGTGAGACGCCCCAGTCACGCAGGCGCCAGTTCACGACCTTGCAGCCGACTCCCGTCGCCTCAAGGCGCTCAATGGCCTTCGCCCGGGCGGCCTCAGTGTCCAGACCGTCGAGAAAGCCGGAGTTGATCATGGTACCGTCGCCGGTCCAGGCCGTATCTCCGATGCTGTATGTTTCCTGCGATTCGCCCTCCGGCAGCACCACCGGCACGACCGGCAGATCGTATTTCCGTGCGAAATCCAGATCGCGCTGATCACCTGAAGGGCAGCCGAACAGGGCGCCGGTTCCGTAATCCGTCAGAACGAAATTCGCGATCCAGACGGGAAAGCTCTGACCGGGGAGGAACGGGTGCATTACCCTCAGACCCGTGTCGAAGCCGCGCTTCTCGGCCGTCTCGATCGACTCGACCGATGTACCAAGCCGACGACACTCCGCGACGAACTCTGCAGCCGCAGGATTGTGCTGTGCAACCCCTGCGGCCAGCGGATGATCCGCGGCGATGGCCAGAAAGGACATGCCGAAGAGCGTGTCGGGACGTGTCGTGAAGACCTCGACCGTCTCCTGCGCATTTTCAGGTGGATTTTCCAGGGAAAACCGCAGACGGGCACCTTCGGAACGGCCGATCCAGCGCTCCTGCATGAGCCTGACCCGTTCCGGCCAGCGATCAAGCGTCTTCAGCCCGTCAAGCAGTTCTTCCGCGAAATCGGTGATCTTCAGAAACCACTGCGACAGTTTCTTTTTCTCGATCGGCGCGCCGGAGCGCCAGCCCTTGCCATCGATCACCTGCTCATTCGCAAGTACGGTATGATCCACCGGATCCCAGTTCACCCAGGACTCACGACGCTCGACCAGTCCGGCCTTAAGGAAATCAAGGAAGAGCTTCTGCTGTTTTCCGTAATATTCCGGCAGGCAGGTTGCGATCTCACGATCCCAGTTGAGCGAAAAACCGAGCCGCTGCAGTGTGCCCCGCATCGCCGCGATATTATCCAGTGTCCACTGACGCGGATGCACGCCACGCTCGCGCGCCGCATTTTCCGCAGGAAGGCCGAACGCATCCCATCCCATCGGATGCAGCACGGAAAACCCCTGCGCCCGTTTGTAACGCGCGACCACATCCCCCAGGGCATAATTCCGCACATGTCCCATGTGCAGCTGGCCTGAAGGATAGGGAAACATCTCCAGCACATAATATTTCGGCTTATCTGCCGGCGGAACATCCGGAACCGCGAAGACGCCCGCCCTGTCCCATTCTGCCTGCCAGCGAGGCTCAGCCTGGTGAAAATCATAGGTCCGGGAAGACTGGTCCGCACTCATCAGCTTATTTTATCCGCATATCAGAAAAAGGCCGGACAGCAGGCTGCCCGGGACAGTATGAACTCTGCCTGAACCATAACCGGGCCGGACAAGCAGGCCCGGCCTTACCGGGGATCAGTCGTCCCGACCGCCATTATCCGCCCGGAGCTGCCGGGCACGGGTCAGGATTTTTGTCGTGATGTCAGACGCCGTGTTAGGGGACGGGGGCGTATCGACCCAGCTTCCGCCCTCAAGCTGCTGACGGAAAACGGAAACACGCAGCGCGTCGGAGCGAAGGCGACGATCCAGCACATAGGCGGTGATCTTGAACCTCTCCCCCTGTGCCGCCGGAGGCGTGTACCAGTCCGTCAGGATGAAGCCGCCCACCGCATCCGCACTTGCCAGAGGCATGAAGGACAGTGTGTCGAGCGCGCCGCGCCAGAGATAGGCATTGACTCCGCCCAGCTTTGCATCCCCGCCGGAAGCGCCCTTATCCTCGGCCAGAAGATGATTGCGCGGTGTCGTCAGATCGCTCGCCTTGTCCGGGCCGGAAGAGCAGGCCGACAGACCGGCAGCAGTACCGGCCACAAGGAGCACACAGAGAGACTGACGGGCAGAGCTGCCGGTCCGGCGGCTGTCAGAACGGATAATTCCTCGACGCATGGTGATCCTGTCTCTCCCGGGATGCCGACAGCGGATGTTTGCATGAAGCAGACCGGCGCGGACCGCTTCTCTTTCCGCTTTCTTTACCCGCAGAGAACTCCTGCGCCAAGCGTCTCCGGCATTCCCGAAGCCGTCAGCCCCTGCCTGAGGCGCTCTATATGCTCTGGGCAGAGGTAGTTATAGCGGGCAAGAATCTTTTCCGTTGTCAGCTCCGGGCAGCGGAACAGCAGACGTTTCCGGATATCCTCGAGCTCTGCCTCATCCTGTCCTTCCGTCATCGTGCCGGCAATGGCCAGAAACAGAACCATCAGCCCGCTCTGCGCCGGAAAAATCGCCAGTCCTTCCCGCACGGCCCGCAGCGCCTCTCCGGAGCGCCCTGCCAGAAACAGTGCCAGAACAGTCTCGGCGCGGAACATCAGCAGCAGCGGATAGGCCGGGATCATGGACTGCACGTCCTCCCGCATCTGCGCGCATGCGGATGCGTTCCCTTCCGCCAGAGCGGCAAAGGACTGCGTAAGAGCGAAAACATTCCGCCGCTCCGTCACCGGTGCATTCTGCAGCAGTGCAAGACCCTCTTTTCTCCGCAGAGGATCCTGCAGCAGAGCGCGGGACAGCAGCAGGCGGACCGCAGCACTTTCAGGGAGGCGCGCCGCCAGAACCCGGGCGGCATCGCAGGCGCGCTGCAGCCAGTCCCGCTTCTCGACCTCCCAGCTGTCCTGAATCTGCACGAGGAGAACCAGCGCGAGACAGAGATAATGGAACGGACGCTCCGGCTCGCTCTCAAGCGCCTTCAGCAGCAGATGCTCGGCCTCCTCACGCGCACCGGTTTCGTTGCGCAGAAGCAGTCCGAGGGCCCTGAAAGCCATCTGCAGAGGAGAAAGTGAGGCCACGAGACGAGGCAGGATATTCCGGCTTTCCGCGATCAGGATACGCCACGTCGCATCACAGATCACCTGATCGACGTATTTTTCCGGCGTTCCGTCGGACAGCTCAAGCCGCTCGGCCCAGATCAGTGCATTGTCACGGCGGACATCATGAAGACGCAGCAGCAGAAAAATCCGCTGCACGCCCTGGAATTTCCGGGCGGCCTCAGACACTCTGAGCACACCTGAGAACACGTAATCGGCGTCAGTGCGCCGTCCGGACAGAGCTTCCTCGGGAGACGGTCCGGCGCTCTGCCCGATCTTCACGTCCGGCTCATCCGCCGGCTCGATCATCTGGAACAGACCGTCGCGGTTCATGCCCTCGGTCAGTGTGTCCGTCACGATCTGCGCCATATCGGCCAGTGCCGGATCCGGAGAGAGCACCCGCAGCGCACGGATCTCAACCCTCAGAACCCGGCCCTCCGGAAGTCCTTCCTCCTGAAAGGAGCCGCTGCGCACAGGCGCCAGGCCGGAGGTATCTGCCCCTCTCCCGTCCTCGGTGTCATCAC
This sequence comes from Acetobacter sp. AN02, assembly GCF_029759835.1. Taxonomy (GTDB): domain Bacteria; phylum Pseudomonadota; class Alphaproteobacteria; order Acetobacterales; family Acetobacteraceae; genus Acetobacter. Next base: position 17,450 of record NZ_JAJJND010000012.1, read on the forward strand.
CACGTCGTATCTCAGAACTGTCAGCGTCCCGTCTTCCGCTCCGCAGCCGGCTGATCAGATCCACGATGGCAGGAGAAGGCTCACAGCCGCGTATGTTCCGGAATATCTCGCTGCACTCCGCAGCCGCCTGCAGGGCCGCCGCCTGCTCCCCGTGAGAAGCCAGAAAGCGCAGATAGGTCCGCCAGCCCGTCTCGCTCAGCTCATCCAGCGCCAGAAGCCGCCGGGCCGCCTGCTCCCGATGCTCCGGATCTGCCAGGGTCTGGGCCGCCTGCTCCAGCACGCTGGTCAGATGCCGGCGCAGGGCACCGCGCTGCTCGTTCAGCCAGTCATCGAAGGCACCGTCGATGCCGTTCAGATCCGGCGCCAGCATACCATCCGTTTCCGGCAGCTTGAGGATATTGCCCGGTCCCGCATTAAAGTAGCGCTCCACATCCACGCTGGCCAGAACCGGCCTCAGCGAAAGCGTGTGGCGCTGCACGTCTATGATATCAGTTCCGAGTGGCCGGAGGGCTTCAGCCAGACGGTGAATTTCCTGCCGCAGGGAGGCGCGCGCCTGATCATCCGAACGGCGGCTCCACAACAGACCCGACAGAGCCCGGCGCGCGACCGGACGCCGCTCCGACAGCGCCAGTATGGCCAGGACGCCTTTCGTTTTCGCACCGACCGGCAGAAGCGATGTACCGTCAAGAGTGGTCGCGGACATCGGCGCCAGAAGATCAATCCGGAAAATCGCCGCATCGGGCTTGCGCAGGGCAGGCTTGGCAATCTCGTACACGCTGAACACTTTCTCCCACCCGGCCCGGAATCAGGAAAACACCCCTGAATCGCAAGCCGGATATCCCGGTGACGGAGTATCTCCGCCGGGAAGAATGACTCTTCTTTCGATAAAATATCATAAATTACACGACCTTCCACCTGACTTTTCTTCCCGCCCCGCAACATCCGTATATTTCGGCGGCGAATGGCGCACCGGCGGCGAAGGTGATACAGTCGGGCTCATGGCTATGTGGGGTAAATTTTTCGGCGGTGTCGCCGGGTTCGCGATGGCCGGTCCGGCCGGGGCCCTCATCGGCACGGCGCTGGGGCATGCTGCCGATCGCGGCGCGCTGCTTGATCCGCCCCAGGGCGGAGGATGGAGCGATAACTGGCGCGCCCGGGCGAATCCGGATCTCGGTGGCGCGGCCACATTCGTTGCCGCGAAAATCGCCGCTGCTGCCGGAAAGAAAGATCAGCTTCTGGCAATCTGCAGTGTCGCGCTGTCTGCAAAACTTGCGAAATGTGATGGCCCGGTCAATCGCCGGGAAATCGATGCATTCCGGCGGAAATTCAGAATCGCTCCTGAAGGTGCGGCGGAGGTCGGACGCCTGTTCGACATGTCCCGGCAGCGCACCGACGATTTCGAATATTTCGCCCGCGAACTGGCCCCGGCTTTTGCAGCCGATAAAGGCCCGCTGGAAGACCTTCTTTCCTCCCTGTTCTTCGTCGCCCGGGCGGATGCCGGATCTGATGGCGCCATCACGCCGGAGGAGCGACGCTTCCTCAGACGCGTGCATCAGGCACTTGGCCTGGGACCGGGAGCCTGGGACCGGGCGGAAGCCGGTCGTGCACGGCCGTCCATGGCCGAAGGGGACGCCTATACCGTTCTGGGAGTGGTGATCTCGGACTCCGACGAAACGATTCGTATGGCGTGGCGCGCTCTCGTCAGGACTTACCACCCGGACCTGATGCAGGCCCGCGGAGCGTCTCCTGAAGAACTGGCCGCTGCAGCCGAGAAAGTCTCGCGTATCAATGCTGCCTGGGATGTCATCAGACGGGACCGGCGACTCTGATCCGATGCCGGATCACCTTTATCCTTATGATCCGGCAGGAAACCGTTGCACTGCTGCCACATTCCCTGTTCCGGACACGGAACTGTGCGGCTTAACGGATTGCATCGCCTGTCCGACATGCTAGAGACACATCTTTAACCGGCTCCGTTGCGGGGGCCGTCACAGCGGATCTGCTTCGGTGCCTGTCCCGGCCCGGAGCCCCGCAGGCAGGGGACCCGAGACGGTATGACGGCAGAATCGCAGCAGCCCGGTCAGGAAGGCGCTATCCGTCCGGCGACCGCCCGGCATACAGGACGTATGGCTCTGCGCGGCTGCCTGGTCGCATGCGGTCTGCTCGCGCTCTCCGCCTGCGCCGACCCCAAGCCGACCGATCCTGAAGCTCTTGCGGAATATGAAGAGGCTCACGATCCCTACGAGTCGCTCAACCGCAAGATGTACGGGCTGACGACAACCGTCGACAAATACACCACGCGTCCCGTGGCCAAGGCCTATGTCTGGGCCGTGCCGCGCCCCGTCCGTCAGGCATTCGGCAATATGATCCAGACCATGAACGAGCCGGTGGTCTTCTTCAACGATGTCGGCGCCGGGAAACCGCGCCGCGCCGGTGACAGTTTCGCGCGCTGGGTGATCAACATGACGGCCGGCCTCGGCGGCTTCATTGACGTGGCGAAATATGCCGGTTTCCCTCATCACGATAATGACGCGGGACTGACGCTTGCGACCTGGGGAATTTCCTCAGGCCCTTACCTGTTCCTGCCGATGATGGGCCCGTCCTCACTTCGTGACGGCATCGGCTACGGGCTGGACCAGGGACTCTCCCCGTGGAACTATGTTCCGCGCGGATACGGTCTGGTGACGTTCAACTGGGCCTATAACATGCTGGGTATCATCAACGGTCGCGCTGATCACCTGAACGATCTGGATCAGCTTCAGCGTGATGCGCTTGATCCCTATGCCACGATCCGCAGCGCCTATCAGCAGCAGCGCAAGGCTCTCGCGGATTCCATTAAAAACGATCATCGGGCGACCGTGCCCGCATGGTACAACTGAAGCAGGATGAAATAAGAACATCATGACCATCCGCCTTCATCGCCGGAATATCCTTGGTCTCGTGGCCGCCTGCGTGTTCAGCCTGGCTGCATCCTCCACGGCTTTTGCCGCCGGGACATCGGCTGACTTCGTCCGCACTCTGGCCGGACGTCTCGTGTCGATCATCAACAGCAATGCAAGCCCGGGGCAGGCAAAAAGCGAAGTCAATCCGCTGCTGCAGCAGGCGATCGACTTCGATAACATCGCAAAATTCTGCCTGGGCCGGTACTGGAATGTTGCCACGCCTGACCAGCGCACCGAGTATCTCGGTCTTTTCCACCAGGCGCTGACGAACGCCATCATGGACAAGCTCGGCAGCTATCGGGGCGTCCGGGTGAAGGTGACCGGTACGGAAACCCTGCAGCAGGGTGCCGAGGGTGTCAGCTTCATCCTGTCACGTCCCCAGCAGCCTGACGCGCAGATGCAGCTGATCGTCCGGAAAGACGGAGACTCCTACAAGGTGGTCGATCTGATCGGAGAGGGCGTCAGCCTCCGTCTGACCCAGAGCAAGGACTACAACTCCTTCATCGCCCGTAACGGCGGCAAGGTGGAGAATCTGATCCGGGCCATGAAGAACCAGGTCGCGCATCACGACGATCCGGCTAACTGATCTCCACATTCGTGATATTTCTCAGAAGGCGGCCCCCGGGCCGCCTTCTTCGTATCTGCCGCTCCGTATCCGGCCTGCACATGGGGTTGTGATCACAACCTTATGGTCAGACCGAGATTGAAGGGGTAGGGTGGGAGCCGGTTTTTACATCACCGGGTGCGGCCGTGTTCTCTTTTCTGCTCTCTCTGGCGACATTCCTTCCTCTGGCGGGCGGCCTTGCCCTCCTCCTTATCCGGAACGGGAAGGATGATTCGGAAAGCGGCGCTTCCGCCGCCAGATGGACCGGCCTGTGGGTCAGTCTCATCACTCTTGGCCTTACCCTTGTCATGTGGGCCGGATTTGATCCCCGCTATACGGGCCCGCAATACGAACAGCAGCTGAGCTGGCTCGGCCGGTTCGGGATCTCATGGCATACCGGCGTCGACGGAATCAGCCTTGTTTTCGTGCTGCTGACCGCCGTGCTCACGCCGCTTGCTATCGCCGCTGCGTGGAAAACCATCCGGTCGGGCGTGCGCGATTTCGTTGCCGCCGTGCTGATTCTGGAAACAACGCTGATCGGCCTGTTCTCCGCGCTGGATCTGACGGTTTTCTACATCTGGTATGAAGCCACTCTGATCCCGGCCAGCCTGCTGATCGGCGTGTGGGGCGGACCGAAACGGGTGCGTGCCTCGCTCCAGTTCTTCCTGTTCACCTTCGGCGGTTCGCTCTTCATGCTGGTGGCCATCGCCGCCATCTGGGCCATGACCGGCACCACCGACATGATCCTGCTCTCGCACGGCTCTTTCTCACCTGCTGCACAGGGCTGGCTGCTTGCCGCGTTCATCCTGGCCTTTGGCGTGAAACTCCCGCTTTTCCCGCTTCACGCCTGGCTGCCTGATGCCTACACGGAGGCTCCTGCCGCCGCATCTGCCCTTCTGTCCGGCGTGCTGTCCAAGGCCGGCGGATACGGTCTGCTGCGCCTGGGCGTGCTGATGTTTCCTGACGCTGCCCGCGTCTTCGCCCCGTGGATCCTGCCTCTGGGCGTGATCGCCATCATTTACGCCGCCTTCATCGCCCTTGCGCAGACGGATATGAAGCGTCTGGTGGCGTATTCCTCCTTCTCACATATGGGCATGATCGCGGTCGGACTCTTCACTCTCACGGCAGAAGGCATCGACGGCGCGATCTTCCAGATGCTCTCTCACGGTATCGTGATCGCCGCATTGTTCTTCTCCGTTTCTGCCATCGCCTGGCGTGCGGAAACACGGCAGATTTCCGCTCTGGGAGGTGTCGCGTCAAAAATGCCGATGCTTGGCCTGCTGACCATGGTGTTTACGATGGCCAATGTCGGTCTGCCGGGAACGGGTGCGTTCGTGGGCGAGCTGCTGATCCTGATGGGGGCCGTTCATGTCTCGCTCTGGCTGGCCCTGCTGGCCGGCACGACCATGATCATGGGGGCGGTCTATATGCTGGTTCTCTACCGCCGTGTCCTGTTCGGCCGCGTCGGTGAAGCCACCGCCATGCTGCGTGAACTCAGCGCGGCCGAGCTTGGCATCCTGCTGCCTCTGGCCGTGATCACGCTGTGGATGGGTGTCCATCCGGGCAGTCTGACCCGGCTTTACAATCCGACGGTTCTCAGTGCCCTGCACATGAACGGTGCCGTGACCGGAGAAGCCGCATCCGGTCAGACTGTCCGCCTCGCTGCCGTATCCTCTCACTGATCTTCTCTCCCCGCCGGGCTGGCAGTGCCCGCGCGGGGAGCCTATATCTCTTCTCCGACACAGAATAACGCGCCGTCTCATCACACTGATGACCGCGCCCTGATGACAGGAGACAGAGCTTGTCCGGAACAGCACAGACTCAGGTGCCCGTCACCGTCCTCACCGGGTTTCTGGGGGCCGGAAAGACCACGCTCCTCAACCATATCCTGACTGCAGAGCACGGCCGGAAATACGCCGTCGTCATCAACGAGTTCGGAGAGCTCGGGGTGGATAATGACCTCGTCGTGGATGCGGACGAGGAAGTGTTCGAGATGAACAACGGCTGCATCTGCTGCACCGTCCGTGGTGATCTCATCCGTATTCTTGGCAGCCTGATGAAGCGCCGGAACAAATTCGACGGCATTATCGTCGAAACTACAGGTCTTGCAGATCCGGCACCGGTCGCCCAGACGTTTTTCGTCGATGCAGATGTGCGTGAGAAAACACGACTCGATGCCGTTGTGACGGTCGTGGATGCCTGCAACATCCTGAAGACGCTGGAGGAAAGCTCCGAGGCCTTACACCAGATCGCCTTTGCGGATGTCATCATTCTCAACAAGACAGATCTCTCGGATGAAGCCGGACTGCAGAACATCGAGGACCGTATCCGCCAGATCAACCGTCATGTCCGGCTCCATCGCGCCACACGCGGAAATGTTGCGCTTTCGGACGTGCTGGATCAGGGGGGCTTCGACCTGAAACGCGCCCTCACCTATGAGCCTGATTTTCTGGAAAATACAGAACACTCTCATGAGGAAGGCGTCACCAGCATGTCCTTCAGCGTGTCAGAACCGCTCGATGAGGAAAAATTCCAAGCCTGGATCGGAGCACTTCTGCAGGAACAGGGAGCGGATATTCTCCGTTCCAAGGGAATTCTAAGCTACAAAGGTCGGGATGAGCGTTTCGCATTCCAGGCCGTCCACATGATGGCGGACGGTGATTTTATCGGCCCCTGGAAATCCGATGAAAAACGCGATTCAAGGCTGGTCTTTATCGGGCGTAATCTCAACCGCCCGCAGCTGCGCCGGGGCTTTGAAAGCTGTGTCGCACGATGAGTGATCTCTCATCCCGGCAGGATCTCGTGACTGATCGCGGCGCCGAAACCCGGTTCGACGCACATATCACCGGCTGCACGTTTTCGAGGGATATGACGATGCTCGCCTTCGCCACCGGTGAAGGTGATGTGATCTTCGCTCCCGTTGCCTCACTGCGTGACACATCCACATGGACAAAGCACGAACTTCACGACGGGCCGGTCCTGAGCATCGCACCTGATGTCTCCGGTAATGCGGTCCTGACGGGAGGGGAGGACTGTATCCTGCGCCGATCTGCTCCTTCGGGCAGCGAAGAGCTTGGCAAGACAAGGCGCTGGATCGAGCATGTCACGAGTTTTGCCGGAAAAACATCTCTGATCGCTCTGGCCTGCGGTAAACAGGTGGAACTGCGCGATGCCTCCGGCCGTACGGTACTCCGCACACTGGAGCATCCCTCAACCGTCTCCGGCATCGCCTTTGACGGGAAAGGTAAGCGGATTGCCGCCTCCCACTATAACGGGGCGTCTCTGTGGTTTACCGCTTCAAAAGACGGGTCAGCCCGACCGTTCAGCTGGAAAGGCAGTCATACCGGTATCGCGATCCATCCGGACGGAGAGGCCCTGGTCACTGCGATGCAGGAAAACGAGCTGCATGGATGGCGTCTGTCAGACGGGCATAACATGCGCATGAGCGGCTATCCCTCAAAGATCGCCTCCATGGCCTTCACGCGGACCGGAAAATGGCTTGCCACCTCCGGGGCGGACTGCGTGGTGCTCTGGCCCTTCTTCAACGGCGGCCCGATCGGCAAACCACCTGCGGAGATGCCCGGAATTCCGGGTACGCTCTGCACCCGAGTCGCCACACATCCGACGCAGGACGTTCTTGCTGCCGGTTTCGCAGACGGTTCTATTCTGCTGATCGAATATACATCCGAGCGTGTTCTGCCGGTGCGTATGGCCGGAAACGGCAGCATTTCTGCACTGGCTTTTAACGGCAACGGTGCTGCACTTGCATGGGGTACGGAAGAGGGTGCTGTCGGAGCGGCAGATCTGTCTGCGCAGAGCTGAAGGAGCAGACCGGCTCCTTCTCAGCCGGTCTTGCTTTTCCTGACCGGAGTTTTCCGCGGAGATTTCTTCTTTATTTCTCCGGGGACGGACTCCTCAGGAAGATGCCCGGCGGCCACGCTCTGCATCAGCTGTTCATAGCGCCGCAGATAATCCTGCAGACACAGTGTCGCCTCGGCCTCGGCACGGGCATTCTGGCGGAGTTCTTTCGCCAGTTTACGATCTTCCAGAAGCTCCAGAACACCATCGGCAATCCGCTCAGGCTCCAGAAACGGAACCAGAAGACCTGTCTTGCGGTGCGTGATGAACTCCTCGACCGGTGCCGTCGCACTTCCCGCAATCGCACAGCCGCTCGCCATCGCCTCTCGCAGAGACCACGACGCAACGAACGGATAAGTCAGATAAACATGCGCATCCGAGCGTCGCAGCAGTGCGCGGAACTCGTCATACATAACTTTCCCGAGAAAATGGACACGGGACAGATCCAGCTCACTCCCGACCTCTTTCAGAAGCTTCTCACGCCAGGTGCCGTGCGCCAGCCGTGCGCCGTAGCTCACGCCATCCCCTCCTACCAGGGCCACGCGGGCCTGCGGAGAGGCTTTGAGGATTTTGGGGAGCGCACGCATGAACACATGGAAACCGCGATACGGTTCCAGATCCCGCGCGACATAGGTGATCAGTTTCTCTTTGGGGGAAACCACCATATTCTTGATTTTGAACTGTTTCTTCGCGACCGAGGGATCCGGGGCGCACAGATCAAGATCCACACCCTCTCTCAGGATGGAGATGCGGGATCTGGCCCATTCCGGATAGGTATCCCGCTGGAAACGGGTTGGCGTCTGTCCGAAGCCCGGCCCTGCCAGCGCCTGCAGATTGATCGCGTTCTTCGCCCGTATCCGCGCAGGCATATCCGCCATCAGCGGGAATTCCGGATCGAAATTCACGTCATACCGGTCTGTATGATAGAAGAACTCGAAATATCCGAGCATCGGCACCTCAGGATATACATCCTGCAGATTAAGCAGTTCACCCCAGCCATGATGGCCGATGATGATATCGGGCACGAATCCCAGGCCTTTGAGGGTTTTTGCCGCATTCGCCACGGCCTCCGCCCGGGAAAGACCGATATCGAACTCGCGCACACCCGGGTGTCCGTCCTGCGGCGGAATACGGGACATCTTGTAAAGCACACGCCGGACGCCGGGGATGACGTTCTCATTGCCTTCACTGATAAAGACGACCTGATTCTGTCCCGAACGGACCAGATGCCGGACAATATGCAGGAACTGCCCGGGAAAATTCTGATGTACAAACAGATACTTCACGTTTTACTACCCAGCCTTCCCGAACGGGCCGGACCGGCCTTATTGCCCGTCCTGCCCGCCTGATCAGCATTTTCTTCCTATGATCAGCGTTTCTTTCCGGCCGGTCTACCGCGCCCTGCGGAGACGGGGGCCGCTTTCACGGCAGTCACTTTCTTCACCGGAGCGGCGGACGGACGTCCACGGGCCGGAACTGCAGGCTGCACTAATGCGGTGCGAGGCTGTTTCGCTGCCTTCTCCTCAGTCTTGGCCTTTCTGGGAGTGATCTTCACGCAGAACGCTTCCAGCGGAGCCAGACTTTCGGCCTCTGCCGTCATGCTCTCATCCACAGGTCCGCTGACCGAGCCGTCCGTAAAGGATGCCTCGACCGTGCAGCTGTGCGTCTTTGCCGTCTCACCTTTCAGACGCACGCGCAGCCCGAGGATGGGCAGCGCCATACCGCGGCTGCCACAGAAACTGCCACCGTCTGACCAGGGCGACAGCCAGCCTTTCCCGAGAACGGCCTGATATTCAATGTCGCTGGCCGGAAAGGATCTGGGGCTTATACCAAAGCCCTCGATCCAGGCATGGCTTCCCTGCTTACCCATCCATTCACCGAGCACTGCCGCAACATCCCCGCTTCTCTGGATGTGCGCTGCCACTTCCGGCATCTCCCCTGCGGAGACCTGCACCCGGGGGGCTGCGGAAATCGCCTGCGGCGCCGGTGCCTGAGCACGCGGCCCCTGGTGCTGTGCCGGAACCGGCGTCCCCGCATCTCCCAGCCTGATCACCTGAAGCTTCGGTGCCTCGTGCTGCGAGCCTGCTTCCTGATAGATCGTCACGAGAACCTGTCCGGGAATATCCTCCACACGGATCAGGGCCGCATTGTTACCGCCGCCCATCCAGCCCGAAGGATCAACCGTCACGACAGAGACGTTGCCCGCCCCGACCGGAGCAGGAGCAATCCGGACGCCGGGAAAGCCGGTCGCGTTCGGCGGCTCCGCACCCGGCGTATGAAATACGCAGAATAGACCCGGATCGAGGGTCATGAGATGCCCCGACACCTTCAGGTCGGATATGCGGTTCGAAGCGGGGGCCTGGCCACTCTGCGACATAAACTGTTTCCGTATTCTGTAAGCGACTGTCTGAAATGATTTTCCCTGGGGACAGGGATGAAACGCACTCTGCTATACCGGCTCAGCGGTTACACCCGGTCTTCATAGGACCGTTCACACAGACTCATCAATAACATGTTAAGTTCTTCCACCGGAATAGCCGGAGAGATAACAAATCCCCGCCCCGCAGCCTTTATGCGCTGTGTAATCGCACCCAGATCGAATGCTGCCACCTGCAGGCCCGCACGCCAGGCAACTCCGAGCACGAAACTCCATGTTTCCGGCCAGACGGACGGAAGAAACGCAATATCCGCCTGCTGCGCACGCACGAACGCCTCGGCCTCATCCTGCTTATAAGGGCCGGTCACGAAAATATGGCCCGTTTCCGTCAGTGTCCGGTCATCAGGGGTATATCCCGCCACGACATATTCGAGTGGCAGACCACGCCGTGCCGCGTCGCGTCCCAGATCGAGCAGAACGTCATATCCCTTTTCATGGCCGATCGCACCGATGACGCAGACGCGCAGGCGATCAGTGCGGGGGAGACCGACCACATCCGGACGGGCCGGAAACATGGTCTGCTGGAGCAGTGCCAGACGCTGCAGGCACAGATCAGTCCGGTCATCCTCCAGCGGCACGGTCTGTGTCACCAGCCCCGGAAAATGTCGTGCGATCCGCCACGCCATATCCTCCGACGGCACGACAACCCGCCGTGCTCCGGACAGCATGGCAGCGGAGGCGCGGATGTGTCCTGCAACTCCCTCCTCTTCCATGTCCGTCCGCGCGCCGAGCACCTTCACGCAGGTCTCGCAGGCAGATACATCAGGTTCCCCGCAATAACGCCCGGTCACACCGGTCAGCGTGATTCTCGGGCAGAATACTGCATAGTCGTGCAGCCATATCTCGACCGGCACATCCAGGTCCCGGGCCAGCCGCCTGATGCTCCGGTGATGACCGGACAGATGATGAATCTCAATAAAAGCAACACTCCGGCGATCAAACAGCGCGAGAAGCCGTTCCTGCTCGTCCGGGAGGGTGTAGCGCAGGCTGAAATATCCTGGCTCCGTCTTTTCCTCAGACCACGGAACGACCTTACACCCGCCCTGAACAGGCCGGATCAGAACCGGGATCATCCCCCGCTCCGCCAGCTCCGCAGCACGGCTCCTGACCACACGTTCCACACCACCGCCCTGATCATGCGTGATGAGCAGAACAAGCCTGCCTTTCCCGCTGCTGCCACGCTTCGGACGGATACGATTCAGCACGTCCTGCCAGCGGGCCTCATCTACCCGGCGTCGTGCATAAAACAGGGGATCAGCATCGGAAAAGCTGCGGATCAGCTCGTCATAACCCGGGTGCAGCCGGTTAAGGATTCCAAGGTTACGCGCCCGCAGAGCCGCACCGGACGCACCCGGACCGAAGGATTCGGACCCGGCATGTGTCACGAACACGCCGGGAGCCGCCACATGCTTCCAGCCAAGCACACGGGCGCGAAGGCAGAAATCATTCTCCTCCCCATATCCCTGCGCGAAAAGATCTTCCCGCAGCACGCCCGTATCCTGCAGGCAGTCATGCCGGATGAACATGCAGAATCCGTGCGCCGTCGGAACCTCCACGGCCTCTCCGGCACAGGCTTTCCGCGCCAGAGCCGCCAGATGGTTCGTCTGCACAAGATCCGGCTCCGGATTTTCATGAAGATCCGGATAGGAGAAAATCGTTGCCTCGTTGGACAGCGGCGTAACGGTTCCGTATGCCGCGTCTGAATAGGCCACGTCGCGTAACCCGCCGAGCCAGCCCTGCGGCAGCAGTGTGTCGCTGTTCAGAAGCACGACATCCCGGCCCGCCGCGCGCGCCAGGCCTGCATTGACGGCACCGGGAAACCCCCTGTTCCGCCTCAGCCGCAGCAGCGAAATCTCTCCGGCCTTTGCAAAGCCATTCAGCATCCTCAGCGTGGCCGGATCGGGTGAGGCATCATCCACCACCAGAATTTCGGTCTTCTCCCGACCGGGTGCCCTGCCGGACAGAGAAATCCTCAGGCTCTCCAGACAGGCGCGGACCCCCTCCGTATTGCCCCAGACCGGAACCACCACCAGCGTATTCCGTCGCTTCGGAACAGAGGCCGCAGAGCGTCTCTCCGGGATCGACGGAGACACACATACAGGGAGGAAAGCCGGAATTTCGTGCGTCTTCCCCTGATGCCCTGAGGCACGACGCACGGCCCATTCTGCCGCTTCCCGCTCCAGACGCACATTCAGGGGGCTGCCCCGTAAGGCCCGGCCATCTGATCCCGACACATGCAGCTCACCGGGCGGAAGATCGGACAACGGAATATCGATCTGCCAGAAACAGGCCAGAGGAAGCTCTGCTGAACCGGCCGCACACGGCACGGCACAGCGGAAAATCTGCTCGCTGCTTTTTTTATGGATTCGTATGTCCGGCGCGCGTGCGGGATCGAAGGGATGCCACACCCAGCCCTGAAGCCCGTGCGGCCCGGACTCGACAAATCCCTCGCTCACCCGGCTGCGGAACAGAGCGACCGGGCTGCCTGCAGGTTCAGCGCCGGCAATGGTCACTCTCACGTCCCGGATTGCCTGATTCTCAGGCAGATGCAGGCGCAGGATTCTGCCTTTGCGCGTCGTTCTGACCGGTTTTCCATCCGCCAGCACCACGGCATGCCCGGCACCGTCATTCAGGAGCAGCGTCTCCGGACCGGTCATCGCGCACCAGCCGCTCCAGCCTGCCGCGGCTGCAACGGCATCAGCAAGCGGAGCGACGGAGTCCTGACAGACATAGCGGGACAGGGCCTGTATCAGCACGTCCGCCGCCTGCTCAGACCGTCCTGCCGCCAGACAGGCGGAAGCCAGCATCAGCCGCCCCTGAAGAAAATCATAACGCCTGTTCAGCGCCTCAAGAAGGCAGATCGCCGCGTCGTAATGACCTGAAGCAGAGCGCACGGCTGCAAGGACACAACTGACATTCGGGCTGTCCGGCGCCAGACGATGCGCCCGTTCCAGCCAGAACAGCGCATCTGCCAGACGCCCTTCACGAAAGGCCCGCTCCCCGTATCCGAAAGACTCCTGCGCCTGCTCCTCCGCATGGCGCCGGAAGGCTTCACGGTCCTCCTGCGTGATGATCCCGGGCGGAGAGTCCTGCTGCGATTGTCCGGAGAGACGCCCCGGAATGTCAGGCGTCAAGCAGATCCCGTGCCGGTTCCGGCGACAGCCTCTCCATGCGCGGCACCGGGCACGGCATCAGCGTGAGACGATGCCATCTCCCGCTCCAGCGCGGCCAGTTCTTCGGCCGCCTCCTCAATCTTCTGCTCAGCAGCTTTGCGATACCAGTGAAGGGCCTCGTCCCGGTCCGCCTTACCGCCAAGTCCCTTCACCGCATAGCGGGCCGTCATCAGCTGCGCGAGGCCGTGCCCCTCGGTTGCCGCCCTGAAGAACCAGGAACGTGCCTTTTCGCGATTCTCCGGCACCTCGTGTCCGCCGCCATGCATGGCACCGGCGCAGAACATCGCCGGGACGAAACCGCTTTCCGCAGCCGTCTCATAGACCTGCAGGGCCTGCACATGATCCTTCGGACCACCCGATCCGGTCAGCAGCATCTGGGCATAGATGACACCGGCCTCCGGCATCCCGGCATCCGCAGCCTTTTTCAGCCAGACACGTCCCTGTGCGGCATCCTGCGGCAGGCCGCCCCAGCCTTCGGCCAGCATCCGCCCGTACCAGAACTGCGCGTTCACGACGCCTTCCGCCGCACGACGCATCCATTCCGTCGCGGCCTTATGGTCCGGTTCACCGCCGACGCCCTTGACCAGACAGACGCTGTAGTTGAACGCCGCCAGAAGATCGCCGCCTTCTGCTGCCTGCTCACAAAGCTCACGGATATAACGCCGGTCATCCTCCGTGCCCTCTCCGGTCAGCAGGAGGTTGCCCATATCGGCCGCACCGCCCTGATCACCGGCCTCCGTCGCCATCCGGAGCCAGCGCAGCCCCTCCTCGCGATCACGAGCGACACCCGTGCCGCTGACATACATCAGCGCGAGCGTGCGGGCCGCCTGGGCATGTCCCTGATCCGCTGCAAGCCGATACCAGTTCGCCGCCTCAAGATAGTTCGGTGCGACATCGCCGCCGCGCGCGTTCAGATCACCGAGCAGTGCTGCGGCTTCCCGGTCTCCCGCCAGCGCTGCCTTACGAAGCCAGGTCTCACCCCTGGTAAGATCACGCTCCGTGCCGATCCCTTCAATCAGCGCCAGACCATAGCGCGACTGGGCCGGAACCAGATTCTTCTCGGCCGCCTGACGGTAAAAAGCCGTCGATGTTACGTCATCACGGTCCACACCGACGCCGCGTGCGTAGATCCGCCCAAGCATATACAGAGCAGTCGAGACGCCGGCTTCCGCCGCAAATGCCAGATTCCTGAGCGCCAGCATCTGATCATCAAGGCTTGCTGCCGTCTCCAGGCGGTGAAGGCCAAGTCCCAGATGGCCCTGCGGCGAATCCTGATCTGCGGCCTTGCCATACCAAGCCAGGCCTTCAGCCTGATTGCGGATTTCCGCAGGACCGCTTGTCAGAATATACCCGCACAGTGCCTCGGCATCCGCATTACCATGATCGGCTGCCTGCCTGGCCCATGAAAGGGCCTTCACAAAGTCAGGCTGCCTCGTAAATCCCCGGTCAGAGGCATTCAGGGCGGACTCAACCGAAAAGCTGTCGGACTCAGCCTCCGGCGGCAGACCGGAGAGATAAAGCGTTGCCAGGGTATGGGCCGCCTCATGCCAGCCGCCACGGGCCGCACGACGCATCCAGCGCGCGCCCTCCACGAGATCGGGAACAGTCCCTTTTCCCTCCAGATATGCCTTCCCGACCAGGAATGCTGCCTGAGCACTGCCTTCGGAGGCAACCGCACTCAGCTCCCTGAAGGCCTCTGCCTCCCTGCCCTCTTCCTTCAGAAGAGCCAGGCCGCGCTCCAGGCCCGGTTTTGACGTCAGCAGCGATGACAGCCGGGATCTCAGCCTCATATCTGTTCTTCCCTTTTTCTTCCCGCACGCATGTCCGTCTCCCCGGGGAGCCTTACGGCTCCCTCATGCCCTCCGTCGCCAGCGGAATCATGCTGTTGAGGATGAACTGCATGATCGTCCGCTTGCCTACCTTGATGTCTGCCGTCACCGGCATGCCCGGCTGCGGGTGGAAGAAGGACGGCACGCCGTGCAGGGTATATTTATCAATTCTGAGATGGACGCGATAGAACGCCTTGGAGTCCCCGCTCGGATCCGGAATATCCGCTGCGCCCACGCCATCCTGAGCAGATTTTTCCGCAAAGGAATCCGCACTGATCTCCTTCACGGTCGCTTCCGCTCCGCCATACTGCGAATAGGGGAAGGTCGCGAATTTCAGCAGTGCATGATCACCCAGCTGCACGAAGCCGATATCAGAGCCTCTGAGAGAAGCCTCCATTTCCAGACCGCTGCCGATCGGAATCAGCGTCAGAAGCGGCGTCGCCGTATTGATCACGGACCCGGCGGACAGCTTTGCGATCGTGAGAACGACCCCGTCCTCCTCCGCACGGAGCGTGACCATGCTTTTACGCAGACGCGCCTTGTCATAGCTGCTGCGGGTCTCGGACAGATGCCGCTGCGCCTCAGCAAGCTGCTGATAGACATCCGCCTTCCACTTCTGGATATAGCCGTCGCGCTCTGCCGTCAGGGCCATGATCTTGCTGCGGGCCGAAGCCGCCATGTGCTGGGCGGAAATCTGAGACCGCTCAACCTCCATCAGCTCGCTCTGGGCACCCAGCGTGGACAGCCGGCTGCCGACCTGCTGCTTCTGCAGATCGGACCGCATACGGAACACGTCACCGGCCACCTTGGCGCGCGAGGCAAACATCGCCGCATTGGCCAGTGCGCTCTGCATCTCACTGGACTGGGACGCGATCTGTGCGTCGTAGTCATGAACCCTGGCGTCATATTCCGCCCGCCGCCGGAGGAAGGTCGCCTCCTGCTGTGCCGACTCAGGATTGGTCGACTCGGGTTTGTAGACGGTCCCCTGAGTTTCAGCGATCAGACGATCCGTTTCGGCCTGATAGCTGTTCGTCTGCTGGTACAGGCTTCCTACATCCGCCTCGGAAACCGTCGGATCAAGATGTGCGAGAATCTGTCCCTTACGGACATATTCCCCCTCCTTCACGTCGATCGAACGGATCAGGGATGTCTCCAGAGGCTGCACGACCATCGTCGCATCCGTGGAAACCAGACGGCCCGGCGTCGTGACAACACGGTCCAGCGGAAACACCGTCATGACCAGCACACTCGCCAGGATCAGGCCGCCGATCAGCCAGGAAATATACTGCGCCGCCGGCGTGGCCGGCATATTGACCAGAGCCGCGCTGGGAGAGTGAAATTCCAGAAGTTCCGGCGGAAGATCACCGGGCGCATAAGGATCGGTCGCTTCAGGCAGGAAGCTCCTGCGTGCCACCTCCGAAGACTCGGAAGCCGGGACAATATCCTGTGAGTCCATGATCAGCCTCCCTCAGCCAGAGAACGACCCGCACTGCGGGATGCCGTATGACGGTTCTGCTGCATCCACAGCGTCCGGTAGATCGCACAGCGCTCCAGAAGCACCTCATGCGGGCCGATATCGGCCACCTGCCCGCGCTCCATGACAAGAATCTGATCACAGTTCACCAGGGAGGACAGACGATGGGAAACGATCACCATCGTCCGCCCCTTGCCGATCCGCTCCAGGTTCGCATTCACCAGAGCCTCACTCTCAGGATCCAGAGCCGAAGTCGCCTCATCCAGAATCATCAACTTGGGATCGGAAATTACGGCGCGGGCAATCGCCAGACGCTGACGCTGTCCGCCGGAAATATTTGTGGAGCCTTCCTCGATGAACGTATCATAGCCCGCGGGCATCCGTTCAATAAATTCCTCTGCTCCGGCCATGCGGGCGGCCCGGACCACGTCATCAATCGTGAACCCCGGACGACCGGCCGTAATATTGTCCTTGATGGTTCCGCGGAACAGAAAGTTATCCTGCAGAACCACGCCGAAAGACCGGCGGAGATGCGTCAGGTTGATCTCACGCAGATCCACACCATCAAGCTTGAGATAGCCGCTATAGCTGCGACTGACACCCTGGAGCAGGCGCGTGATGGTGGATTTTCCGGAACCAGAACGTCCTACAAGGCCAAGCATCGTGCCGGCCGGGACCTCGAAATTCACATCTTGCAGGGCTCTGGCATTCGAACCGGGGTAGGAAAAGTTCACATCGATGAAAGACAGCGCACCTTTGATCTGGGGCCGCATACCCATCGTCAGGGCTTTTGTCTCCGTCGGCTGATTCAGCACCGCACCGGCTTCTCCCAGAGACGTCCTGACCTCGTTGAGATCATCAAGCAGCTTCGCCAGACCTGTCAGAGGCGAGGCCACACGTCCGCCCAGCATCATGAACGCCATCAGTGCACCGGCTGTCAGACTGCCTGATCCCGTCAGCGCAAGATACGCGCCGACCAGGATAATACCGCGGCTGATGAACATATCGAGCGGCTGGGAAAGCGTCACTGGCCAGTTCGTGATCCGTCCTGCCGCCAGCTTCCACCTTACAACCTCGGCCGTGCGAACATCCCACTCCTGCTTGCGCGCGGGCTCGAGGGCGAGCGTCTTGACCGTCCGAATACCGGCAACCGTCTCGTAGAGAATGGAAGACCGGTCCATATCCGCACGCATCTGCTTCTGGTAGATTCTGCCGACCGGACCGATGAAGATCACGACGATCAGGCCGATCAGACCGGCAGCGGCGACCGTCATCCAGGCCAGGGTGGAGCTCATATAAAACAGGAACGGCAGAATCACGACCAGGGTGAACATGTCGAGGAAGGTCGTCATGAGTTTTCCGGTCATGAAGTCGCGCACCTTATAGATGGCAACCACACGCCCGAGAATCTTGCCCGCCTGTTCGCGCTCGAAAAACTCAAGAGGAAGGGCAAGGAGACGATTGAAGAGATGCAGGGACAGTCGCGTATCGATACGGGTCGTCAGAACCAGAGTCAGTTCGCGGCGTCCGTAGGACAGCAGGATCTCATAGAATGAGAAGACCACCACGATGGCCGTGATCGAGACAAGCGTCGCCATCGAATGCTGGTTCACGACCTTATCCACGACCTGCATGACCAGAAGCGGCGGGAAAATCTGCAGGATACTCAGGGTCATGGAGGCAAACAGGATGTCGCGCAGGGATTTCTTCTCCCGCAGG
Organism: Acetobacter sp. AN02; assembly: GCF_029759835.1. Taxonomy (GTDB): domain Bacteria; phylum Pseudomonadota; class Alphaproteobacteria; order Acetobacterales; family Acetobacteraceae; genus Acetobacter. Next base: position 35,486 of record NZ_JAJJND010000012.1, read on the forward strand.
ACCATCTTCGCCAGCCACATGGCATTCATCGGCGCGTCGGACTCAGACTGGTTCCTCAGGCGCTTGATCAGAAGGATATCACCCTTCCAGACCTGAGACAGACGCAGCTCATCAACCGGCAGCGGCGGGTCAGCTTCCCCGCCCAGCGGATCACGCAACCATACGACGCCGCGCTCGGGAGCAGCACCCACCATCAGGGCGGCCGACCCGTCTGAGAGCATCAGAACGATCGGCGGCGAATTGGTCATTCTGACCAGATGCCGCCAGTTGACATTCATACCTTTTGCAACACCGCCAAAATCATTGACCCAGCGGGCGAGAGTGGCGGGCGACGGGGTTTTTTCCTCCGAATCACCTGCAAAATCGCGTATATCGAGCTCCAGACCATGATGGCGTGCCGCCGCCACCACGGCGCGAAGCCGTATGAGAACCGGGCTTACACGCCCCGTAGTGCCACCGGCCGAAGCCCCGGTCGCATTCTCGCTCTGATCCAGCCGATCCACAGAACGTCCTTTACCAAACCTGTTCAGAAATCCCCGCGGACCCGGGTCCGCAGGAACTTCCACCTCCTGTCTGCCGCCCGGGAATCATCACCCGGGGACGACAGACAGGAGGGTATCTGCAGATCTGTTATACCTCAGGAATGTGGCAAGAGCGAGTATGCCTGTTGCATCCTCCGTCAGGCTGTGTCTCTTCACACACAGAAGTAGGCCGCGACGGCACGTAAAGCGAACATCATCTGCGGAGAAAAGCATGAGCGTGAAGAAACTTCTGGTCCTCCCCGGAGACGGCATCGGGCCGGAAGTGATGCGGGAAGTCGGTCGCGTGATCGCGTGGCTCGGGCGCCGGCGGGATCTGAGATTCGAGATCACGGAGGATCTCGTCGGCGGTGCATCGCTGGAGGCATATGGCACGCCGATCCGCGACGAGGTCATCACCCGCGCCCGTGAGGCCGACGCCGTGCTGTTCGGCTCCGTCGGGGATCCGAAATGGAATCACGTCGGATTCGACCGGCGTCCTGAACTGGCCATCCTGCGCCTGCGTCAGGATCTCGGCCTGTTCGCCAATCTGCGCCCGGCAAAGGTGTTCGATGCCCTGATCGATGCCAGCACGCTCAGACCCGATGTTATCCGCGGTCTCGACATCATGATCGTGCGCGAAAGCGTCGGGGGTATCTATTTCGGGGAGCCCCGCGGCGTCGAGACCCTGCCCGACGGCACGAAGCGCGGCATCAACACCGAAGTCTATACCACGGCGGAAATCGAGCGCGTCGGTCGCGTCGCCTTTGATCTCGCCCGCAAGCGCGACAATCACGTCTGCTCTGTCGAGAAGCACAACGTGATGGAAAGCGGACTGCTCTGGAAAGAGGTCATCACCGCACTCCAGGCCCGGGAATATCCGGACGTGAAGCTCACGCACATGCTGGCCGATAACTGCGCCATGCAGCTCGTGCGGAACCCGCGCCAGTTCGATGTGGTGGTGACGGGCAATCTTTTCGGAGACCTTCTGTCCGATCTCGCCTCCATGCTGACCGGAAGTCTCGGCATGCTGCCTTCCGCCACGCTCGGCTCCGTCACTGCCGACGGTCGCTTCCCCGCACTGTACGAGCCCATCCACGGCAGTGCTCCGGATATCGCAGGACAGGGTATCGCCAACCCGATTGCCCAGATTCTCTCCCTTGCCATGCTGCTGAAATACTCATTTGGCATGGAAGCCGAAGCGGCCATGATCGAGGATGCCGTCTCCGCAGTGCTCGCAAGCGGGCTGCGCACTGCCGACATCATGAGCGACGGGATGGCCCGCGTCGGGACATCCGTCATGGGAGAAGCCATCGTCCGCGAACTGGATAAGCTCCAGGGCTGCCCCCCTGCTTACGGCGTGCCGTCGTCAGCAATAAGCAAAAACGGGGAGGGGTGAATCCTCCCCGCCCCCCTGCCCGGCCTGACTGCATCGCTACGGGAAAGAGCAGGCCGGAGCTGATCGTGCCGTGGAAACCCGATCCTCAGTCCCCGCCCTTTAAGGAGATTTTTCTCCGCCACGGGCACACGCGTCACTTGCCGCAGATTCATCAAAACCCTGATCGCAACGATCCTCCGGCCACTGGCTGAAGTCAGCATTTGTACCGGCCCCTGTTCCCGCGTCGGGCCTGTTTTTTCTGATCAGAAATCACAGACAGGACTGTTCGTCCGAACCGCAGGCATAACGCAAGCTTCCATGAGGACCTGCCTGGCCAATACCGCCTGTAACATGCGCCGCCTTCTCCTCCCGGAGTGGATTAACGCAGGCACGCAGCAATCCGGAGCATGAAATCCTCACTCCGCCAACATGCAGAGGAAAGTGATCTTGTCGCATGGAATTCAGCGCTGCTGTATGACAGCATATTTACACAGCCTGTTGTTTATGAGTTGCATAATCTGAGGATGCCGGCCCCTCTGATGATCAGTGACCGGGATGTGGCGGCCATCGGAGCCGATGGATCCACACTCGGGCATTCTCCGCACATACAGGATCCTGTGAGGCTTCATAAGGCTCTGCTTGAATGGCGTGCCTCTGGTTGACAGAAATCGTTTTTTCTTCATCATTTTTCGAATTTCTTATTTCCCGTGCTGTGAGGAAGGAGTGTCCATGAAAATCGATCTGACCGGTAAAAAAGCTGTCGTTACGGGGTCGACCAAAGGTATTGGTCTGGGTGCTGCGAAAGGACTTGCGGTCTGTGGTGCGACGGTTGTGGTGAACGGTCGGAAGCAGGAGGATGTCGAGGCTTCGATAAAGGCAATCCGCAGTGAGGTTCCGGCAGCGGATCTGATTGGTTTTGCAGGTGATCTGGGGACCGCTGAAGGCTGCCGGACCCTTATTGAGGCGCATCCGTCCTGTGATATTCTTGTAAATAATGTTGGGATTTTTGGTCCGGAAGATTTTTTTGAGACTGAGGATGATCAGTGGATGAGGTTTTTCGAGATCAATGTCATGTCCGGTGTCCGCCTCGCGCGTGCCTATCTGAAGGGGATGGCTGACAGGAAGTGGGGACGCGTCGTGTTTCTCGGTTCGGAAACCGCGTTTAATATTCCGGCAGATATGATTCATTACGGTATGACGAAAACGGCCTGTGTATCGGTTGCCCGTGGTCTTGCCAAACGGATGGCGGGGACGGGAGTAACGGTGAATTCCGTGCTGCCGGGACCGACGCTTTCAGGAAGCGTTACGGATATGTTTGAAGAGGAATCTGAGAAGACCGGAAAATCATTTGATGAGGTTGCGGAAGAATTCGTCATGGAGAACCGTCCCTCTTCGATCATCCGTCGACCGGCTACAGTTGAGGAGGTTGCAAACATGATTGTGTATGCCTGTTCAATGCAGGCTTCGGCTACGACCGGCGCATCCCTGCGTGTTGACGGCGGGGTGATTGACAGCCTCTGACCGAGGATATTCGCAGGTAAATAGGCACGGCCGGAAGCGGGAATTTATTATGGTATTCAGATTATATGTTTACGATCATTGCCCGTTCTGTGTGCGTGCAAGGATGCCTTTCGGGCTGAAAAATATCCCGTTTGATCTCCGTTTCCAGCTGAATGACGACGAGGAAACCCCGATCCGTATGATCGGCAAAAAGATGCTGCCTATTCTGGAGGGTGAAGACGGTTTCATGGGAGAAAGCCTGGATATCGTCAGGAAAATTGACGGTATTTCCGGTCCGGCTCTGTTTTCAGGAGAGCCGGATCAGGCACTGGTCGGATGGATGCGTCAGTGGGGGACGACGATTAACTCACTGGTTATTCCCAGAACACCGTATCCGGTATTTGCCGAGTTCCGCACGCAGGAGGCGCGCGCATACTTCACGCGGAAGAAAGAAGAGATATTCGGTAATTTTGACGATCTTCTTTCGAAAACCGATACGCTTCTGGCATCTGCAGAGGCAGGTCTGAAGGCGCTTGAGCCTCTGCTGCCTGCACAGAATTCAGTTTCGATTGACGATATCATGCTGTTCCCCCTCCTGAGATCCCTTTCCATTCTTCCGGACATAAAGCTTCCGGATTCTGTCAGAGACTATCAGGTCGGTATGGCCGAAAGATCAGGTGTCCCTCTTGTGAGAGATCTTCGTGCCTCAGTCTGATCCGGGCAGAGGTCCGTGTGTCTGAGGATATGCAGGATCTGTTTGCGGTACAGGACATCATTTTTCCTGGATCTGGTGAGAATGTTCCGGAAGAGATGTATTTCCGGACAGAAGGAGCCGTTTCGTCAGGCTCTCAGCCCGGCATCCTGCATGCGGACCCGGGAGGACGCGTTTCTTTTGATACATTCTACAATGGAATTTCAGCCGGTGTTCTGAAGCGCATCACCGTTATTGAGGATCTCGTTTTCAGAGCCGAGGGTACGGGAATCTGGCGTATTCGGGCGGGGCTTCATCTTCCGGAACAGGATATTATCTGGCTGGATGAGATGTATGCCGATCTTTCTTCCGGCGCGGCTGCTTTTCCTCTGCCGTGGAACAGTATTCAGGACGGAATGCTCTTTGTTTCTCTGGAGGCTTTGAGCGGGGGGGACTTCAGGCAAGGCTGTTTTCTGACAAAAACGCCGCCCGCCGCCGACGTACATCTCGGTATTGTCATAACTCACTACAACAGAAAAAATTTTGTTATTCCTGCCGTTCATCGTCTGCGGGAGTCTCTTTTGATAAAGCCCGAACTCAAGGGGCGGGCAGATCTTATTATCATCGATAACTCACGCACATTAAGTGCGGAGGAAGTGGATGGCGCGATCCTGATTCCCAGCCTGAACTACGGCGGTTCCGGCGGTTTTTCCCGTGGTCTTCTGTATCTTATGGAGCAGGGGAAATATTCACATTGCCTGTTTATGGATGATGATGCGTCCTGTGAGATGGAATCAATCCGCCGGGCTTTTATTCTGCAGCGCTTTGCACGAGATCCTGCTCTGGCTATTGCAGGCGGTTTATTGAAAGAGCATCAGCCATATAGTCTTTTTGAAAAAGGAGCTGTCTGTACAGACGGAAATGTCAGGCCTCTGGGACAGAATCTTGATATGCGCCGTACTGCAGACCTTCTGCAGGCCGAGCAGAAGTCAGGCCACGGTGCCTATGGCGCATGGTGGTTCTTCTGCTTTAATATATCGAAAACTCGTTCTATGCCCTATCCTTTTTTTGTCCGGGGAGATGACATTCTTTTCAGTCTGATGAATAATTTTCAGATTGAAACGATCAATGGCATTGCCTGTCTGGGAGAGGATTTCCGGATCAGGGAAAGTCCCCTCACACGTTATCTCGGCCTGCGTTCCTGTCTTGTGATCATGATGATGACGGCTGATGTTCCGGCTCATGCTGTATTCCGGCTTTTATCAGCCTGGATGCTGTCCTCACTGCTGTCATATAATTATGCGAGCGCAGAAGCGGTTCTCAGGGCGATTGCCGATGTCTCGGCGGGCCCTGATTTCTGGCTTGAGGCTATGGATATGGCTGCGGTTCGTGCGGAGCTTGCCCCTCTGAACGAGAGGGAACGTCTCCGGCCGTTGGAGGCCTCCGATTATGACACTGTCTCTGACCAGCCAGAAGAAAACCGTCTGAGGCGGATATTCCGCGTTATAACGCTGAACGGATTTCTCCTCCCTTCGATTTTTCTTCGTAACAGGATCATATCAGATCAAAAATCCTTCAGAGCCACGTTCCGGAGGATTTTCCGGTACAGACGTGTTCTGTATGTGGCTGAGGGGGGCGGAACCGGATATCTTGCGGAATATGACAGGAAAGCGTTCTTTGCTCTGCTTTTCCGATTTTTTAAAATATCCTCTGTCTTTATCTTAATGCGCCGCAAACTTACGCGGAAATACCGCAAGGCACTGCCGGAGATGACCAGTCAAAAGTTCTGGTTGGAAATTTATGCAGAAAAGCGGAATATTTCTGAAAAATAACTCTGATATATTCTGCCTTCAGGAACTGGGGACAAAATTGCCAGCCCCCAGATCATCATTTTTCGTGCCAATGCGCCGTGCTCCCAGCGACAGCCACGATATACTGTCTTCCTGTTGCAGGGGGATGTAGGTATGGAGGTGACGCTGGAGCCAACAGAAAGTGGAGCCTTCCAGAGCAGTTTAGATGTGCCTCTCGTTTTTCGGGCAGGGTGACAAGCTATAGACCGGCCTGAATGGGCAAGGTTACGCGCAGGAGATATACGGCGAAGTTCAGATCACGTGTTACCCCGGAGGCGATCCGTGGGGGGGCTGATACCAACCGTTTCTTGATCAGACTCACGGGGTACCCATTGGGCTAAAAATGTGATTCACAGGATGCTGAT
>NZ_JAJJND010000120.1 GCF_029759835.1 Acetobacter sp. AN02
TGGTTGCGGGGACAGGATTTGAACCTGTGACCTTCAGGTTATGAGCCTGACGAGCTACCGGGCTGCTCCACCCCGCGATATGTGTTGTGTTTGTATGGGTGGATCTGAAGACCTGGCGGCGACCTACTTTCCCGTGACTTAAGTCACAGTATCATTGGCGCTGGGGTTTTTCACGGCCGAGTTCGGGATGGGATCGGGTGGATCACTCCCCGCCATAGCCACCAGGTCATCAGACCCACCGTTTGAGGGTGGTGGTGTGTATGGGCTGGTGTTTTTAAAGTGTGACGTTCATGGATGATTTCTGTGCATGGGTTTCTCTCGATTGAGAGGGGATGGAGTGAGCCTGTCGGGTGATTAGGACCAGTCAGCTGCATGCATTACTGCACTTCCACATCTGGCCTATTAACGTGGTGGTCTTCCACGACCCTCAGGGAAACTTAGTTTTGAGGTGGGTTTCCCGCTTAGATGCTTTCAGCGGTTATCCCGTCCATACTTAGCTACCCGGCTGTGCCGCTGGCGCGACAACCGGTGCACCAGAGGTATGTTCATCCCGGTCCTCTCGTACTAGGGACAAATCCTCTCAGGTTTCCAACATCCACGGCAGATAGGGACCGAACTGTCTCACGACGTTCTAAACCCAGCTCACGTACCACTTTAATCGGCGAACAGCCGAACCCTTGGGACCTGCTCCAGCCCCAGGATGTGATGAGCCGACATCGAGGTGCCAAACCTCCCCGTCGATGTGGACTCTTGGGGGAGATCAGCCTGTTATCCCTAGAGTACCTTTTATCCGTTGAGCGATGGCCCTTCCATGCGGAACCACCGGATCACTATGGCCGACTTTCGTCTCTGATCGAGCTGTCACTCTCACAGTCAGGCGGGCTTATGCCATTGCACTCGACAGCCGGTTTCCGACCGGCCTGAGCCCACCATCGCGCGCCTCCGTTACACTTTGGGAGGCGACCGCCCCAGTCAAACTGCCCGCCATGCAGGGTCCCGGACCAGGCTTACTGGTCGCGGTTAGACATCAGAAAAATTCAGGGTGGTATTTCAAGGACGGCTCCACAGAAACTGGCGCCCCTGCTTCAAAGCCTCCCACCTATCCTACACAGAATGTCTCTGATGCCACTGCAAAGCTGCAGTAAAGGTTCATAGGGTCTTTCCGTCTGACCGCGGATACCCCGCATCTTCACGGGGAATTCAATTTCGCTGAGCCGATGCTGGAGACAGCGGGGAAGTCGTTACGCCATTCGTGCAGGTCGGAACTTACCCGACAAGGAATTTCGCTACCTTAGGACCGTTATAGTTACGGCCGCCGTTTACCGGGGCTTCAATTCAGTGCTCTCACACCTCCTCTTAACCTTCCGGCACCGGGCAGGCGTCAGACCCTATACGTCGTCTCTCGACTTCGCAGAGTCCTGTGTTTTTACTAAACAGTCGCTACCCCCTGGTCTGTGCCACCCGCACACGGTTGCCCACATGCGGGTCTCGCTTATCCCGAAGTTACGCGAGTAATTTGCCTAGTTCCTTCAGCATCGTTCTCTCAAGCGCCTTGGTATACTCTACCAGTCCACCTGTGTCGGTTTAGGGTACGGTCTATACGCCAGAGCTGTTTCCTGGAATGCTCAAAAAGCCGGTTCAATCCGATAAGGACCGACAACATCTTGCATTCGTCACTTCTGGCAGGCCCGGGAATATTTACCCGGTTCCCATCGACTACGGCTTTCGCCCTCGCCTTAGGGGCCGGCTCACCCTGCGTGGATTAACCTTGCGCAGGAACCCTTGGACTTTCGGCGACAGTGTTTCTCGCACTGTTTGTCGCTACTCATGTCAGCATTCGCACTTCCGATATCTCCAGAGAGGGTCACCCCGTCTCCTTCGCAGACTTACGGAACGCTCCGCTACCGCGCATACATAGTATGCACCCACAGCTTCGGCACGTGGCTTGAGCCCCGTTACATTTTCGGCGCAGGGTTTCTATTAGACCAGTGAGCTATTACGCTTTCTTTAAAGGATGGCTGCTTCTAAGCCAACCTCCTGGTTGTTTTGGAATCCCCACATCCTTTCCCACTTAGCCACGATTTAGGGGCCTTAGCTGGTGGTCTGGGCTGTTTCCCTCTCGACAATGGACCTTAGCACCCACTGTCTGTCTGCCAGGCTATACTTCCGGGTATTCGGAGTTTGGTTAGGTTTGGTAAGGCTTTGGGCCCCCCTAGCCCATCCAGTGCTCTACCCCCCGGGGTAAACACCTGACGATCTACCTCAATAGATTTCGCGGAGAACCAGCTATCTCCGAGTTTGATTGGCCTTTCACCCCTAACCACAGCTCATCCCCGACTTTTTCAACAGGCGTGGGTTCGGCCCTCCAGTGCGTGTTACCGCACCTTCAGCCTGGCCATGGCTAGATCACTCGGTTTCGGGTCTTCTGCCAGCAACTCGTCGCCCTGTTCAGACTCGCTTTCGCTGCGCCTACACCTAACGGCTTAAGCTCGCTGCAAACAGAAACTCGCTGACCCATTATACAAAAGGTACGCCGTCACCCCATAAGAGGCTCCGACTGCTTGTAGGCATCCGGTTTCAGGTCTATTTCACTCCCCTCGTCGGGGTGCTTTTCACCTTTCCCTCACGGTACTTGTTCACTATCGGTCACCAGGGAGTATTTAGGCTTGGAGGATGGTCCCCCCATGTTCAGACAGGGTTTCACGTGCCCCGCCCTACTCAAGGATCATCGCAGACATTACGCATACGGGGCTATCACCCTCTGTAGCCGGACTTTCCAGACCGTTCTGCTTGTTCTCCGATGACCACTGGCCTGTTCCGCGTTCGCTCGCCACTACTGACAGAATCTCAATTGATGTCTTTTCCTCCAGGTACTGAGATGTTTCAGTTCCCCGGGTTCGCCTCATACACCTATGTATTCAGTGCATGATCCTCTTGCGAGGGGGTTTCCCCATTCGGACATCCACGGATCAAAGCCTGCTCGCGGCTCCCCGTGGCTTTTCGCAGCGTGCTACGTCCTTCATCGCCTCCTGGTGCCAAGGCATCCACCGAATGCCCTTATCGCGCTCACTCGCCCCATGCACAGAAACCATCCATGACCGCTTGCGCAGATCATAAAATAATCTCCGGCATGACAGCTCATCCGAGCACGTCACACTTCTTCTCGCATCTGAACGCTTAATGCCGCTCTCCCTTTCGCCATCCGTAAAACACGGAACGACGGGTCAGACCAACCCTCGGAAAAACGGCACGCCCAGATACGCACCAACCTATTCACACTGACAAAGAACACAACACCAGGCAGTTCAGACGGAAATGCCGCATAGCAGTCATTTCCGATCCGCGCCCGATACGCTGACCACTTTTGTGATGAGACCAGATAACCACAACAGGCCGGACCCGCAGGTCAGCCACAATTCATGGTGGAGGCAGACGGGTTCGAACCGACGACCCCCTGCTTGCAAAGCAGGTGCTCTCCCAGCTGAGCTATGCCCCCGGACCCAGGACAGGGTCGTGGTGGGCCAGGGAGGACTTGAACCTCCGACCCCACGCTTATCAAGCGTGTGCTCTAACCAACTGAGCTACTAGCCCGAACCCTGACCGCCCGGCATAAACCAGGCGGTTCTCATCACAGAAAGGGATATGTTGACGGCGCCCCAGGCAATGGTCTCCCATCACCGGACATCGGAACTTCAGACGCCTCTGCTGATCCATAAGCAGAGGACTTTTGTTCAGGACCATCCCAAACAGACCGGTTGCCCGATCCATACTCAGGACAGTTCCTTGAAAGGAGGTGATCCAGCCGCAGGTTCCCCTACGGCTACCTTGTTACGACTTCACCCCAGTCGCTGACCCGACCGTGGTCGGCTGCGTCCTTGCGGTTCGCTCACCGGCTTAAGGTCAAACCAACTCCCATGGTGTGACGGGCGGTGTGTACAAGGCCCGGGAACGTATTCACCGCGGCATGCTGATCCGCGATTACTAGCGATTCCACCTTCATGCACCCGAGTTGCAGAGTGCAATCCGAACTGAGACGGCTTTTTGAGATCTGCTCGATGTCACCATCTGGCTTCCCACTGTCACCGCCATTGTAGCACGTGTGTAGCCCAGGACATAAGGGCCATGAGGACTTGACGTCATCCCCACCTTCCTCCGGCTTGTCACCGGCAGTCTCTTTAGAGTGCCCACCCCAACATGCTGGCAACTAAAGATAAGGGTTGCGCTCGTTGCGGGACTTAACCCAACATCTCACGACACGAGCTGACGACAGCCATGCAGCACCTGTGTGAAAGGTCCCTTGCGGGAAATGCCCGTCTCCGGACACAGCCTCTCCATACAAGCCCTGGTAAGGTTCTGCGCGTTGCTTCGAATTAAACCACATGCTCCACCGCTTGTGCGGGCCCCCGTCAATTCCTTTGAGTTTCAACCTTGCGGCCGTACTCCCCAGGCGGTGTGCTTATCGCGTTAGCTACGACACTGAGTAACTAAGTTACCCAACATCCAGCACACATCGTTTACAGCGTGGACTACCAGGGTATCTAATCCTGTTTGCTCCCCACGCTTTCGCGCCTCAGCGTCAGTAATGAGCCAGGTTGCCGCCTTCGCCACCGGTGTTCTTCCCAATATCTACGAATTTCACCTCTACACTGAGAATTCCACAACCCTCTCTCACACTCCAGTCCACACGTCTCAAATGCAGCTCCCAGGTTAAGCCCGGGGATTTCACATCTGACTGTATGGACCGCCTACGCGCCCTTTACGCCCAGTCATTCCGAGCAACGCTAGCCCCCTTCGTATTACCGCGGCTGCTGGCACGAAGTTAGCCGGGGCTTCTTCTGCGGGTACCGTCATCATCGTCCCCGCCGAAAGTGCTTTACAATCCGAAGACCTTCTTCACACACGCGGCATTGCTGGATCAGGGTTGCCCCCATTGTCCAATATTCCCCACTGCTGCCTCCCGTAGGAGTCTGGGCCGTGTCTCAGTCCCAGTGTGGCTGATCATCCTCTCAGACCAGCTATCGATCATCGCCTTGGTAGGCCTTTACCCCACCAACAAGCTAATCGAACGCAGGCTCCTCCACAGGCGACTTGCGCCTTTGACCCTCAGGTATCATGCGGTATTAGCTCCAGTTTCCCGAAGTTATCCCCCACCCGTGGACAGATCCCTACGCGTTACTCACCCGTCCGCCACTAAGGCCGAAGCCTTCGTGCGACTTGCATGTGTTAAGCATGCCGCCAGCGTTCGCTCTGAGCCAGGATCAAACTCTCAGGTTCATCCTCCGGCAAAAGCCGGAAAACAAACAAAGCCTGATCTGACTTCCATATCAATAAATTGACAGGTTTTCGAAACGTCTGAATTCAACGCATCAAGAGATACTCCAACAGACGATCCTGTCAGAACGACCTGGTCGCTCCGACTACCCTCCCTCAGGACAAAATCCCAGGAAGAAGAACGCCGTCAGCATATCCCTCTCTGTCTACATATTCTCTTGTCAAAGAACTCAATCAACCCGAACGGGCCGATCATTCTACCGATCCGGACCAGAAGTGCAACCCCCGGTGCGTCTCGGTGAGCGGCTTATAAGCCCCACCCGCAAACACCGTCAACACAGAAATTCAAAAAAAAATCAGAAAGACAGGAAAAC
>NZ_JAJJND010000121.1 GCF_029759835.1 Acetobacter sp. AN02
ACGATCCGGACTTCATCAAGATGCCAGATATCCCCGGGTCTGGCTGCCTTGCGACGCAGAAGGCGGGCGAATGCGGAACCGAATTTCAGGCTCCAGCGGCGGATCGTCTCGTAAGAGACAATGATCCCGCGCTCCAGCAGCATCTCCTCAATCAGTCGAAAGCTCAACGGAAACCGGAAATACAGCCACACCGCATACGCGATCACCTCACGCGGAAAACAATGCCGTTTGTAACTCACTGACCTCTTGCTCATCAGTTCAGTTTAGCACGGCTCAAAGTTAACGTGACAGCACCGTACAACCTTCAGGCGTCAACACTCAGCGCTTAACTGACGACACGCCGTAGATTGATTCAATTGGATTGCTTTACAATCGTTCGAAATTGTTTTCAGGAATCTCTGATATTTTTAGTTGTTATACAAATCAATGTCATGTAGTCTTAATCTCATGGATGCAGAGATGTTAAAGCCATTTGAATTCGAATGCCTTGAGCTGACGCACTATGACAATGTTTCCTTAACGTTTCACATAATGCGCCTAACCACATTATGGCGAACACATCTGGGCCGCGTCTTGCGTCCGAATGGCCTCACCCTGGTCACCATGCGTGCCATGGCGCACCTGATAGCGTCCAAAACGCTACTGACGCAAAGTGGATTAGCATTCTCAATAGGGGTGAGAGCGATCGACCCTTATCAGGATACTGAACGTTCTCGAGGGCGATGGGCAGGTCATTCGCCAAACGGACTTTCAAGACCACCGCGCGAAGATAGCAACTCTGATGCCTGAGGGGGAAAAGTAAAGTGAGTTATTTCATCGATTGGCCACCGAACTGGAAATCGAGCAAACATCCAGATTGCACGAAAACCGGAAGATGACCCTAGCAAGGGATCTAAATATAATGGGAGTGCTACTATCAGGTGATGATGGTTTATCAACGTGATTAATGAAACTTCCAATAAAATACATTGCACGCAACATGCAATAATTGAAAATTAAACCATAAATATAAATATTAAAAGAAATACAGAAAGTAACAATCATGAATTCATATCAAATTTATTGGTTTATTGTCTCTGGAAGTAGTTAATGTATTAATTTCATATCTATATTTTTGAAATTAACCATATACATTCTGTATTTATAAATATATTGTATTGTCTTGTAAATACATAATCCATCATGTTGAACAACTCTGTGTTGTTTCTCTCAATTGCTTCCACTGTGGGACAACTAAGCCTACAGATCAACCAGCCATAGAGGTATTATGATTCTTCAAGCACCTGATGCTGAGGAGAAAAAGTCGTTCAGGCATCGACAACTGGGCCTTCTCATCGGTTTCCTTCTCCTGATTTTCAGTCTGATCCTGTGGATGGGAATATGGGAGTTACCGCACTGCAATCTGGCGCCACTCGCAGAACAGAGGCTGAAAGCGACTACAGGACGTATGGTCTCGGTCGGCACACTGCATGTTACGTTAAATCGATGGTTGGTGGTTGATCTGGACGATGTCCATATCGCGAATATTCCGAATGGTTCCCGGCCAGACATGGTCACGCTCCAGCACGCACATCTTGAAGTTCGTTTAATGTCGCTCTTTCGCGGGCCTGCTGAACTCCGCAATGTCGTCATTAACGGTCTTGCTGTTTTTTGCGAGCAGACTGCCTCGGGTCAGCAGAACTGGCGCTTCGTGCCCCGGCGGGAAGAGCTTCATTCCGTGAAATCCGCTGCGGATTCTGCCGACTGGCGCTGGTTTCCAGGTCTCCGATCGGTTCATGTCATCAACAGCACGTTCATTTTCAGGACATCGAGCGGGAAAAGTTACGATAGTGTTCTAAATGATATGCTTCTTGCGTCTTCCGGCGATGAGGCGCCCGTTCGGTTTGTGCTTAATGGAACATTCAATAAGGTTCCGTTCGCAGTAAAAAGCGGTTTTCGGTCTTTCGCAGAATTTCGTAGGTTCAGAGAGCCGTTTGATTTGCGGGCAACGGTCACATCAGGAGACCTTGTCCTGTATCTCGACACCACGGTGAAGGATTTGCGGAATTTCGATGGGGTCGATGGTAAGTTTGATCTTGCCACACAAACCAGTAAATCTCTTCTGGCGATTGCGGGCCTCACGTCGGCGTCACTGGAAACCCCCCTCGTGCTCAAAGGGCATTTCATTCACAAGGGCAATCTATGGTCGCTTTCAGACGCCACAGGTAAAATCCGTGGAAGCACATTGGCGCCGACGTCCCTGACCTTCAGAGAAGGCGGTAAGGGAAAGCCCGATATGCTGTCGGGGCAACTGAATTTCTCCATGCTCGATATAGACGCCTTGCTGGCGGGTGGCACGTTCGACGGGACATCTGCGAAATTTTCTAGAAAAATGGTCAAAAACAGAGAAATGAGCACGGCATCTCTTGCGACGATACGCCCCAATCTGCGGCTCGATATGTCATTTTTCGCGGACCATCTGCGCTACAGGGCGATCGGTCTTGAAAAGGTTGGTGTTACGCTGAAACGGACAGCAGACGGGATCGACATTCGCTCTACGGATCTCAACCTGACATCTTTGGCTGCGCCTGCGTTAACCCAGACCAGCGGGCGCAGGAGCACAGTCGGCTCACTGCATGTCAGGATCGGTCCATGGGTCATGGTCGATCTGGATGATGTGCATATCGCAAACATTCCCGATGGGTCACGGCCTGACATGTTCCGGCTCAGGCACGCGCATCTGGAACTACGTCTGATGTCCCTTCTCGCTAGCCCGGTCGAATTGCGCAACGTGAGGATCGACGGCTTTTCGGGGCTGTTTGAGCGAACCGCGAAACGCGAGCGGAACTGGCATTTCTCTCCGGCCCCCGAAGAGATCAGGCCCGTCAGGCAGGCTGCGGAAGCTCCTGACCTGAACTGGTTTCCGGGACTGCGTTCAGTTCACATCACAGGCAGTGAGATTATCTATCGATCGTCAAACGGCAAGAGTTATGTCAGCAGTCTGAACGATGTTGTGTTGTCTTCGGTAAGCGACGAAACTCCGATCAGGATGACCGTGGTGGGTGCCTATAATTCTGTACCGCTCACTCTCAAAATTGCGCTTCATCCTTTCAGCGCCTTTCGCCATGCCGGGCAACCCTTTGGAATGGCGTTCACCGCTACATCTGGTGATCTGACAATGCATCTGGTCGGTACCGCGACGGATCTGCTGAATTTCGACGGTATTAACGGCACAGTTGATCTGATCACGCCAAGCAGTTGGCCCCTTATGAGGATCGCCGGGATCGAGCCGGGATCACTGAAAGTTCCTCTGAGGCTCAGAGGTCATTTTATTCATCTGGGAGATGTATGGTCTCTGACCCAAACAGGGGGAAATATTCGGGGAAGCGATCTTCGTCCAACCGATCTGGTCTTCCGTGAAGGGGCATTCCATCAACCTGACGCCATTTCGGGAGCATTGAATTTCTCTACCCTCGATATGAACGCGCTGCTGGCAGGTGCACCGCCTAGAAAAGCATCGGACGGTGCTCAGGTCCGGTCAACCGAGCACGAAACAACTGATATCCCGCTTTTCGTGGACGTTCATCCAGATCCATTGCTGGATCTGTCATTTTCGGCTGAGCACATCCTCTATAACAGGTTCGCGTTTGATAATGCCGCCCTGTCTCTCAAGCGGATACCGGGGGAAATCAGTATCCAGCGCCTTGGCATGGCGTGGCTAGGCGCAACACTCCAGATGTCCGGTACTCTTCGTGCCAAAGGGGATGGGACGCTGGCACAGGCTTCGGTTGCGGTTGCCAACGCGGATATCGACCGCTTTCGGCGACAGGCCGGATTGCCGCCATTGCCTCTCTCCGGGATGGTCGCTTTTCAGGGCTCCGCAGTTTCGGGGCCGGTAAAAACATTGAATCAGGCAGTCACGGAGGCAAGGATCATTGCTGGTGCGGGGATTACCTCGGGGACCCTGTCTCGCCAGGTTCTTGGAATAGCACAGGAAAATCTTGCCCTCCTATTTCGCAGGCAAAAGGGCTCGGAGCCTGTTTCGTGTCTGCTGGCTTTTGTCAGTATGGATCATGGACGCGGCGCGCTACGTCCCTTGCGGATAAGGACATCCGTTGGTTCTTTCTATGGAGAAGCCAACTTTGATCTCGGGCGTAAATGGTTTGAACTCGTCTTTACCAGCCATGGAGCAAGGGCGCCTTTCGCCCTGGAAATTCCTCTTCTGGCGCGGGGATCGTTCTCAAATCCGGGATTTGGTCTCGCCATGTTCTCCCGACGCGGGCGTGCCCTGCTGAAGGATGCTGCATCTGACATTCCCGTGCCCGTTTCCCTGAAAGACTATTATTCGCACTCACCTTGTCTGGGGGAGATACCCTGATCCATGACCGAATATATCATCCATTCACAGGATAATATCCAGCCAGAACCACAGCCATCCGGGTCGGTAAATAATACGCGGCCATTACTTTCCGTAGGAACCGCAGCAGTCGTTTTTCTTGCTGCATTGTGGATTCTGCGCCCTTTTCTTCCGGCTGTCATATGGGCGACGACAATCGCCATTGCACTTTGGCCGATGGTCCGGCGGATTCAGCCCGTGCTACGCGGCAGCCGGGCCCTGGCCATTCTGTGTGCGGCCTTTACCGCGTTGTTCGTTTTTGTGTTGCCATTCTGCCTGACGATATCGACGCTGCTCCGTCATGTCGGGTCGCTTTCCCGCTTCGCAGCGTCACTGGCGACCCTAAAATTGCCTCCTCTGCCGCATTGGGTCTCGGATCTCCCATATCTCGGCCAGCATGCCGTGAGATCCTGGGATCATCTGCGGGAACAGAAACTTCCAGAATTACTGAACCAGGCGGTGCCAACTCCGGATCAACTCTTTCACACCGTTGTGAGCTATGCTGGTAGCACTGGCGTTCTCATTGTTCATTTCGTTCTCACAATGCTCATTATGGTTTTCTTCCTCGCCAAAGCGGAAGCTATTCATTCCCTATGCATAAAGCTTTCTTATGGCGTAGCAGGATCTACCGGAGTCAGTCTGTTAGAGCAGGCTAAACAGACAATTCGTGGCGTAGCATTAGGCGTTACCGCAGCGGCGATTATTGAAACGATAATCGTCGCGATCGGCCTTTTCGCTGCGGGAATGTCTTGGATCAGTGTCGTTATTTCTATTGTTTTTGTGACCTGCCTTCTTCAGGTTGGCGCATCTATCATCATGATTCCTTGTGTAGTATGGGCATATTTTTCATATGGACTTATCCCGTCACTGGTTCTTGTCCCATTCGCTTTTTTGACCGTGATCTGTGATAACTTCCTACAGCCATTTGCAATTCGTAAGTATGTAAACATCTCCTTTTGGCTGATTCTGATAGGAGCGGTAGGTGGATTGGCTACTTTGGGGCTGGCAGGTTTGTTTGTCGGACCGATGATCCTCTCGGTTACTGTTACGATGATTAAGAACTGGGCTTGTAGTTTCGCGGATATTGACCACACTTAGATGTTTAGTCCCGGGGTTTGATGGGTTGGATTGATGATGAATCTTTCCGGCTCTGAAGTCCAGATTTTGCAGACGTATTCGTAAGGGGTAAGGCCACTGAGGGTCTTGAGTCTTCGCCCGAAATT
>NZ_JAJJND010000122.1 GCF_029759835.1 Acetobacter sp. AN02
TCCGTAAAAGTGCCTGTTCCGTCTCCTTCTTCCATCCATACAATATGGGAAGTATTTCAAGATCTAACAGGCCCTAGCAATCAACGGTTGGTATTACTCTGAGAAATTTGCGTGTGGACAGAAGGTCGGTTAAACTGGATCCAATAATATGGATGTCAAAACACTCCATCTACCAATTACGTCAGAAACACATATTCATTGATAAAATTTCCTATGAATAAGGATCGTGTTTTTCCAATCAGAACCGAAAAATAGAATCACAGTATAGGCCTCAATACCAAGAGGCTTTTAACCCATCGAATTCCTCTTGTTATTTGATAAATTTATAAACAGAAGGAGATCTGACCCACCATGCTTGGTTGGCCAGTTCCATCATAGGAATATCTCCCCGTGTATCTCCATAAGCCAGAATGACAGGCGGGGGGCCTGAAGCTTGTTCCTTAAGAAAAGCCTGAATCCGGCGAACTTTCTCCTCTCCATGACAGTTCTTGTCCTTGAATCCGTCTGCGATCCTCCCGGCCAAATCACAGCGCAGGGACGAACAAAGCACTGCGGTCATACCCACAGATTTTGCCCAAGGCTGAAGATACAAATCCAGAGATGCGCTGACGAGAACACAGCAACATCCAGCATTCTGGTATCCGGCCAGACGCGCCATCATATACGGCTGGAGCATACTAGGGAGAATGGTTTTGGCAAAAGTTTGCCCTTTTTCCCTCAATACGGAGATATTTTCTCCTAGAAAGGCTGCGCTCAGTAGCCGTGTTTTGGCGACATCGTTTGGGATCAGACGCAGGGCGTATCCGACGAGCCAAGGGGACGCTTTTAAAAGAGTCTTAACCAGACCAATTGTTCCGAGTGCATAATGCAGAAAGGGGAGCAGGCTGTCCCGAGAGCTTAGTGTTCCGTCAAAATCGAACAAAACCAGTGATCCAGGAGGCACATCGGTATCTGTAATGAACTCAGAATTAGGCATTGATCAGGACCAGAAGTGCGATGATGAACCAGATTATTCCTGTGACAAGCATATGGCGATCGAACAGAACGTCTTTCGCGGTATCTTGTCCGCCATTACGTTTATGAAGCAGGAATAAATATCTGAAAATGCCGTATATTACAAATGGAACTGTAATTATAAGGTAATTTGTATGATGTTTTGATACTGTTTCTGGAGATACTGTGTAAAGACTATATGATATGATCGTGCACGCAGCGCTTATAGTCATAAACTGCTCGATCATTTCAGGTGTATAGTTTACAAGAACTTTTCTTGTTGAAAGTTTTTCATTTTTTTTACTTATTATGAGTGATCTGAGTTCTGCATACCTCTTGGCAAACCCGAGGAACAGGGTGAGCATAAGGCCACAGAGCAAAATCCAGTCTGATGTAACAATGCCAAGACCGAGCGTTCCGGTTAGAAGTCTCAGCATAAAACCAGTGGATATCAGGAAAACATCTATGACGGGTACGTGCTTCCACATGAAGGAATAGCAAAGATTGACGATGGCGTAGGACAGAACAAACAGAACCGCCCATTGGCTAACCAGGGCTCCCAAAACAAGGCCGGAGCAGGCGAGGCCTGCGGCTAATCCCCGCGCAACATTAATGGGGATTGCGCCACTGGCGACAGGTCGGCGACATTTCGTTGGGTGCAGGCGATCTGCGGCAATATCCAGAATATCATTGAAGCAATAGACGGCACTGGACATTGCACAGAACGCGGTAAAGGCTAGTGCCGTCCTGATCGCAAGATCTGCGGACCAATGTTCGGAAAACAGCGGACCGATAATAACGAAGCCATTCTTGAGATATTGATGCGGACGGCACTCAGCCACTATGTCTTTGAAACGCATACTAGCTCTAAATCCTGTTCTGCCTGAATATTTTGATATAACTGGTTCAGCTTTTTGTCGCCAGAAAGGGCTCTGTTGCACAATTCAGTCTATCGGCGTGAGAGGGATTCCGAGTGCTGTGCATTGGTTAAGGATAGCAACACGGATGTGAAATTTGGCGATCTGGCGGTCGAAATCGCGCGCTGTCAGACGCTGCCCCAGCAGCTTGATGCAGTACATCTTTGCCTCGACGTGACTTCGTCGATGATAATCGTTCTACCGTCTCCAGATAGTCCGTCCGAGATCCACGCTTCTTCAGTGCTGCGTTGTAGGAGGACCAGTTCGTCGTTTGGTAGCGCGTGGGGTTCGGCTTGCTCATCATATCCAGCTAACAGACTGAACTCAAACAGGGAATCCTTGGCCGGTATTTGCGCAACAAAGCCTACCAGCGTGGCAAAGACACCTTTCGGAAGCTCTTGCGCTGTGCGGGGATTTTCTGAGCCTAGATTAACGGGCCAAGCAACATGTGGCAGACTTCAGGTCTGTCACATGTTATGCACTTCTCGAAATGATAACGATACCTGCGCCAATGATCGCGATGCCGGCCAGACGTGTCGCGTTCACATGCTCATGCATGAAGAAATATCCAATCAGTGCAGTAATCAAGAAACCGATAGACGAGAGCGGATAGGCGAGACTGACTTCGGATGTGCGCAAAACGGTCATCCACGCACCGATACTCACCACGTAGCACAGCATGCCCCCGATGAACCACATGTTCATAATCAATGACAGGAGGAAACCCGGAACCGCGGCAATGGAAGATGGGATGATGCCAATCGTCAGCATCGTCTTGCGGAGAGCGATCTGAGCGAACGCAGTGAGCGTTACACTGAAAACAGCAAGACCAAATACAGATGGCTTCATCGGACACCTTTCAGGAATTGGAACGATCCCTTATCAGCCTTGGGATATTATCACAATTATGACAGGTCATTCGCAATCATGATGATCCATCCGTGCCCATTTTTCGCTTGATGGTAGAATGGGATATCCTTCGAACTCGCTTTCTTCCAGACCTTCTCGTTAGACGTGATCCCAATCACCCTGCACCCTAGGCGGTCACGTAGGAATCTCATGTCAGAAGCTTCGACATCTCCATTATAGAAGTCAGTGATGCGCCGCTGCACTTCATCGCTAAAGCCGGAAGGCCAATGCGCCGAAAATGACCGCATGTAGTCGTAGGATAAATAGCACGACTTGCGCTCTGTCATTAGCCCCCCCCCCACATTTACCGGCCATGACTCGGCGTCGCGATACAGTGAAGGGGATGTCAAGACACGATCCGTGGCCGATCCGGTATGTCGCAGTGCTAGCCAGTAGGCGTTTTCTACCCGTATCTTCACGAGGAGGGAGTCTCCCATTACATTGCGTTTGATCTCGTATATACCCCATGGGAATGAGGCCGTAATCAGCATGATACAGGGGATCACGGACATTCTGGGCATCAAGCCAGATCCATTTTTCTGGGCCAATATGGAAAAGTTCTCGGCCAGACCAGCGGCGGCAACCGCCATCATTGAGAGGATCGCCGGAATAGCAGCCCGCCATCCTAGATCATTGTTTGCGATACGGCTTTCCATCAGCCAGCTTACGGACAATGACATGATACTGATGCAGACCAGAGGAACTGCAACGTCCGGGCTGCGACGTATGGCACCTTTGGCTGACAGAAGAAAGGGGATGTAAATCCCGCCCATCGCCAGAGGCAGGAAAAGCACCCAGTAAGCAATATGGTTAAGTAGACTGGATGTCGGGACGAATGCGAGAACATGCCATGGGCGAATACCTATTGGAGGCTGTCCCGGCACGGCAGCCCCCATCTGCGATAGCAGAGAAGGGATCGCCAGAATGGCGGAACAGACTCCTATTGCGCACCATCCTATAATCACGCGACGTCTGGTTTCCCCTTTCGAGCGGGCGATCTCCCACAATGCGATAGGCACGGCGGATAAAAGGAACGCAAACCCGCCAACCCACGCTGACATTCCAAAACCGGCAGAGACAAGGATTGCTATCAGAATGATAGTTGTCCAGAACGACGATCTGGTCCTGACCAATCCGAGGCCTGTCGTAAGAAGCAGAGACAGGATAACGAGTGGTCCTGCCATCATGTGTTGCGGCACCCACGAGACCTGTTGCAGCCACGTTTCCAGTGAATGCTCAGCGCTTAGGATTCGCCAGATTGTCGGCCATGTGATGACCAGTGAAATGAATGGGAGAAGTGATGCGCTGATGGACAGCAACAGGCACCACCACGCTGATGAACGCTTCGTGACAGAATCACGGCTCAGGCTGACCGACAGTCCAAGAATAGTCAGAAGGGACACAAAAGCGGTAACTATTGTCATCGCCATGTCGCCTTCCCATGCCGAGGACAGTCCATGGTATAGGCAGGATGTGACGGCTGCGAGCATGTACCACAAGAAATAATAGGGAAAATGCCGATCTTCTCCGCCTACGTTGGCGAAGGGGTTTTTCAGAGGGAAGCCTTCAGCACGAAAACTCTGAATGATGTTAACCTTCACATGGTCTGTAATGGGACTGGCCAGTCGGAAGGTCTCTCCATGATTATGGAACTTCACCAGATCTACGCTGCCGGCGATGACACTGAGCATGCCAATGACAAAAAGATGGGGAGTGTAATCAGAAAAAAGAACACGGATGTCCGCCTTTATGTCTTCATAGCTCTTCGTTATACATTTGAAGATCGCCATATTGATAAACGTCGCTACGAGCAGTCCACTCCACGACTGAATAACACCGAAGCCGAGAAACCATGACCAAGGGATAAAGAACATGGCGATGAGAGCCACTCCGATTGCCGGTCCGAACATAATACGACCGGTAAATTTCTCGCGCGGAAATAGCACCACCCATGGAGAACCATTTAGGAATGCAAACACGAAAATCGTCAGAGCCAAGAGACTGCTGACGCTTCCGGAAGGGTAGAGAAGGTTATCCATAAAAGGCCTTGTTAGTGACGTGGAGGGATCGAAGAACCGTTGATTGATGTTCTTGGTGAGTAATTTCTGGGTTTTGGCGCTTTGATTGACGGTTTTTTTGGTCGCTTTTGATCTGCGTTTTGAGCGGATCGGTGGGTGTTACCCTCTGGATTGCTATGCTGCGGTACTGATCCGCTCCAGGAAGAGGAAGCGGCGCATATTGTAGACGATATTGGCCAGACCGATCCTCATGGTGGCCCGGGTGATACCGATAGTTCGGACGAACAAACCCATTTGCGATTTCTGATCGGCAAAGACGTGCTCGACGCGGGATCGGATCACCGACTTTCCAGCATTCGATTTCTGGATATGTTGGAGCATAAGCTTGAGATGCGGCTTTTTTCTGTGAACCTTTGAGACAAAACCCTGCTTTTCCATGAAGTCTTCGTTGGCTTTGGAGCGTGACGTGCCCCCTTTTTTGTATCCACTCAAAAGGAGAGTTCCCGTTTTTTATGGCTTGGGGTTGATGGGATGACAA
>NZ_JAJJND010000123.1 GCF_029759835.1 Acetobacter sp. AN02
CGAACAACCTTGGCGCATCATGTCAATCGGACTGCGCAATTGGGCACATAGGTTCTAGCAATCAACGGTTGGTATTACAGTGTCGGCGGATGCAGAAAAGATAAAGAAGGTTTTCTTCATAAAATCCTCTCGGTTCCGTTCAGTGATGCGGATTTTCAGTCATCGGGGTGCGGCCCTGCTGAACGGACAGAATCCCGGGAATATTCCCGAACATGCGCATGATATCATTCATGTCTGATATTTCTGCCTGTGCTGCAACATTACGGCTTTGTTCTGAGCGCTTCTTTCCGGAGTTTTCACTCTCTGGCCCCTGGCGAAGACATCCCCTAGAAAGGGGATATGACGTCCTCACCACAAGACAGCGACCTTCCCGCTTTCAGTGCCGGAGCGGAGCAGCTTCTCGAACGGGCTGGTGATCTCTGCCGCCGGAACGGCACGAAGCTCACCCCCCTGCGGCGACAGGTTCTCGGGATTTTGCTTGAGGCGGGGAAGCCTGCCGGTGCGTATGATATTCTGACGCATCTCCAGGCCTGCCATGCCGGAGCGGCCCCGCCGACCGTGTACCGTGCGCTGGATTTTCTTCTGGAGCAGGGGCTTATCCACAAGATCGAACGTCTGTCCTCCTTTGTGCCCTGCACGCATATTCTTGATCACCACGGCTGTGATCATGAGGGAGAGGGCATGCATGCCACCCAGTTCCTGATCTGCCGGACATGCGGCGGTGTGACGGAGCTGGAGGATTCCGGTATTATCGCGGCTACGGTTCAGGCGACCCGCAGCATCGGCTTTCGGGTCCAGCACAGTACTGTCGAGATCGAGGGACTCTGTGCGTCCTGTATCGGGGCATGAGCGGGGACCATCCGCCGCAGCATGACGCGACGGCGGATGGTCTGGGTGTGAGGCTGGCTTTCTGTCTTTTCAGCCCCGGCCGCGGTAGCCCGGGACGTCCTGGGGCGGGACCCAGACTCCTTCGGGGGCCGGGGCGGTCTGCCAGAACACGTCGATCGGCATGCCGCCACGCGGATACCAGTAGGCCCCGATCCTGAGCCAGACCGGATAGAGGCGCTCGACCAGGGTTGTGGCAATCTGCACGGAGCAGGCTTCGTGGAATGCGCCGTGATTGCGGAAGCTGGTGAGGTAGAGCTTGAGGGATTTGCTCTCCACGATCCATTCACCCGGAATGTAGTCGATCACGATATGGGCGAAATCCGGCTGTCCCGTGACCGGGCAGAGCGAGGTGAATTCCGGCACCGTAAAGCGCACCACATAGTTCCGGCCCTGATGCGGCGCCGGGACGCGCTCGAGCACGGCCTCTTCCGGGGAGGACGGTGCGGGAACGTGACGTCCAAGCTGGGTCAGGGTCTGTGAGCCGTCGTCATGGGGTGCGGACATGGATGAAACCTCCGGTCTGAAACGGACCGGATGTGTCAGACGCGATGCTGCGTCGTCAATTCTTTCCTGTGGCCGCACGGCGGTGTAGAGGAGAGCGCATGGCTCACACATCTTCCCGGCCCGCGCCGGTTCCCCGCCTTATCACTGAAACGGAAGATCTTTCCGCAACCGTGGACCGGTTTCTTGCCGAGTCCTATGTGACTGTCGATACGGAGTTTCTGCGCGAGCAGACCTACTGGCCGGTGCTCTGTCTGCTTCAGATTGCTGGACAGGAGGATGTCGTCCTGATCGATGCCTGCGCGCCGGGGATTGATCTGACGCCTCTGACGCGGCTGTTTGATGCTGAGGGTGTGATCAAGGTGTTTCACGCCGCCCGTCAGGATCTGGAGATTTTCCTGCATCTGTTCGGTCGTCTTCCCGCGCCGGTATTTGATACGCAGGTCGCGGCCATGGTGGCGGGATATGGCGATCAGGTCGGATATGACAGCCTGGTCGGATCCGTGACCGGGGTTGTGATCGATAAGAGCCATCGCTTTACGGACTGGTCGGTTCGGCCTCTTTCTGAGGCGCAGCTGGCCTATGCCGCCGCCGATGTAACGCATCTGCGGGATGTGTATGAGGCGCTGACGAAGCAGCTTGAGAAGGAGAAGCGGACGTCCTGGGTAGCGGCCGAGCAGGAGGCCCTGTCGCGACCGGAGCTTCTGATTGCCGATCCGGAGCGGCAGTGGGAGCGTCTCAAGGCGCGTACGAACAACCGCCGTATGCTGGGTGTTCTGAAGGCCGTGGCGGCCTGGCGTGAGCGTGAGGCGCAGCGGGCGGACATTCCCCGCCAGCGTATGTTGCGGGATGAAAGCCTCCTGGAGATTGCAGCGACCACGCCCCGGACGGCCGGGGCTCTGGCGCGCGTGCGAGGGGTGACGCGCGGATTTGCCGAAGGTGCTTCGGGGCAGGCTGTTCTGGACGTGGTCGGGGAGGCTCTGGCGCTGCCGGACGATCAGCTTCCCCTGGTTCCGCGCAAGCGCCAGGCCGATGCGGTACGTCCCTCCCCGGCTCTGACAGCTTTGCTGAAAGTGCTGCTGGCAGCCCGGAGTGAGGAGCGTGACGTGGCGCCGCGGCTGGTGGCTTCTTCGGAGGATATTGACCGGCTGGCCTCAGATCCCGATCAGCCTCTGCCGTTCCTTAAAGGCTGGCGGAAGGAGATATTCGGACAGGATGCCCTGGCTTTATGCCGGGGAGAGATTGCCCTTGGTGTCCGGAAGGGAAAAGTGGTTCTGATCCCGGTCTGATCGCCGGTATTCCCTCAGTCCCGGACCTCCTGTTTTCCGGCCGCCCTGCAGAGTCTGCTTGCGGCGGGAGGGGGTGGTCTTTATTTTAAGGTTTTCAGGGCGGTGCCGGACCGCCGCGCCGCTTCAGGAGAATAAGACCCGTCATGGTGGAATGGACCGACGAGACGATTGCCCGCCTCAGAGAACTCTGGGATCAGGGGCTTTCGACCGCTGAAATCGGCCGCACCCTCGGCTTTACGAAAAATGCCGTTGTCGGCAAGGCACACAGACTGAGTCTGCCGGCCCGCCCCTCTCCGATCCGGCAGAAAAAAGCCGCCGGACCTTCAGAGAAGACAGCCGCTCCGGCTGAAACGAAGGCTCCGAGGAAGGAGGCGGCTCCGCCTGCTGAGGCTCCTGTCGCAACGGCCACACCTTCAGACACTCCGCCGGCTGCTCCGGTGGAACCCGTTGTCGCGGCACCCGCTGCTCCTGCGGAACCACCTGCTCCTCCTGCGGTTTCCGCTGAGGTGAAGGCTGATGCTCCTGCCGTCGCGGTGGCGCCTGAGGCGAAAGCCAGGCGCGATGTTCCGCCGGAGCCGCGCCCGGCCCCGCGTCCGGCAGCGACCCCGCGTCAGGTCACGCCGAAAACACCTACCCGTAATGCGGTGGCAGAGCCGGAACCGCGCCGTCGGAATACGGGCTGCTGCTGGCCAATCGGAGATCCGGGAAATCCGGATTTCCATTTCTGCGGCGCGACTCCGATTCCGGGAAAGCCTTACTGTGTTGAACACGCGCAGATCGCATATGTGAAGCTGCGCGACCGTCGCGACGGCTGAACCCTACGGCGTGCGGGACGCGATGCCGAGGACGGCGTCGCGTCTGTAGGCTTCCGATACGGCGCTGAACGGGCGTCCGTCCCGGTTCAGAAGGACGGCCTGGTGCCGGAAGAGGATCGGGCTGTCTGCGGCCTCAGTTCTCTCACGCCGGATGAGGCGTCGGGAGAAGCCGAGGGCAGCGACGACCTGACCGAACGGAATTTCCGTTGTTTCAAGCTGCCGGTTCATCTCTGCGGAAAGATATTCCGGGAGATACCAGTTTTCTGCCTCGGACAGTGTAAACCGGCCGCAGATCAGGCGCACCCGGCGGTATTCCGGAGTTTTTCCGACCGCCCCGAGGGCTTTGGCAAGCTCTGCGGGGCAGGGCTGTGCCGGACCGTTCTGCCTTACGGCACGCAGGGGGCCCTGCTCCCCTGCACCGGCAATGTATGACTCCAGAACGCGTGTTGCGCTGTCCGAGGCCAGAAGAGTCTCTTCGAGTATCCGCGCTCTGTCCTGTGCCGAGGTCATCGGCCTCAGAATTCGACGACAGTCCGGATATTGTCTCCCTTGCCCATTTCCGCGAAGCCCTCGTTGATTTTTTCCAGAGGCAGCTTGCGGGTGATGAGATCGTCGATATTGATCTTGTTATCCATATACCAGTCGACGATCTTCGGAACGTCCGTACGACCGCGCGCACCGCCGAAGGCTGATCCGATCCAGCGACGTCCCGTGACGAGCTGGAAGGGGCGTGTGCTGATTTCCTGGCCAGCCCCTGCGACGCCGATGATGGTCGAGACGCCCCATCCGCGATGGGCGCATTCCAGCGCCTGGCGCATCAGTGTGGTGTTGCCGACGCACTCGAAGGAGTAGTCCGCGCCGCCGCCCGTCAGCTCGACGAGATGACCCACGACGTCTCCGTCCTTTCCGAGATCGTTCGGATTGACGAAATGCGTCATTCCGAATTTACGGGCGATGGCCTCCCGGTCCGGATTGAGATCGACACCGACGATCATGTCCGCACCGACCAGCTTCGCGCCCTGGATCACGTTCAGGCCGATACCGCCAAGGCCGAAGACGACAACTGTCGAACCTGCCTCCACCTTTGCGGTAAAGAGCACGGCACCGATCCCCGTCGTGACGCCGCAGCCGATATAGCAGACCTTGTCGAAAGGGGCATCCTCGCGGATTTTTGCCAGCGCGATTTCAGGCAGGACGGTGAAATTCGCAAAGGTGGAGCAGCCCATATAGTGGTGAACGGGCTTGCCCTTGAAAGAGAAGCGCGACGTTCCGTCCGGCATGACCCCCTTGCCCTGGGTGGAGCGGATGGCCGTGCAGAGATTGGTCTTGCGGGAGAGGCAGGACTTACATTCGCGGCATTCGGGTGTGTAGAGCGGGATCACATGATCGCCGGGCTTCAGGCTCGTGACGCCTTTCCCGACCTCACGCACGATGCCCGCGCCCTCGTGGCCCAGAATGGCAGGGAACAGGCCTTCGGGATCTGCGCCGGAGAGCGTGAACTTATCGGTGTGACACAGGCCGGTGGCCATGATCTCGACCAGGACTTCTCCCTCGCGCGGACCTTCGAGCCGGACCGTTTCGATTTCCAGCGGTTTTCCTGCCTCGAAAGCTACGGCTGCCCTGATGTCCATCGCCCTGCGTCTCCTCTGTTTTTATGAGCGGGGACACTACGTCACTAAACGGACAGATATGCAACATTCTATATCGTGATCAGCAGGAATCTGATCATGTCTTTGCAGGCGGGAGCAGGACTGTTCCTTTATGCCTCCCCGACCGGATACAGATGCCGGACGGAGCTACGGCGTGTCGTCAATTAAGGGCTGCGCGTGTGCCGTGAGTGTTGTACTTTCCGGCTTCCTGTGCAGACTGTTTT
>NZ_JAJJND010000124.1 GCF_029759835.1 Acetobacter sp. AN02
CCACAGGTCTCCGTAAAGACCAGCGTTGAATCACGTCCAAGCCAGTCTGAGAAGATCTTTTGTCAACAGAACCTGGGCCCTACATAACGGCGCGGGCGAAAGACGGAAACGAAAAGCAGGCTTCATATACATGTGTCATGAACGGCTATATGTAATTTCTCAGGCGCATCACCGGATATCCCGGACTGTCGCCCTCCCCGGCTGATGCTGGTCAGCATGAGATCCGAGCATATCCGTCTCCGTTCAGAACTGCCTGTATTCCTCCTGATAGCTGACGAAATCGAGGACGCCCTGGAGCATGTAGGCCGCTGCTGCACGATCCACCACTTCCTGCCGACGGGTACGGGTCATATCGGCCTCCTGAATCAGCGCACGGTTCACGGCGCTTGAGGACAGACGCTCATCCCAGTTTGCCGCAGGCAGACCTGTCATGTCTGACAAGGCGATAGTCCAGTCCCGGCTTGCCTGCGCGGCGGGGCCGAAGCTGCCATCCAGGGAAAGGGGCAGACCGACAACAAGCCCCCCCGCCCCTTCCTTATCTGCAATCGCGCGGATTTCCGCGGCCATGACCGAAAGTTTCCCTCTCCTGAGCGTGGCATAGGGAGAGGCCACACGTCTGCGGACATCGGTGAGTGCAACACCTACCTGGCGCTGGCCGGGATCAAGTCCGATCAGGCGTTCTTCAGGCAGGAGGCGGGCAAACAGGTCTGGTATGTTGAACAGCGTCATGAGGTAAGGGTATGGTCCTCTCTGACCGGTGAAAGCCAGCATTTTATCTCTGTGATGGAAAGTTACTGACGTATGGCGCTCGACCCCGCCACAGCAAGGCGTGTTGCAAAACTGGCCAGAATCGGCCTCAACGACCAGGAACTGGAGACGGTCCGTGTCCAGATGGGCAGCATTCTCGACTGGATCGGGATGCTTGACGAGGTGGACGTGGAGAACGTCCCGCCGATGACCGGCACGGAGCATGTCACGCTGCGACAGCGTGAGGACGTGGTCACCGATGGTGGCCGTGCTGAGGATATCCTGTCGAATGCCCCGGATCGTGCCGGTGCGTTCTTTACCGTGCCGAAAGTGGTCGAATAATGCTGACTGACCTGACCATAACAACCGCGATTGACGGCCTGCGCCGCCGCGATTTTTCCGCAAGTGAACTTGTCAGTGCCCATATCGGGGCCGCAGAGGCGCTCAATCCCCGCCTGAACGCATATATCACCATCACGAGTGAGAGCGCCGGAGCCGCGGCGCGATCCGCCGATGAGGCTCTTGCAAAAGGCGATGCGCCGCTGCTGACGGGCATTCCCTTGGGGATCAAGGATCTTTTCTGCACGGCCGGGATCAGGACCACGGCAGCCAGCAGAATTCTCAGTGATTTTGTTCCTCCTTATGAAAGCACCGTCACGCAGAAACTGCTTCATGCGGGCGGCGTATTCCTCGGCAAGACCAATCTGGATGAATTCGCAATGGGGTCGGGCAATCTGACCTCCTTCTTCGGCACGGTCGAGAGTCCCTGGCATCGCACGGGTGATGCAACGCCTCTGGTCCCCGGGGGGTCATCCGGCGGATCTGCCGCTGCCGTGGCCGCGCACATCGCCATGGGGGCCACAGGCACGGACACAGGCGGCTCCATCCGTCAGCCCGCAGCCTATTGCGGCATCGTGGGTCTTAAACCGACCTATGGCCGCTGCTCCCGCTGGGGAACGATCGGCTTTGCCAGCTCTCTGGATCAGGCCGGACCGATGACGCGTTCGGTCGAGGACGCCGCCATTATGCTCGGCGCCATGGCCGGGTTCGACCCGAGGGACAGCACGAGTTCGGAACAGCCGGTTCCCGATTTCCGCGCCGCCGTAAACCGCTCCGTGAAGGGCCTGCGCGTGGGCATCCCGAAGGAATACCGGTCCGAAGGGCTATCTGAGGAAATGCAGGCCGTCTGGGAGAAGGGCATTCAGTGGCTGAAAGACGCGGGATGTGAGGTCAGTGATGTCTCTCTTCCCCATACGGAGTATGGTCTGGCCACCTATTACATCATCGCTCCGGCGGAGTGTTCGTCCAACCTCGCACGTTATGACGGCGTGCGTTTCGGACTGCGCGTGCCCGGAGACAGTCTTGACGAGATGTATGAGAAAACGCGTCATGACGGATTTGGCGAGGAAGTCCGCCGCCGTATCCTGATGGGCACCTATGTGCTTTCTGCCGGATATTACGATGCGTATTATCTCAAAGCCCAGAAAATCCGTACGCTGATCTGCCGTGATTTCATAAATGCGTTTGAGGAGGTGGATGTTCTTCTCACACCGACCGCACCGACGACCGCATTCGGAATCAATGAAAAGCCCGATGATCCGGTGCAGATGTATCTCAACGATATCTTCACTGTTCCGGCCAGCATGGCAGGTGTTCCTGCAATGTCGGTTCCGGCAGCGCTGAACGCGGAAGGGCTTCCCCTCGGTCTGCAGCTGATCGGCAGACATTTTGACGAGGAAACACTGATCGCAGCCGGTTCCGTTCTGGAAAAGGCAGCCGGTTTCACAGCGAGACCGGATATCCATGCGGGAGTTGCAGCATGACCTGGACCATTGAAGGCAGCACCGGCGCCTGGGAGATCGTTGTCGGTCTGGAAGTTCATGCTCAGGTCATCAGCAAGGCCAAGCTGTTCTCCGGCGCCTCCACGCTTTTTGGTGGTGAACCGAACAGCCAGGTCAGCCTCGTCGATGCCGGTTTCCCGGGAATGCTCCCGGTGATCAATCATGAATGTGTCGCGCAGGCCGTCCGGACCGGACTGGGCCTGAAGGCTCAGATCAATCTGATGAGCCGCTTTGATCGCAAGAATTATTTCTATGCCGATCTTCCGACCGGCTATCAGATCAGCCAGTTCGTCCATCCGATCGTCGGCGAGGGAAAGATCGAGATCGAGCTTGCCGACGGCACCACGCGGGAAATCGGTATCACGCGGCTGCATCTGGAGCAGGACGCGGGCAAGCTGATGCATGATCAGGATCCGACGCGCTCTTTCGTCGATCTCAACCGGGCCGGTGTTGCCCTGATGGAGATCGTGAGCGAGCCTGATATCCGCTCGCCGGAAGAGGCCGGAGCCTATCTGCGCAAGCTCCGCCAGATCCTGCGTTATCTCGGCACCTGCGACGGCAACATGGAGGAAGGCTCCATGCGTGCTGACGTGAACGTGTCGGTCCGCAAGACCGGAGAGGCGTTCCGCACGCGTTGCGAGATCAAGAACGTCAACTCAATCCGTTTTGTCACACAGGTCATCCCCATCGAGGCCATGCGCCAGATCGAGATATGGGAATCCGGCGGAGAGGTTGATCAGGAGACCCGTCTGTTCGATCCGGGCAAGGGAGAGACACGTTCGCTTAGGTCCAAGGAAGACGCACATGACTATCGCTACTTCCCGGACCCCGACCTCCTGCCGCTGGTGATCGAACGCTCCTGGGTCGATGAGCTTGCCGCCGCCCTTCCGGAACTGCCGGATGAGAAGCGTGCAAGGTTCCAGACCGAGTACGGCATCACCGCTTACGATGCAGGGGTTCTGGTGGCCGAGCAGGCTACGGCGGATTTCTATGAAGCCGTTGCGAAAGGCCGTGACGGTCGCTCCGCCGCAGCATGGATGACGGGAGATTTCTTCGCAGCCCTGAACCGGATGAGCAGGGGCATCGAGGAAAGTCCGGTCAGTGCCGATGCTCTTGGCGGTATGCTCGACATGATTGCGGACGGCACCATCAACGGCAAAATCGCCAAAGAGGTGCTTGAGACGATGTTCGAGACCGGTGAATCCGCATCAGACGTTGTTGAACGCAAGGGACTTCGTCAGGTGACCGATACGGGTGCCATAGAAACGGCAGCCGATGAGATCATCGCAAAACATGCCGATAAGGTGGCAGAATACAAAAGCGGGAAAGACAAGCTGTTTGGCTTCTTTGTCGGTCAGGTCATGAAGGCGACCGCCGGAAAGGCCAATCCTGCAATGGTCAATGAAATCCTCAAGGCAAGACTGGACGGATAGACCAGGCCATGGTCCGGGCGAAAGATAATCGCGCCCGGACCGTTCAGTCCCGCAGGCCCCGGCCTTTCCAGTATCAGAACAGCCCTTCAGGCAATCAGCTGCCGTTCACGCATCCAGGCCTCTGCCATACCTGGCCAGGACACCGTCTCTCCGCCAGGCAGACCCATCCCGAACCCGTGCCCTCCTCTGGCGAACAGATGCCTGACCACAGGGACACCTGCATTCCGGCAGGCTTTTTCAAAAATTTCCGTATTCTCCGCATTGACGATCGGATCATCCGCAGCCTGTGCAAGAAAAAACGGCGGGGCATCCCTGCGTACCCAGGACTGAACCGACCAGGCCCGGCTTTCCTCGGCAGACGGCATATTCCCGACCAGGCACCGGCGTGTAAGGGTGTTCTGATAGGGGGGCTCAAGCGTGATGACGGGATAAAGCAGCATGCTGAAATTGAAATCGTCAGAAACGGAATCAAGCTTATCGACAGGTCTGTAGCTGTTCCAGTCCGGGCGGACGGAACGCATACCCATCAGGTGGCCTCCGGCAGAAAAACCAAGCGCACCGATCCTGTCACTCCTGATACCGAATGAGGAGGCTCTGCCCCGTATGATCCGCACCGCCCGCTGCGCATCCTGAAACGGAACCTCCCGCCCGTCTGTCCAGCCTTCACACGGCAGCCGATAGGTCAGGACGAAGGCTGTAATTCCGATCCGGTTCAGCCACATCGCTGCCGGGACCGACTCCCGGCGCATCCCGATCCTGCGATATCCGCCCCCGCCGGCAACAAGCACGGCTGTTCCGCCGGGACGGGAAGGACGGAAAACCTGCAGAACCGGCACGGCGATATTGGAGATCGCTCCGTAGTGAGAAACATTCAGCGGCCCCTGTGGCCCGCCGCCGTCCGGCGGTCCGTTTTCCCACAGGGGGATGACCTCGACCCCGCTGTCCTGCGCACAGGCCCGGCTCCCGACGCCACAGGCCAGAAGACCTGCAGCACCTGACATCACAAGGCATCGTCTTTTTATCAGCATCGGAAGCAGTCTTGGCCCTGTATCTTGT
This sequence comes from Acetobacter sp. AN02, assembly GCF_029759835.1. GTDB lineage: Bacteria > Pseudomonadota > Alphaproteobacteria > Acetobacterales > Acetobacteraceae > Acetobacter. The sequence goes on from NZ_JAJJND010000124.1 coordinate 5,078, forward strand.
TTTTATCCGGAACGTCCTGTTTCCAAAGACTACTCCTGCCCGTATATTTGCTCAATGAGCGTGCCGGATATCGACCTGTTTCACACGATTGATCTTATACCAACTCTGGGATGCCCTGACTCATATTTGATTTCTTTAGGGTATCGTTTTGGATCGCCCTGTGATTCACCGGATGTTGCACCGGGGAGACATCCAAATGGGCAGAGCGTTGGCATTGCGTGAAGATTACGATGCGGTGGGTCTGCGTGGGCTGGCGCGGACAACGAGGCATGC
>NZ_JAJJND010000125.1 GCF_029759835.1 Acetobacter sp. AN02
TTTTTAGCCCAATGGGTACCCCGTGAGTCTGATCAAGAAACGGTTGGTATCAGCCCTTAACTGACGACACGCCGTAGTATAGAAGAAATAAAAAAATATATGGAGAGCCTGAAAATGAAATTACATTGAAATCAGGAACAACAAAGGAGTTTATAGATAAAAAAATATACCAATTATTAATTATAAAAATGTATTTGTGAAATATGTGGTCTTTGCATAAGAAAATGAAAATTTTATTGTGCTTGGAATTAATGTTTTAAAGGATGGTACTGTAAAATTTATAAATGAAATTGAAAAAACAGATAAATATTTAAGAGAGTATGTTGGAACTATTACATCATATAGATATGGTATAGTTTTTAATTTGTTAGAATTATCTAATGGAGATAAGACGTTTACGGTTTTTTTTGAAAAGTGTAAACGATCGTTTCTACGATGATTCGAGAAGCCTTCAGGACTCAGACAGGCAACTCATCCGCGAGGAGCCCGATGATTCTGACGATTAAATGATACCAGCGCGAGCCGGAAGATTTCCCAAAGAAATCAAGAAGAAATACCCCAGCTCACGAAACGCCTGCAGGCACCGGCCGGAACCGGTACCTGATCTTCCCCCTCCCGATCTGCACCATATAAAACCGCCGCACTCCGCAAACTACGGACCATAACGTAAAACGGCAGGGTACCTTTCACCAGCCATACCGTTCAGTCTGTGGACGCAGCCCTGCCTTTACTCAAAACCGGGCAGAAGGCAGAACATCAGGATCAACCCGGAGGCAACGATGGCGGAAAAAGCAGAGATACTCATCGTCGGAGGCGGCGTCGCGGGACTGGCACTCGCCACCCGCCTCGGCGATCATCTCGGAAAATCCGGAAAGGCCCGGATCACGCTGATTGATAAAAGCTTCTCCCACGTCTGGAAGCCGATGCTGCACTGTTTTGCCGCAGGCACGGCAAGCAGCTCGGGAGACTGCGTCAGCTTCATGGCACAGGCCAGCAACCACCATTTCGAGTTCTGGCCGGGAGAGATCACCGCCCTCGACCGCAAAAACCACGAAGCCCTGCTCGGTCCCGTCCGCTCCGCAGATAACGAGATCGTCCTCGGAGAGCGCAAGGTCTCCTACGACGCCCTGATCCTCGCCATAGGCAGCTGCGCCAATGATTTCGGAACACCCGGGGTTGAGGAACACTGCCTGTTCATCGACAGCCTCCCCGACGCAACCGGCTTTAACGACAGATTCCGCATGGAACTCGTCCGCGCCTTCGCAACCGAAGACGAACTGGACATCGCCATAGTCGGCGGCGGCGCAACCGGAACGCAGCTTGCGGCGGAACTGCACAAGGCTCTCGACCTCGTGACGCTGCACTCCTTCGGAGACCGCCGCCCGGTCCAGAAAATCACACTGCTCGAAGCAGGCCCGCGCATCCTCCCGGGCTTCCCCGAAGAAGTCTCGGCAGCCGCAACAAAAGAGCTGGAAAGCCTCGGAATCAGGGTCATGACGTCGGCAATGGTCGCAGGCGCACAGGAAAACGGGCTGAGTCTCAAGGACGGAACCTTTGTCCAGGCCCGGCTGCGCGTCTGGGCCGCAGGCGTGAAAGCTCCGGACGCCACAAGGGATTTTGACGGACTCTCCCTGAGCAAGGCAGGCCAGATCCTGATAAAACCGAACCTGCAATCGATTGACGACGACAGGATCTTCGCGCTCGGAGACTGTTCCTATATCCAGGGAGAACCCCTGCCGCCGACAGCCCAGGTCGCCCGCCAGCAGGCCCACCACCTCGCACGGACCCTGCCGGACTGGCTGCTCCGTAAAAAGCCGATCCCGCCCTGCGTGTTTCGTAACAAAGGCGCGATCGTGGCTTTGGGCGACTATAACGGATGGGCCGCCCTGCCCGGAGGCACCGTGTTCGGCGGCGGCTTCCTGCGCGGCCTCAGTGCAAGACTGGGCCACATCATGCTCTACCGCCAGCACCAGGCGGAAATCTACGGCCTCTCGGGCAGCATACTCTCCTGCGTCGCGGACTGGATCGATAAAAGAGTCCGCCCCTCCGGCCGCCTCAGATAAACCCGATCCCCCTCCCTCCCGCCGGTCCGTCGGCGCAGGGTAGGGGAGTCCGCCTTACTTTCCGGCGCCCTTCGTGGCACCGGCCCCCTCCATCAGCCGGCGCGTCAGATATACCGCCTCAAGCGCACGCTCATGCGCGATCTCTTTCGCATTGGCGGTGCCGGAATGACCGCCCTCCGTATCCTCATAATAGAAAAACGGCTTGCCCAGCGCCTTCAGACGCGCCGCAAAGAGCCGGGCATGAACCGGTCCGACACGATCATCCTTCGTGGAGGTGAAAATGAACGGCACCGGGTAGTCCGTTTCCTTCCGCAGATGCTGCAGCGGAGAAATCTTCTGCAGAAACGCCTTTTCAGCAGGAACGGACACGGAGCCGTATTCATCAGCCCATGATGCCCCGGCCGCCATGGTCTCGTAATTCAGCATATCCAGCAGCGGCACGCCGATAATCACCGCATTCCACATTTCCGGATGCTGCGTGAACGCCACGCCGGCCAGCAGGCCGCCATTGGACCGCCCGCGAATACCCAGATGCGCGGCAGACGTAATGCCCCGGCTGACAAGATCCCGCCCCACGGCAAAGAAATCATCATACACACGCTGACGATGCGTCTTGCGCCCCGCCTCATGCCAGGCAGGACCATATTCCCCGCCTCCGCGAATACCTGCAACCACATACACACCGCCATGCTGCAGCCACAGACGCCCGATCTCCGGCGCATAAAGCGGCGTATAGGTTGCCTGAAACCCGCCATAGGCCGTCATCAGAACGGGATTCCCGCCATCATTCCTCATATCTTTCGGACTGACGATAAAATAGGGGATCTTCGTTCCGTCCGACGATGTCGCCCGGAACTGCCGGACCGTCATGGCTGAGGCATCAAACAGGGGAGGCATCTCCCGGATCTTCTCAGCCGTCCCCTGAGACCCGCCGGTCCCGGTCAGCCACAGCTCCGGCGGCGTCAGATAGCCCTCAACCGTCAGAAACGCATGATCAGACGCCCGGTCGGTATCAAGAACATGCACCGTAGACATATCCGGCAGAGGCAGCCGCAGCTTTTTCCAGGAAGCCCCGTCACGGGAGAAAACAAAAGCCGCACCCCGCACATTCTCAAGAACGGAGACTACAACAGTATTTCTCGTAATCCCGACATCCTGAACCGACTGCGTGGCATCCGGCGTGAATATGACATCGACATCCCGTCCGGGGTCGGACAGAGAGGCAGATACCAGACTGCCCGCAGGAATTTTCGCCCCGCCCTGCGGCGTCCAGTCCTCCGCCGTCGTCAGAACAAGACGCCCGTGCACAAGCCCCTGAATCTCGCTCCTGGAGGGCAGATCAAGCCAGCGCAGCGCAGGTGTCCCGCCCTGATCCGTCCCCTCAAGAACGGCATAACGCCCGCCGAAAAACGTCACCTCCCTGTGGATCAGAAAAACCCTGCGCCCGTCATCATCCGTCAGAACCAGAGGCGTCAAGGCAACATCGGTCTTCTCACCACGCACAACCTCATGCGCCTGGCTCAGGGGCTGATCCCGGCGCAAAAGCTGCACACTGAACGGATAGCCCGAAGCCGTCAGAAAGCTGCCATCCTCGGCCTGATCCCGCGCCACAAGCAGCGTGTCGCGATCCACCCAGACCGCCTGTTGCCGCCCCCGGGGAAGAGTAAATCCGTGCAGCACGAAAAGACCGGCCCGCGTGTCATATTCCCTGAGGGTAACAGCATCTTCCCCGGATTCAGACAGAGCGACCAGACAGAAACGTTCCTCCGGCTCCAGACATTCAGCACCCCGGAAAACCCAGTCCTTCTTCTCCCGCGCCGCCAGAGCATCAATGTCCAGACGCGTGGTCCACCCCGGAAGCGCATTGCTCAGAGAGGCCAGAACCGTATTACGCCAGATACCCCGCGGATGATGCGCATCCTGCCAGAAATCCCAGACCCGGCCATTGAGAAAACGAGGCCGGATCATACGCTCCGGATTCTCAAGAGCGGACAGCGCATCCCTGTAAAACCCGTCATAACGCGGATCAGACTCAAGATCGCCGGCCGTCCTCTGATTCTGTGCCCGGACCCAGCCCAGAGCCGCCGCCCCGTTCACCTCACTGAGCGCCGCCCGGTCAGGAATCACAGGATCCGCAGAAGCCGGACACGAAAAAAAAGAGCCCGCAGCAAGAGAAACAGCAAAAGCAGCGGAGAGAAGACGCGCGGAAAAAGACATAAACGCTCCGGGAATATCACGGGAACAGGCGCGCAGAGCATATCCGCCCGACCGCAGCGTGAACAGTGTATCCCGAAATATCCGCCCCCGCCCTGATCGCAGGGCTTTCTATTTTCCGCGTTCCCACTCTCTCAGGACAGCAGCATCCGGCGCGACTGCAGAGAGACCGGGCACGGGAGCGGGCATAGGGGGGGTGCGTGCGAAATAAGGGCGATAGCCCATAAGCGGTCTGACCGTACGAACCATCTGTGTGTACAGTTCGTGATCGGGTTCCGTTTCCCCAAGAAGAAAGTATGCGAGTGTTTTTCCGCTCGCAAAATCAAAACGATTCTGTTCACTCGTCGGCTCGATCGGCGGACACAGTCTGCCATCTGCGACCTCATCGCGCTTCTGGCAGTATTCCCTGAAAAACTCGTCTGTTTTCTCAAGTCCCGGACGATTGCGTTCTGCTGCAGCAATAAAGTCGTCCATCATGGACACGAGAAGCGGATAATGACGTGGTCTGATCAATCCGCGGCCAAGAAGAATCAGGATGATTTCAGCCATGGCACGGCTTACATCGTCGGAGTCGCGCACATCGCCGGAACCTGTAAGATATTTCATCTTACCGAAATAGGAACTGTCGAGCGGGATCGGCACCCTCCGGGCCTGAATTTCCTGCCGCAGCCAGAGCAGAAAATACACCAAACATCTAGAGGGTGTTATGCACTTTGCGTAAGTATTTCAGAACAGATGAAAGAATAATTCACGTAAATCATATCTATCTGATATCAACGAAGAAGAGTGGTCTCTGATTATTCCGTATCTTCTTTTGATGAAGGAAGACGCGGAACAACGCCGTCATGATCTGCGGGAACTGTT
>NZ_JAJJND010000126.1 GCF_029759835.1 Acetobacter sp. AN02
AAACAGGAGACATACACAATCAGGCCGGGTCAATTGCTCATGAAAATCCCGGGTCAGTTCTCAACGAAAATCAACAAACCGGATCCTTGTTGGTCTCTTTCGGGGCTTTGCTCATCGTCGATTGGTCCTCTCCCAGTTTGGCTCGGGATTGGCTCAAAAATCAACGATTCTCAGATAAATCTGCTACAAGCTATTGAAAAGCTTGGCGTCCCGTACGGGATTCGAACCCGTGTTGCCGCCGTGAAAGGGCAGGGACAAATAGGCAATTTCAGGCAGATGGGTGCAATTATGCACAACTTCAGGCAACACCAAAACGGCATGAAACAGCCCCGCGCAACTGTTTAAAGGTCCCACTGGACCACAACGGTTTTCCTGCACTTAGCGTCCGCTTCATGCCTTGGTCGACAGGGCCGCCATCATCTGCTGCGCACAAAATAGACCATAAATTTGAAGGAAACAGGATCATGTATGAAAACCGCGAAATGCGCGAAGAGATTCGGGCCGGAATGAAAGGCCGCATCCGTTTTAACGCCGGCACGGATGCGATCGAAGTCATCGTAGGGGAAGATCATGAAGTGCCCAGATGGCAACCGATCAACCGGCACACGATGGTTCAATACCTGCCTCCACTGGTCATAGAACGTCTATGGGACATGTTCGCCGATGCTGCCGGGAGCGCCTATTATGCCGATGATCGTCTGGCGGGCGTAAAATTTCTTGGCGTGCATCGGGTCGCAGAGTTCATTGAGCAGGAAGCATGCTTCCAGATAGAGGAAGACAATGCGCCACCGCTTTCCCTCCCTTCGCAGAAGGCTGTCAGTGTTGAGAGCTTTCTGTCCGGGAAAATGAAAACGACACTGGCAGAAATCGCAAAGAATGTGATTGACCCTCCCTCAGAAAAAGATCTTGCAGAAATCCTCAAAAATGCAGGATGGGAGTCACGAAGGACCGCCACCGGGCGCTTCTGGGTGAAAACCAGGGGGTGAATAGCCGACATCGGATACGCCCGTCCGGCTTGGAGGGGCGTATCCGATGAGAGGAAGGCCCTGATACGCCGGACCAACACTGGGCGATTGCGCTTCCTGGGGACGAGCCATAACCTGCTGCCATGACTCGAAATCCCGTTGAGAAGCCCATCCTGCGTAAGTCCCGTGCCTCAGCGAAAGTCGGCACGACCGTCACGAAAGACAATCTGAAGGCGCTTGGTGCGGACCGACTTGCGGACTTGCTCTTCGAACTGGCAGGGCAGGACACCGCACTGACCCGCAAGCTTCGCATGGCGCTGACGGCGGTTCACGTGAAGGATAAACTCGGCAAGGAGATCGAAAAGAGACTGCGCACGATCCAGCGTTCCCGTGGGTTTCTGCCTTGGGACCGGATCCGTCCTCTGGCTGCTGAACTTGATACCTTGCGGCAATCCATCCTGGGTGACGTTGCCTCTGCCGATGTCGGGCAGGCCATTTCAACCATGAGGCTGCTTGTGGAGATTGCCCCATCCGTCTACGAGCGCTCGGACGACAGTTCCGGATACCTGTCGGACGTCTTCCGGGAGGCCGCTTCTGATCTTGGCGTTCTCTGGGGACGACAGGCCAACCGGGATCCCGCCATCGTTGTCACAGACCTTCTCACGCTGCTTGATGATGACGGGTATGGCACCTGTGATCGTCTGCTCGCCGCGTGCGGCACGGCATTGGGCGAAACGGGCGCAGCCATGCTCAGAACTATGCTTCTGGCACGACTGCGCGACCTGCCTGCATCAAAGGGGAAGGGGGATTATCATACCGACATCGCGCGTATGCAGGTGATCAGGCACCTGCGGGATCTTGCCGATGCCATGGACGACGTCGATGCATATAGTGAGGCTGTCAGCCTGAGTGACCGCCAGTATGCCTATACCGGCGACGTCGCACGCCGCTTGCTGGACAAGGGGCGCGCCCGGGAGGCACTTGACTGGCTCGACCGGGAAACTGAAGAGAACTCTCACTTTTACAAGGAAAACGACGATCTGCGGATTGAAGCATACGAGGCAGTTGGAGACCGAGACAAAGCTCAGGCTCTGCGATGGAACGTTTTTCGGGAACGCCTGAGCCTGCCGCACTGGAAAGCCTATCAGCGTCATCTCAGTGATTATGATGCGATCGACGCCGAAGAGCAGGCGCTCGATCACATCCGGAATTTTCCGAATAGAAGCGCAGCCCTGTCTACTCTTCTGGAATGGCCAGCGCTCGACGATGCTGCCCGTCTCGTGCGGGATCACACAGCGGAACTGGACGGACGGGATTACGGGACGCTGCGTCCGGCAGCGGAACGTCTATCTGAATCTTATCCCAACGAAGCGACACTGCTTTACCGCCTGCTGGTCGAGGCCGTGCTGGACAGGGCGCTTTCCCGTTACTACGCCTATGCCGCAAAGGATCTTGCGTCCTGTCTGCGACTTGCACCCATGTTGACCATGGCTGAAGGCATGGAATCCCATGAAATGTTCATGACCCGGCTGAAAACCGCACATAAGCGCAAACTGGGGTTCTGGTCATTGATCGCTGTGCCCTGAGAGCAGGTTTGGGGGAAAATGGTCTGGCCAGTATGGCGAGCGAATTCCATTGCTACCCGGCAAGAGTTTGGATATACTATCGGCATATCCCAAGTGGAGGTTGCGATGCTCACCCGCACGACGCTCTTTCTGTCCAATCGTTCCCAGGCCGTGCGTCTTCCCAAAGCGGTTGCATTTGACGTCAGCCTGAAAGACGTCGTGATCATTCCGGACGGTGCGCGTCGTATAATCGCGCCTGCGAATGCCGCATGGGACGATTTCTTTGCCGCGCCGGGCACGCCACTGCCTGAGCGTGATCAGCCGAGGATGCAGGAACGCGAAAGCTTCTGATGCTTCGTTATCTTCTGGATACAAATTTTTGCATCCGAGTCCTACGTGATCGTCCGCAAGGCTTGCGCGAGCGTTTCAATGATAACGCCGAGGCGCTCTGCATCTCGGATGTCGTGCTTTACGAACTTCTCTATGGAGCCGAAAAATCTCACGATCCGGCAAAGATTCGACGTGAGGTTGAGCATTTTGCCGCACGTCTGTCTGTTTTGCCGTTTGATGATGACGCCGCAGCCCATACAGCGGAAATCAGGGCAGAGCTGGAAAAGCGTGGCTGTGTCATCGGCCCATACGATTTGATGATTGCCGGGCACGCTCGAAGCAGGGGGCTTGTCGTTGTGACTGGAAACTTACGAGAATTTACGAGGGTAGATGGGGTGCGATCTGAGGATTGGACGGCCGGTTAGGGGGTAAGAGGTGCTTCTGCCTCATGTCAGACGTAACAGGAATTGCTGGAGTTTTCTGAAAGCAAGCATATATCGAGATGATAATATACGCATGGAAATGCGCATAAACATGTGCTATGTTTCAGTTCTCATGTAAATAGGATCAAAGCTATGGTTCGCGTGCATTCTACCACCCCGTCACGTCGTCCCACTAATGTGACGTTACCTGCTCAGTTACTCGAAGAAGCCAAATCGCTTGATCTCAATATATCGCAGGCCTGCGAACAGGGGTTGAAGTCAGCGATCGCTTCGGTCCGTGCTCAGCAATGGCTCGCAGAAAATCGCTCCTCCCTTGAAGCATCCCGACAGTATGTCGAAAAGAATGGTCTTCCTCTGGCGGATTATCGGAACTTCTGAATGGCCCGTTTTGATGTGTATTGTTTGGCCGGACGAGGTGAAGCGCGTTTCGTTTTAGATGTGCAGGCAGACCTGCTGGACGAGTTGGGCACCCGCATCGTGGTGCCGCTTTTGTCACAGAAAGTGGCACCCAAACCGGCAAAGAGACTGAATCCGGTTTTTGTAGTCGATGACCAGTCGTTCGTTATGATGACACAGTTTATGGCTGCTGTATCTGACCGTGATCTGAAAAAAGTCGTGACGTCATTGTCTCTTTATCAGGATGAAATCACTCAGGCTATTGATCTGCTGTTAACTGGTTTCTGAGAGACGGCTTTAGTCGGCTTCCGCCTCATGCCAGTCATAGCGGGTGGTTGAAGCGTTTCCCGATAGCGGACACGGCTTGGAACAGTGACACCGGGTAATGATTGCACAGGACGGTCTATACGCATAGACTGCGTATGGGAGAACAACGATGACCGCATTCCGCACCGCCTATGACACGGCCGCTCCGCGCCGCGCGATCAACCTGTCGCTTAACACGGATCTGGTTGCCCAAGTGCGCAGCCTGACCCCCAACGTCTCGGCGACGGTCGAGGAATTGCTGGCATCCTATGTCGACAAGGTTCGCTCGCAACGTGCGGATGAGGAAAGACAGCTCGACAGCGTGCTGGATGCCGTCAATGCGCTTCACGGCGTCCACGGTTTCCTGAGCGACGAGTTCTCGACCCTCTAACCGATGCCGCAGTTCGCCATTTATACAAACCCCGGTCGCAACCGGGACATTCTGTTCGTGGTTCAAGTGCAAAGCAGCCGTCTTGACCGTAGCGTGGGGCGGGTTGTCCTGCCACTGGTCCGACGATCGCCTAATGCGCCGCCAGATCATCCATTAACCCCACATCTAACTGTGGATGGGCATGACGTTTTTGCCAACCCGTTCGACCTGGCGACGGTGCCAGCGAGCAAACTTGGGCCCGTGTTGGGCGTGATTCCCGAACGCTATCAGGATGCGCTTTTGCGAGCAATCGATGAACTCATCAGTACAGCCTGACAGCACCGCTTTGCCCCCATGGCCGTCCGTCTGTTTCTTGAGGATGGAGCAGACAGGCGGCAGTCGCCTCTTCTCGGACGTCAATGTGCAGCCGCGGGCTTCTCCGAAGCGGACATGGCTCAAAGCTTGCACGATTGGTAACCGTCAATCCCGGGGCGGTTCAGTCCTTTGAGCCTAAAATGACGGGGGCCTGTGCAGCAAGTGGCAGAGGTGACTCCCATTTTTCGGACAGGTGTCTAAGCTATAATCCGACCTGAGAGAGGACGGGTTTTATGGGTAATACCAACCGTTGATTGCTATAACCTATGCGCCCAATTGCGCAGTCCGATTGACATGATGCGCCAAGGTTGTTCGACGATCTGGTTCCGGGCATGGCA
>NZ_JAJJND010000127.1 GCF_029759835.1 Acetobacter sp. AN02
TCCTCCTCAATAAAGAGAATCAGAAAGGACAGTGCGTGTCACATCACAGATGAGTCACAGGAGAACTCCGTTGGTATTACCAGATTGAGGAACGGATCCGTGGCCTGCCGCCCGACCATCGGCGGGTCGTAAGGCAGGAACGCAGCCAGGATCTTGTCACGGCGCTCCACAAATTGCTCAGCGGAAAACTTCCGTTTCTGCCGACACGCAGCAAGCTGGCTGAAGCCATCCGCTATGCCCTGAACCGCTGGGACGATCTGAAGCGTTTCATCGACGACGGTCGTATTGACCTCGACACCAATCCGGTTGAGCGGGCTATTCGTCCCGTGGCGCTCGGGCGCAAGAATGCACTGTTCGCAGGGAGTGAAGGCGGGGCTGATCGCTGGGCGATTGCCGCTTCACTGATTGAAACGGCGAAACTTAACGGAATTGAGCCATTTCAATGGCTGCGGAATACCCTCGAAACCATGGTCGCAGGGTTTCCCGCAAGCCGTCTCGGAGAGCTCCTGCCGGTCAGGTAAGGGGGGGGCAAGCCGCTCTTCAACGTCAAAGAAACCCGGCTGCTTCATGATCCATACCCCAATCAACTCAGGGGAAATGGAACCACAAAGGCAGCCTCAAAACCAGAGAGTTTTTCGAACCCTCCAAATTTAATTTCAGAGTTTTATAAAGTATTACGATAAACGATGTCTTATTTTTTGTAAGAAACGTCACTTACATTAAGGTGTTTATTCATCTCGTCTCTAATAAAAATGATACATGATTGAATTTCATTCATTGTTTTAAATGATTCAGATATATAAGAAATAAATTCGTTGTATTTATCATTAAAATAAATTTCATTCTCAATAAAAATATTTTTGTCTCTCGTTTTTGAAAGTATAATATCTTTATGTTTTTTTACATAGTTTTTTATTTCTTCATCTCCGTAATTGTTATACGGCTCTATTTTATTTTCTATACAATGAATATAATTTTCATGCTCTCTAATTTTGTTTTCAAAACCCTCTAATATATTATCTCTTAATGATTGTATAATATTGTTTTGCATATCTTCAAGATAAAACTCTAAACATGCATCCACCGTACCACAAAATGTATATTCAATACCTTTATATTCATAAGTTTTATTTTTATTTAATAATTCTATTTTATTTTTTAATATAGACACTTTTTCAGGAGTTATATTTCTATAAAGCCTAACTGATTTATTTATTTCATCATAGACGTTTTTTATTACTTCAGTATTAAAATTTCTAATTCTTTCAACATAAATAATACACTGATTACGGTGAGAAATTATTTTTTCATACGTATCTAATGATTGTATATTTTCAACAATACATTCTTTTCCTGTATCATACTTTTCGATTTTTTCTGCAGCATCATTGATTTTCTCAAAAAGAGGGTAACGCTTATCAAACAAATCCAAATCATATTTGTTTGCCGCAATTTCTCTTTGCGTTCTTGCCACAATATATGCAGCAGACGCTATCGAACTTGTTACACAAGCAGTTATTATACCCGGTCCGAATGTCCTCACCCAGATGTGCCAGCTTGACCAGTCATCAGGTGTCGAGCAGGCAAATGAATAAACAGTCATTGATAACCTCAGTAAAATTTTCTTATCATATATATATTATCCGATGATACCATCAGCTTTCTTCATTTCCTTTGGTCTTCTGTAAGGAGTTCCCCTAAAGAATTTAGTGAAATAAAGGATCACCCATGCCATCACGGTGCTCTGCTTCGGGCGCTGATCGACACGGCACTTGCCATGGTAGGGGCAGATCAGCACTGGACCTTCACCTGCGGGAAGTGGCGCAGATCGGTTCTGTCAGACTTCGGGAGAGTCTGAGCGGGGTCATGTCCCCGGATATGCTTTCCACGCGCGCACTTCATGACAGCGGCGCAAGCCCGCTATCAGTGTCAGAACCGGTTCTGGCCACGCTGGACGTGTTGCTAGATGGCATGTGCTGCACCGATTGATGGGGGTAGTACAACGTCTTCTTCCCGGAACTGGCAACACGTTCATTGATGACCGACATGAGGGCGGAAGCAGCCTTCAAGCGTGTGAGAGCCGAACGCTTACAGTAAAGAAAGGAAGAAAGGAAGAAAGGAAGAAAGGAAGAAAGGAAGAAAGGAAGAAAGGAAGATTTTTGGTAAAGAATTGAAGAAGTAAAGATTTATTGTAATAAAAATATATTTTTGACACGACGGAAAATGCTTGATAACGATAATTATTGATGTTTTTTATTTTATTTAATATGACTGAGTGCAGCGAACTGATGGGTATGCTTCAGAAAAAACCTCACTTACCAATTCCGAGCGGCAAGAGTGCCTGTCGTTCACTTCTTATTCGTCATGTAGATGATCTGCGCCAATTCCGTGATGAGGATTGGTCATATGAGTTGATTCATCGGGCGTTTCTTGAGTGCTATGGTGATGTATTTGCTGTTTCTCTACAGGTTTTTAGGGAGAGAGCGAGGCGTGTTCTCCAAAAAAATAACAAAAGGAGAAACGCTATTTCCAAAATGACTGCCTCGCGCGAGGTTGGGTAAGTGACGGCAAGTTATTTGCTGTACACAGAGCCGGAAGCAGCTTCTCGCCTTGGTATTTCTCCAATTACACTACGGCGAGAAAGGCGGGAGGGCCGGATCGGTTATCTCAAAATCCGTGCGCGGGTGCGCTACGCTGAAGTTCATCTGATAGACTACCTTGCAAGGAATGAAATATGTCCGAAACAGACACCTTGTTCCGAATTGGACAATATTTCCTTGGAAAACGTCCGAACTCGGATTCATGGTGCGCGTGCTGGTATGATCGCAAGACCAGACAAACAAAGCGAGCATCTCTTGGCACAAATGTTTTTCAGGAAGCGAAAATAAGGCTTGCAGAATACGTAACGGAACATGCCAAGAGGAAAAATGAACCGACGTCAGAAACGGGATTGGCGTCTGTTTTTATGAGATATTTCAAGCAGCATAGTGAGAAGACGCGAAGCTCTGGTCCAAATAGAAGGGCGCTGGAGTTGATGTTGGATTGCATGGAGCCTGGTGCTTCCGTTGCGGGGTACACCGTAGCCGAGCAAAAGCGCATCGCCTCCTGCTTGCGTGGCAAGGGTTACTCTGCGGGTTATACCCGTCGCGTCATGGGTATAGCCGCTGCTGCTGTGAACTGGTCATGGAAGAATGGAGAGATCGATCGTCAGATTCCGATTGTGCTTCCACCCGAAGGTGAGGGGCGTGAACGCATTATGACGATCCAGGAGATGGCTCGGCTTTGGACGACAGATATGCCACCCCATCTTCGTATGTTTCTTGCGCTCCTCATCGGAACGGCTTCGCGTCCTGAAGCTCTTCTGCAGCTGACTCGCGAGCAATGCGATCTAAAGCACGGAGTGATTGACCTGAACCCTCCTGGTCGTGCTCGAACAAAGAAGAGAAGGCCACGTATCCCGGTGCCTGAGTTTCTACGATCATGGATTGAGAGCGTGTCATTCGGACCTCTGGTCACCTACAAGAGTAAGCCGATTCTCAAGATCAACGGAGCATGGCGTGCTGCCCGGAACGCTGCAGGTTTATCGCCAGAAATCGTGCCCTACACAATTCGCCACACCATGGCGACTGAACTGATTACGCGTGGCGTGCCAGAGATAGAAGTTGCCTCTCTCATGGGGCATGCCATGCCAAATCTTCGCACCACAGGACGTTATGTGCATGTGCGTCCGGACTTCCTCGCAAACGCCAAGCAGGCTATTGACGAGGTCGCAAGCGCCATCGACCGGGTAGCAGCCCGATCGATGGTAAATTTTAATATGCGTGCTAACAGCGTGCTAGACTCAACTGCAAAGGATGACACTCCGATGCATAAGTCTCAGAAAACCGTTGGTTTTCTGCCGGAACAGATGGTGGGCGCAACAGGGATTGAACCTGTGACCCCTACCATGTCAAGGTAGTGCTCTACCGCTGAGCTATGCGCCCATCTGTCCGGTGAAGCGGCTTGTAATAGAACATCCCGGACGGCGTCAAGCCCCTTCGGAACGGTTCCCGGTCTGGTCGCACCATCATGGACAGGGTATTGCATGCATCATGCCGCCATCAGACATTCCGGACCTGCCGGAAACCCCGGTCGATCAAGGCCGGACGCTCATTCCCGTCGTTGTCGAAAGACCTGCCACACAGCCTCTGCCGCTGGTGATTTCCCTGCCGCATTCAGGCCGTGCCTATCAAGAGTCCTTCATATCCCGGACAAGACTGACCCTGTCCGAACTTCGCTCCGGAGAGGATGCCTTTGTTGACCTCCTTGCGGCAGATACCCCCGGTCTCGGCGCAACCCTGATTCAGGCAACATTCCCGCGTGTGGTCTGTGACGTGAACCGCGCTCCTCTCGATGTGGATCCCTCGGAGGTCAGAGGGGCAGGCGGGCGGTTCTTTCGCCCCGGAGCCCGCGCCCGGGCCGGTCTGGGAAGCATCCCCGCTGTCGTGTCAGGAGGCAAGAAAATCTACGCCCGACCGCTCTCGTTTCCGGAAGTCAGCAGTCGCCTGAACGAGATGTGGAAACCCTACCACAAGACACTGCACGGCCTGCTCAGGGAGATGCGTGACCATTTCGGAATCTGCGTGCTGCTGGATCTGCATTCCATGATGCCCGGCCTGTGCGAGGACCAGGCCGAATTCGTCATCGGAGACCGCTTCGGTCAGTCATCAGATCAGCGGTTCGTCGCAGCCATAGAGGACAGCCTGCGGGAGGCAGGTGCGGATGTCCGCCGTAACCGACCGTTTGCAGGAGGATTCATCACGGAGCATTATGGCTCCCCAGGCGAAAACATTCACGCAGTTCAGATCGAAATCCGCCAGGATCTCTATATGCATGGGAAGGAAGCGGGCCTGAGCACAGGATTTGCCCGTACGCGCGGGCAAATCAGCGCCCTGACACAAAGGCTCGGATGGGAGCTTACAGCCACGGGGTAAAACGGTAGATAGAGGTGGCCCCGGTTTTTTGGACAGGGGGTTAAGCTATAGACCGGCCTGAGAGAGGACGGGTTTATGGGCAAGG
>NZ_JAJJND010000128.1 GCF_029759835.1 Acetobacter sp. AN02
CCTGATGAAAAACCCGGGTCAGTTCTCAATGAAAATCAACAGTCTTATTTCCTTTCGTTGACACGTCCGGTGGGGCGGGGGATGAGATGGGATATGGCATTTCATTCTCTTTGCGTTGCGCGGTGTGCAAGGGGGGCGCGTAGGTTGCTGACCGGCGTGGCGCTCATGGTGGTGGCCTGCATTGCCGGTGCCCAACAGAGCCGCGCCGAAGGCGGTATTGTGGCGCCTCTTTCGGTTCATGATGCGATTGCTGCTGCTTGGAAAATCGATCCTGTGCGGATTGAGCTGGAGGTTAATCAGGACTCCGCTGATGCCAGGGCGAAAGCGGCTCAGTCCTGGTTTGCAGGCGGTCCGACGCTGACGGGTGAGTACTATGATGACCGCATTAGTGGAGACAATCATGGCTACATCACCTGGCAGGGCGGCGTTTCCGTGCCGCTCTGGCTGCCGGGGCAGGGGACGGCAACCGAGAACGTGGCAAAAGCCGAGGCGAAGACGGCGACGGTCCGCCTCGATGTCGAACGCATGTCCATTGCGGTGCGGGTCGAGGCCAGCTCCATGTTGCACCGCGCGGACGGGATGGAGCGTTCCTGGCGGGTGGGCGAGACTCCGCTGATCGAGGCTTTGCGGGCCCGGATGGACGCGTATCGGGCATTGCTGGATCTGAATCGTGCGGAAATCGCCTGGCACGCGGCGATCATCCGGATGGGAATTGCGACGGGGACCATTCCATGAGCCGGTTTGTGCGTTTTCTGTTCGCTGGTGCTGCGTTATGTGCTTTCGCCTGCGTTCCTGCGCCAGCTGCGGATGGGCCAGGCTGGATGCAGACGCTGAAACTCGGGCCCGAAGCGCGCTCAGCCGAACATCTTCAGACCGCTCCCGTCAGGCAGGGCGTTCTGCATGACACGGTCTCGGCGCTGGCCCGGGTCAGTGCAGATCTGTCGCGAACGGTCGTGATCCGCACGAGCGGAGACGGCAAGGTCACCGCAGTGCGGGTGACGCCCGGCCAGAACGTGGTGCCCGGACAGGCGCTCATCGATTACACGGATCATTCGCTGCATGTGCTGCATCTTCAGATGGAGCAGGATCAGGCGGCGCTGGCCTCGGCGAAGGCGACGCTCGGTGAGGCAGAACTGGCCTATCGGCGCGGGCAGGAGCTTGTGGGTAGTACGGTCTCCGCCGGGGAAGTGCGGCGGCGCCAGGCGGCAGTGCAGCAGGCGCGTAGCATGGTCGTGGCGCGGCAGGCAGATATCGGTCTGATCGAGCATCGTCTGACGGAAGAGTTTACCTCCGTGACGGAAAAGATCGTTCAGGATGAGGCCTCCACGCTGATTTCGCCGGTACGGGGTGTCGTGCAGTCCATCCAGACCTCCGTCGCCTCGGATGTGACGCCGGGGCAGGCTGTGGCCACGGTCGTGGATCTGTCGGGGGTGTGGATTGTCGCGGATCTGCGGCCGGATGAAGTGTCGCGGCTGGTGCCCGGTGGCACTGTGACGGTCCGTCCGTCCGGCAATGCACGGGCCGAGCCGTTCCGGGCGGCCATCACGACAATCGACGGCGTTGCCGATCCGGTGACGGGGCTTGTGAAGGTCGTCTGCGTCGTCGATCGGCCCGTAGCGTTCCTGCGGCCGGGGATCATGCTGGATGCGGCCCTTGAAACCAGCGAGGCCGTGGACGGCATGATCGTGCCGTCAAATGCGGTGCAGACGATCGAGGGGCATAACCTCGTTTATGTGCAGACCGCCGAGGGCCAGTATGCCCCGCGTGAGGTGCGGGTGCGGCTGGCGACGGATGAGAGTGCTGTCGTGCAGGGGAATCTGAAGACAGGGGATGCTGTGGTGACGGAAGGGAGTTTCGCCCTGAAATCCATGTCGCTCGTCAGCGGGCTGGATACGGACTGAGCGGGTTTCATGCTGCATTTTTTCCAGTCCAACCGTTTTGTCCTGCTGGGCCTGCTCGTCGCGCTGATGATCGGCGGGGTGATGACCGTGCCCGGTCTGCCGGTCGAGCCGGTGCCGGATATTTCACCCAAACAGGTCATGGTCTCGGTCACAGCTCCCGGACTGGCGACGGAAGAAGTCGAGAAGCTCATCACGTTCCCGGTCGAAGCCAGTCTGACAGGGATTCCTGGCGTGACGGATCTGCGCTCCGTCTCGCGGACGGGGGTGTCAGCGGTCTATCTTCAGTTCGATGACGCGACGGACATCGATCTGGACCGGACGCGGGTTTCGGAGCGGCTACAGGCAGCGCGGGACAGCATCACTCTGCCGGGTGTGAGCGTTGCGATGGGGCCGCTCGCGACGGGCATGGGTGAGATCATGCAGCTTCAGATCCGGGGTGACGGTGTGTCGCTGATGGAGCTGAACCGCCTCATGACCTGGACGGTCGTGCCGCAGCTGCGGCTGGTGCCGGGCGTGGTGGACGTCAACGTCAATGGCGGAGCGGTCGAGACGTATCAGGTGGCGGTCGATCCGGCGCGGATGAGGGCATTCGGCGTTTCGATTGGCGATATCGTGCAGGCTGTTGATACGAACAATGCGTCCTCCGGCGGTGGCTGGATCGCGCATCATGCCGAGCAGAATGTCGTTGTGGGCCGTGCGCTCGTGGGCGGCCTGGCAGATTTTGGCTCCATTCCCGTCAAGTTAGGGACGGGCGGGCATGTGATCCGGCTGCGGGACATGGGCGTTGTCTCCGCTGGGCCACGCACGCGGCTTGGAGCCGTCACGCGCGACGGGCAGGGCGAGGCGGTCATCGGCGTCGTGATGATGCAGACCGGAGCAAGTTCTAATGCGACGCTGGATGCGATTACCCGCGTGCTGCCGACAATCCGGCAATCCCTGCCGCCGGGTGTGACGCTGGAGCCGTTTTACAGCCGGGCGAGCCTGACGGGGCAGACCATCCATACGGTCAAGGAAAATCTGCTGATCGGCGCGGCGCTGGTGCTGTTCGTACTGGTCGTCGTACTGGGGGATTGGCGGGCGGCGCTGGTGATCGTGTCTGTCATTCCGGCGTCTCTGGTCGCCGCGATGGCGGGGATGCGGCTGTTTGGCGTGTCGGCCAATTTGCTGAGTCTGGGTGCGATCGATTTCGGGATGATCGTGGACAGTTCGCTCGTCGTGGTGGAGCATATCATGGTCGAGCGCGGGGAAAGCCATGGGACACGCCCCTTTGCAGCCCTGACCGCGGATGCTGCAAAAGCCGTGATACGGCCGGTCAGCTTCGCAATCTTCGTCATCATCATGGTCTATCTGCCGGTGCTGACGCTGCAGGGCATCGAGGGCAAGATGTTCCGGCCGATGGCGCAGACGGTCATCATGGCCCTGTTGGCCTCACTGGTTTACTGCTTCGTCTGCGTGCCGGTGCTTGCGGCAATGCTGATGCGCAAGGTCCAGGAAGACCGGGAGACCGTGTTCGTACGGACCGTGCGCCGGTATTACGAGCCCTCCCTGCGCTGGACGGAGCATCATAGCGGGCGCCTTCTGATCGTCACGGGCACTGCGTTTCTGGCGGCGGTGCTGATCGGCGGCCGGCTTGGCGGGGAGTTCGTGCCGCAGCTTGGGGAAGGCTCGCTGGTCCTGACCTCCACCCGCCTGCCGGGGGCATCGCTCGATACGGTGCTCGCGGGAGTAACGGCGGAAGAGAAAATCCTGCGCTCCTTCCCCGAAGTGAAAATGGTCGTGAGCAGCACGGGAACAGCAGCAATTCCGACCGATCCGATGGGGACGAACGAGACCGATACGTTCATTTTCCTCCGCCCCCGTGAGGACTGGAAAACGGCCTCCACCCAAGTCGAGCTGGTCACAAAAATCAATAATGTCCTACAGAAAACCCTGCCGGATGCGGCATATTCGTGGTCGCAGCCGATTCAGATGCGGATGGACGATCTGCTCGCTGGTGTGCGGACGCAGCTTGCGATTTCGATCTATGGCGATGACCTGACGGAACTGAACCGGATCGCCGGTCAGGTGGTCGAGACATTGCAAACCCTGCAGGGCGCGGCGGATGTGGCGTTGCAGGGAAGCGGGACCGTGCCGTTCCTGCATATCGACGTAAACCGCGATGCGGCAGCCCGGCTTGGGGTCGCTGTGCCGGACATTCTGGCCATGGTGGAAGCTGTGGGCGGGCATGTCGGCAAGCCCGTGACAGTTCAGGGAGCGATCATTCCCACGCAGGTGCGTCTGCGGGCGGACGCAGTCAGTTCCGTGGACAGGATCGGGCATCTTCAGGTGCGCCGGGCGGACGGGCAGGGCTGGGTCCTGCTGTCACAGGTCGCAGACATCGTGCTGTCGGATGGCGTTTCACGCATCGACCGGGACAATATTCATCGCCGGGTGATCGTGCAGGCCAATATCCGTGGGCGGGATGTGAGTTCCTTCGTGGCTGCGGCGCAGCAGGCCGTGACACAGAAAATCAAGATGCCGCAGGGCTACCGGATGGTCTGGTCCGGACAGTTCCGGAACCTGCAATCCGCGCTGCACCGTCTGTTCATTGTCGTGCCGATCGCTCTGGCGCTGATTTTTCTATTGCTGGTGGCGGCTCTGGGATCGTTTGGTGCTGCGTCGCTTGTCTTCGCCAATCTGCCGATGGCGGCGACGGGCGGCATTTTCGCGCTTGCGATCCGGGGGCTGCCGTTCAGCATTGCGGCGGGGATCGGGTTTATTGCGCTGTTTGGCGTGGCGATCCTGAACGGCGTGGTTCTGGTCAGCCAGATCCGCGCGTTACGTCAGGAAGGAATTGCGGCGGCAGAGGCGGCGTTTCAGGCCGCGCGAAGCCGGTTGCGACCGGTTCTGGCAACGGCATCCGTAGCCAGTCTGGGGTTTTTCCCGATGGCGTTTTCTGGCGGATCCGGCGCGGAAGTGGAGCGGCCTCTGGCATCGGTCGTGATTGGAGGGCTGATCTCTTCGACGCTGCTGACCTTGTTCGTACTGCCGACGCTCTATGCGCGGTTCTTCGGCCGTGAAGGTCGGGAGGCTCTGGACAAGGCGTGAGCCTGCCTGGAAGGGCAGGTTGTTGATTTTCATTGAGAACTGACCCGGGTTTTTCATCAGA
>NZ_JAJJND010000129.1 GCF_029759835.1 Acetobacter sp. AN02
GAACAACCTTGGCGCATCATGTCAATCGGACTGCGCAATTGGGCACATAGGTTCTAGCAATCAACGGTTGGTATAAGGTCCTGTTGAGTGAGTGGTTGAACGAGCTCTGCGGCCAATAATCTGCTGGGCCGGGGCACGACGGAAGCTGTTACACCCTAGCAGCTCGCGCCCACTTTGCAGACGCACACGCGGGCTTGACGGGCGCCCAAAAACCGACACTGCCACGTGATCAGCCCTAAAGCCAACCTTCACGCAGCTAGACACGCGACGGGAATACCACCAAGCGTCCGTCCTACTCTTTCCGGGGCCAGTTGCTATGCAGGCCCTCTTGCGAAATCTCGAATTCGGTATGGAATGGCTTGATGGTTTCCGTCATCGCCGTGACTGCGGCGGCCAACGGTGCTGGCATCTTTTCGCCACCTGCCCATGACCGTTCACTCAGGAACAGGCTGAAAGAAGTAAGTGAAACCATGTCGCTCAGCATTCGGCAAATATGTCCCATTTCCAACGGGACGAGGTCGCTTCCCCGGGTTGCACGGTCTTCTAAGAGGTCCAGCGCCCTTGAGTTAGCGTGAGCAACGTGGCTAGACATGCTATAGTTGTGTGCAAAAACCTCAATGCCAATCAGTGGAATGATACCGTGACGACCACTGTTTAACGCTTCAAGTATTCCAGAGAACGACCATCGTTGCTCCAATTGTTTCCGGAAGCGCTTATCCCCAAGCGGGTCGGTCCTGTAGACGCGGTTATCGCGAAGTGTTGCCATCACGCGAGAACTGCCATCGCTGCCAGAGCAATTGAAGAGACGTTCGCATGGCTCGGCTTTTAAGGCTGCCTGCCTGTCATAGACAGCGCCGAGCAGCTCCCAATACTCGTGGAGCAATTCCGGACGTTGCTCTTCAGAAGCAGTTGCCAGAAAAGCCACCTTAGCGAACGTCTCATAAACGACCCGGATTATGACCTCGGCATCCCAGACGAGCCCATTTACTATAAGACAATATGCTGCCTGAGTGCGGTCTTGCTGAAATTGGTTCAGCACCCGCAGCGTCTCGGAATACAAGGTTTTTTCTGGATTGTTTGTAAAAACTTGAAAGTGGTAGTCCTTGATGATTCGCATACACTCAACAAATTTCACGAATAATGGCTTACTCGTGGCGAGTGCCGTCTCTGATATCTGCATGTCTTCGTGCCTTTGCTGCTAACTAGGATTTTCCACTTCCCGTTCTAGCTCAATTCTGCGTCGCCGGATCACTGAGGGCAGTTTTTAATTCCGTGCCACATTGGATTAAACTTGGAAATTTGGGCTGCGTAGCTGGTAATCAGCTCTCTAAGATCGCGAACGATCAGTCCCTGCGTGAACGGGCATTCCTACGACCACCTCAAAACGGCTTGAGTTGACCGACAGCTGTTATGAACGTGAGCGCTGCAAATGGCTGATTTCGGTCTTCTTTTCCCCATAATCGGACATTCTGTTTCCCCCCCCATTTCCGCCATTAGCCAAATGAATGCTGGGTAATCATTCGGCCCCTTTTGCGGCTGGAGAAGACTGAACGGCAGTTGAAAGCGTTTGATCCTGATCTGCGCAGATCTCAGGACCATGCCTGAACTCTGTGTGCTCATCGCCCCAGGCCTTGAGAGCCATGATGACAGGCTTGAGGGTCTGCCCACGCGGGGTGAGACTGTATTCCACCTTTGGCGGAACTTCGGGATAAACCGTCCGTAACACGAACCCGTCACGCTCCAGTTCGCGAAGCTGGGTCGTCAGCATCCTCTGGGTGATGTTGGGCAAACGCTTGCGGATGGCGTTGAAGCGTAATGTCCCCTGAAGCAGGTGATAGAGGATCACACCTTTCCATTTGCCGTCGATGAGCTGAAGCGTTGCTTCAACAGCGCAGCCGGGGCTGCAATCAAGCGACTGATGGCGGATGCGGGTCATAACGGTATCATTTCCGACACTATGGGCGTTAAAAGTGCGTTCTTGCCTGAAAACAGCATAGTGCTCACTCTTCTCCTCATTCAACAGAGGAGCAGACATCATGCGGGCCATCGGTTATCAGACGCCGCTTCCCATCGAAAACCCGGCGTCCCTTCAGGACATCGATCTGCCAAAACCTGTCCTTACAGGACGGGATCTTCTGGTGGAGATCAGGGCTGTGTCGGTCAATCCGGTTGATACAAAGGTCCGTCGCAGTGCGACACCAGAGGCAGGTCAGTGGCGTGTTCTGGGCTGGGATGCGGCGGGTATTGTCGTCGGCACCGGACCGGAGGTCACGGATTTTTCTGTCGGCGACGAGGTCTTCTATGCGGGCGCAATCAATCGCCCGGGGACCAACGCGGAGTTTCATCTGGTTGATGAACGGATTGTCGGTCGCAAACCCCACTCTCTGAACTGGGCCGAGGCCGCGGCCTTACCGCTGACCGCAATCACGGCCTGGGAAATGCTTTTCGATCGTCTGGACATTCGTCGGCCTGTCCCGGGAACGACGTCCTCCATTCTGATCATCGGGGGCGCAGGCGGGGTCAGTTCCATGGCGATCCAGCTGGCCAAGGTTCTGACCGACATCACGGTCATTGCCACGGCGTCGCGCCCCGAAACGCAGGACTGGGTCAGATCTCTCGGGGCAGATTACGTGATCGATCACGGCAAGCCTCTGGCAGAACAGGTTGCCGCCCTTCCTACGGGCGCTCCCGGTTTTGTTTTTTCAACGACGCAGACAGACCGGCATCTGGCAGAGATCGTCGAACTTCTGGCCCCTCAGGGACATTTCGGCCTGATTGATGATCCGGCTGAACTCAATGCCGTATCACTCAAGCGCAAAAGCCTCTCCCTGCATTGGGAGCTGATGTTCACGCGTTCATTGTTCGGAACGCTAGATATCAGCGCACAGGGGAAACTCCTGAACGACGTGTCGCGTCTAGTAGATGAAGGTCGTCTTCGCACGACGCTCGGTAAAAATCTTGGCGCGATCACCGCCGCTAATTTGCGGGAGGCTCATGCTCTGATCGAGAGTGGCCAGGCCAAAGGTAAAATTGTTCTCGAGGGTTTCCCTGCCTGAACGGGGAGAGCCATGACGAAAACAGCCAAAGCGCTTGAGAGGAACAGACCTCATGAATGACAAAGAACATCTGATGACCCTGAACCGGACGGGAGGCCGCTTCGATCTCAATAAAATTGCGGCGGCGTTTCCCGAAACGGCGGACACGATGCTGCTGGACACCTATCTGACCGACAAGCCGGAAGCGAGTATCCGGGTCTTCAGGATCTATCGGGACGTGCCGCCGCATTATCATACCCAGTGCGATGAAGTGCTTCATGTCCTCTCCGGGACAGGCACGTTCTGGATTGATGATCCCAAGGAGGAAGCCCCGTTTTCACCCGGCCATCTTCTGGTGTTCCCCCGTCGGGCCGTGCATGCCGTACCCCGCATTCTGAGCCATCCAGTTATTTTTCTTGCCATTGATACGCCGCGACGGGTGCCAGATGACGTGGTGTTCGTGGATCCTGCCGAAGGTACGCTGCCCGGCTTTATTGCAGGGATCTGACATCGTGGGAGTCATGAAACAGAATCGGCAGCAGGCTTTCTCTAAAAGAGGCCTGCGCAGGATCGCCATTGCCGTTTTCACGGGTTTCGTTGGGGTATGCGCGTATCCTCTTTCTTCCCATGCCCAGTCTATCAGGATTGAGGCAACCACTACGGCCATGGACTGGAACGCCGTAGCGCTGGCTGGCGGTCATGTGTTTGTCGCAGGCCCTCGCTGGAGCGGGTTTTCCGGACCGGCCGTGGGTCTTCTGACGAAGAATGGAAAGATAGAGCCGTTTCCGGATGCTGACTGGAATGGCTGGAAACCCGGACGGGATGCAACGCATCGCTTTGTCAGCGTCAATGCCCTCCATGTTGCTCCTGACGGCACGCTCTGGGTTGTTGATACTGGAACTCCGTCTTTTGGAGGTGTCCCGGTATCTGGAGGAGCCAAACTGGTCCGCATTGATCCGGCAACAGGTCATGTACTGCGGATCTATCCTCTGGGCCCGGATATCGCGAAGGCAGGCAGTTATATCGACGATATCCGTTTCAACGGGAGGCATGCCTATCTGACGGATGCGGGCAAGGGCGCCCTGATCGTTCTTGATGTCGAAACAGGTCATGCACGTCGTGTTCTGGACAACGATGTTTCCACACGCGCACGAACAGGGCGGCCAATTATCATGGACGGACACGTCGTGGAGAGCCATCCGCATCAGCCGCTTCTGGTGAATGTCGATCCGCTTGAAGTCAGTCCGGACGGGAAATGGCTGTATTTCGGGCCGCTTGAAGGGCCGTGGTCCCGCATTCCGACAGCTTTGCTTGACGATACCAATGTGTCATCAACCGATCTGTCTGCAGCGGTTCAGCCGTGGGCAGATTTACCTCCAATCGGGGGAAGCGCCATGGATACTGCAGGAAATCTCTATTTCACCAATCTGAAGGATAACGGCGTCTACCGGAGAGACGTTTCCGGAAAGATCACGAAACTGCTCTCGGATTCACGTCTGCGCTGGGCGGATGCACCTTGCCTTGCACCGGATGGCCGAATGTGGCTGCCTGTCGCGCAACTGGATCGTCTTTCGATGTTCCATCAGGGGCAATCCCGCATCATACAGCCGTTTCTGCTGGTATCCATCCATCCTCAAGCTGGCCAGGTCAAACCTGGGCGATAGGACTCTGATGACCATCAAACGCCATGATAATCGCCTGCGGGATGTTTTCTCTCGTGCAAAGGTACTCACGAAGTCGCTGTGCTTTGGCGGACATCGTCACCTGTAATGCCATCGAAGTTTGCCGGGATCTTTTGTCGGAAAGTCAGGGGGAGCAATCCATCGACGTGTCTGGGCGGTACGATGCCGTCGCCATCCAAGATATGTCAAAGCACGGGCAAGAATAATACCAACCATTGATTGCTAGAACCTATGCGCCCAATTGCGCAGTCCGATTGACATGATGCGCCAAGGTTGTTCG
>NZ_JAJJND010000013.1 GCF_029759835.1 Acetobacter sp. AN02
CAAACTCAAATCTACTTTCCTCGCAGCAGTGCAGTTCGCTTCAATCATCATACTGCTTAACTGACGACACGACGTAGATTTATCGGAACGTCATAATTATGTAACAGAAATATTCAATTCCGAATTTCTTAAAGATCTTCCAGAATAAAAACGAAAATTTTACATATAAAAAAAGCCGCTCTGACAGAGAGATCCTGCGATCTCTTATATTACAAACACAGATACAGCCCGAAACTTTCCCCCGCCCGGCCTGTTCACTCCTGTGCAGACATCGCAGATGAAGGGCAGATCATGCCCCGGAAAAAGACGATGGAAACAGGAGAAACCAGCATATGCCGATCCATTCAGTCGGATTCGTCGGATACGGAGCAATGGCCAGCCGCATGGGCGGCCACCTCGCAAAGGCAGGGTATAAAGTCTGTGCCTACACCCCGTCGGGAAAAAGCCGGGATAACAGCACCCCCATGCTCGCCACCCCGCGCGCCGTGGCAGAAGCCTCCGATGCAGTGATCGTCTGCGTCCCGGCCGATGACGCCCTCAGAAGCTCCGCCTACGGAGAAAAAGGCTTCTTCGCAGGCATGTCCCCCGGAAGCCTGCTGATCAACATGTCCTCCGTCTCGCCCGACACGGCAGACGTCCTGCGTGGCTTCGGAGAAGGCCGGGAAATCACCGTACTGGACGCACCGGTCTCCGGCAGCACACCCGAGGCAGACAGCGCATCCCTCGTCATCCTCGCAGGGGGCACGGCCGCAGAAATCGCCCGCGCACAGCCTCTGTTCGATAAAATCGGCAGACTGACCATCCACGCCGGCCCGCCGGGAGCCGGAAGCCGCCTGAAACTCGTCATCAACGGTATCATGGGCGCAACCCTGGCCGCCATCGCGGAAGCCGTCGGCTATGGTCTCGGCGCAGGACTCGACCGCGCAAAACTCTATGACGCCCTCGAGGAAATGGCCGTCATCTCCCCGCATCACAAACGCAAGCTCAAGGCCGCAAAAGACCGCAACTTCACGCCGCAGTTCCCGACACGCCTGATGCAGAAAGACATGCGTCTCCTCCAGGATGCAGCCGCACGCCTCGCCGTGCCGATGCCAACCCAGGCCGCCGCAACGCAGATGATGTCCCTCGCCCGGAGATCCGGCGCAGATCTGGACTATTCCTGCCTCTTCAGACTGTTCGAGAACAAACAGTAACTCCCGGCCCCCCGGACAAATAAAAAAGCCCCCTTCCTTGTGGAAGGGGGCTTTTTCACAGCCACACCGGAGCAGAACACTCCGGACAGCACATATCAGATATTGATGGACCCGCCGTTCACACCAAGCGCCGCTTCCTTGACCGCCTCGCTCAGCGTCGGATGCGCATGACAGACACGGCCGATATCCTCGGAAGAGGCACCGAACTCAATCGCCATCACACACTCGGCAATCAGCTCACCCGTATTCGGACCGATCATATGCACACCCAGCACACGATCCGTCTTCGCGTCGGCAATCACCTTCACAAATCCGTCCGTCATGCCCAGAGCACGGGCACGGCCATTGGCCATGAACGGGAATTTCCCGACCTTATACTCCGTGCCCTTCTCCTTAAGCTGCTCTTCCGTGAAACCAACGGTCGCAACCTCAGGCCACGTGTAAACAACACCGGGAATGGCATCGTAATTCACATGCCCGGCCTGACCGGCAAGGATCTCGGCAAGAGCAACACCCTCTTCCTCAGCCTTATGCGCAAGCATCGGACCGGCAATCACGTCACCGATGGCATAAACCCCCGGAACGCTCGTCTGGAAATGCGCATCCACCTCAATACGGCCGCGCTTGTCCAGCTTCACACCGGCCTCTTCAAGACCCATGTTGCCACTGGCTGCCGTGCGCCCGATCGCAAGCAGAACAACGTCAGACTCAATGGTCTCCGCAGCACCGCCCGCAGAAGGCTCAACCGTCAGCTTCACACCGGAAGACGTCTTCTCCGCACCGGTCACCTTATGACCAAGCTTGAACTTGATGCCCTGCTTGGCAAGAATCTTGCGGAACGCCGCCTCAACCTCGTTATCCGTGCCCGGCACGAGACGATCGAGGAACTCAACAACAGTCACCTCGGCACCCAGACGATGCCAGACGCTGCCCAGCTCCAGACCGATCACGCCACCGCCGATGACAACCAGACGCTTCGGCACGGAAGACAGCTCCAGAGCGCCGGTAGAGGTGACAATCACCTTCTCATCAACGTCCACACCCTTCAGACCCGCACTGTCACTGCCGCTGGCAATGATGACATGCTTCGCCGTAACAGGCTTGCCATCCACGGTAATCCGGCCGGTTCCCTCAACCTTGCCCGTGCCCTTGAGCCAGGTGATCCCGTTCTTCTTGAAGAGATACTCAACGCCCTTGACGTTGGCCTCGACAATCCCGGCCTTGCGCTTCTGCATCGCCGCAAGATCCAGCTTCACCTTGTCGATGATCACGCCATGCGCGGCAAAATCATGGCTGGCAGCAGCAAAATTCTCAGATGAATGCAGCAGCGCCTTCGAAGGAATACAGCCGACATTCAGGCAGGTCCCGCCCAGAGTGCTGCGCTTCTCGACACACGCCACCTTAAACCCGAGCTGAGCCGCACGGATCGCACAGACATACCCGCCAGGACCGGCGCCGATCACGACAACATCATAATCCGTCTCGGCCGGAGCCTCGGCCGCAGGCTTCGCAGCCGGAGCAGCAGCCTTCTTCGGAGCCTCAGCCGGAGCGGCGGACGCCTTCTTCGCAGGCGCACCACCCGCACCCGCCGTCAGCGTCGCCAGAACGGCACCGACCTCAACCTCATCACCTTCCTTCACGGAATGTGATTCCAGACGCCCGGCCGCCGGAGACGGCACCTCAACGCTGACCTTGTCAGTCTCAAGCTCAACCACAGGCTCATCAGCAGCCACGGCATCGCCCGGCTGCTTCAGCCACTTGCCAATCGTGGCGGATGTCACGCTCTCACCAAGCGCAGGAACCTTGATCTCGACTGCCATCACTCTCTGTCCCGTTTGTTCAGCGACCGACGTCGCTGTGCCGGATGCATCATCAGACACACCGTCAGAAAAGTTGCGCGGCGCCGCCCGCCCCGACCGTATCCGGGCGGGAAGGCAGGCGCCGCGTCATCCGTTCACTCCGTCCCTCAGAGACCGAGCAGAAGGGTCCGGGGATCCTCAACATGCTTCTTGACATGAACGAGGAAGCTCACCGCCTCCTTGCCATCCACGATCCGGTGATCATAGGACAGCGCGACATACATGATCGGACGGATCACGATCTGACCCTTGATCGCAACCGGACGCTCCACAATGTTGTGCATGCCCAGAATACCGGACTGCGGCGCATTGAGGATCGGCGTGGACAGCATCGAACCGTAAATACCACCGTTGGTGATGGAGAACGTGCCCCCGGCCAGATCGTCGATCTTCAGCGTTCCCTCACGGGCAGCCTTGCCGAAACCGGCAATCTTCTTCTCGATCTCGGCATGGGACAGCTTCTCCGCATCACGCAGGACCGGAACCACAAGACCATTCGGCCCGCCAACCGCAATGCCAAGATTGATGAAGTTGCGATAGATCACGTCCTCGCCGTCGATCTCCGCATTGATCGCCGGGAACTCCTGCAGCGCCGCAATCACAGCCTTGGAGAAGATGGACATATATCCCAGCTTCACGCCGTATTTCTTCACGAACGCGTCCTGGAACTCGGCACGCATGTCCATCGCCGGCTGCATGTCGATCTCGTTGAACGTCGTCAGCATCGCCGCCGTGTTCTGAGCATCCTTCAGACGACGCGCGATGGTGCGGCGCAGACGCGTCATCTTCACGCGCTCCTCGCGCGGATCATCCTGACGCGGAGCCTTCGGCGCCGGAGCCGCTGCAGAAGCCGGCGGGCTGGTCAGGAATGCCTGCACATCGCCCTTCGTGATACGGCCGTCCTTGCCGGAACCCGCACCGATCTGACCGGCAGACAGGTTGTTCTCAGCCATCAGCTTGCGGGCCGCAGGCAGAGCCGCCGCCGCATCGGTCGCAGGCGCCGGAGCCGCGGCAGCCGGTGCGGGAGCAGGCTTCGGAGCCGGAGCTTCAGCCTTCTTCGGAGCCTCAGCAGCCTTCGGAGCCGCTTTCGCACCGCCGGCACCCGACTCCAGAGTCGTCAGAAGCGCGCCGACCTCAACCTCGTCGCCTTCCTTCACCAGCTCGGCACCCAGAACGCCGGCCTGAGGCGCAGAAACCTCGACGCTGACCTTGTCGGTTTCCAGCTCAACAACAGGCTCATCAGCGGCAACGGTATCACCGGCCTTCTTAAGCCATTTCGCAATGGTCGCCGTCGTAACGCTTTCGCCCAGTGTCGGTACCTTGATCTCGACTGACATCTCGCTTCCTGCTTTCCAGTTCCGCCCCGCCAGCCAGGTCCGCCTCCCGGAACCACAGCTGACAGGGCGTCTTTATCGATCACCGGACCATACTGTTTCCGGCATTTCGTTTCTCATCAAAAAACAGAGCGTTATACCCGCCCTGCTTCCCGTGCATCAGTTCAGGCCGAGCGCAGCCTTCACCAGAGCCGCCTGCTCCGCCGCATGAATCCGGGCCAGACCCGTCGCGGGACTCGCCGCTGCCGCACGCCCCTGGTAGGACGGACGACCCGCCTTATGACCGGCACGGGCCAGAGCCTTCTCGATCCGGCGATCGACAAAATGCCAGCCGCCGCCGTTCTCGGTCTCTTCCTGACACCAGACGATCTCAGCCTCGGGATAACGCTTCAGCTCCGCAGCCAGAGCCTCTTCCGGGAACGGATAGAACTGCTCCAGACGCACGATGGCAACGTTATCGAGGTTCTGCTCCCGACGCTCCGCCAGAAGATCGTAATAGACCTTGCCGGAGCAGATCACGACCCGCTTCACCTTCTTGTCCGCCGCCAGAGCATCAATCTCGCCGATCACCGGACGGAACGACGTGCCCGGCCCGAACTCCTTGAGCTCCGACACGGCCAGCTTGTGACGCAGCAGGGATTTCGGCTCCATCAGGATCAGAGGCTTGCGATACGGCAGCTTCATCTGACGGCGCAGCGCATGGAAATAGTTCGCAGGCGTCGAGATGTTGCAGACGAACATGTTATCCTCAGCACAGAGCTGGAGATAACGCTCAGGCCGTGCGGAGGAATGCTCCGGACCCTGGCCCTCATAACCATGCGGCAGCAGCATGACCAGGCCGGACATACGGAGCCACTTCGTCTCGCCCGATGCCACGAACTGATCGATGATAATCTGCGCGCCATTGGCAAAATCACCGAACTGAGCCTCCCAGAGGACCAGATTGTTCGGGTTGTGCATCGTATAGCCATACTCGAAACCAAGCACGGCAAACTCGGACAGATGCGAGTTGCAGATATCGATCTGCGCCTGACCGTCCTCAATGTGATTGAGCATGGTCCAGGTGGACTGATTGTTCTGATCCGTCAGGGTCGCATGACGCTGGCTGAACGTTCCGCGCTGCACATCCTCTCCGGACAGACGCACGCGGTGATTCTCCAGCAGCAGGGAACCGAAGCCGATGGCCTCACCCGTCGCCCAGTCAATCCCCTCACCCGTCTCGAACGCCTTCGCCTTCGCCTTGAGCTGACGCGCGATCTTCGGATTGATCCCGAAATCATCCGGAACCACCGTGATGGCCTTGCCGATCTTCTGCAGCGCCTCTTCCGAAATTCCGGTCTCGATCGCCGGAATGCTGCCTTCCTGCGGTGCCTTCAGCCCGGCCCACTGACCTTCCAGCCAGTCCGCCTTGTTGACCTTGTAGCTCTGCGCCGCCTGATAGGCCTCATCCATCATGGAATGGAACGCATCCCACTGACGGGTGACCTCCTCCTCCGTCACCACGCCGGACTTCACCAGATGCTGCGCATAGATGGTGTGCGGCGTGGCATGACCACCGATCGCCTTATACATCACAGGCTGCGTGAATGCAGGCTCGTCCGACTCGTTATGACCGTTGCGGCGATAGCAGACGATGTCCAGGAACACATCTGCACCGAAGGTCTGACGGTAATCCGCAGCCAGACGGGAAACATAGACAACCGCCTCCGCATCATCACCGTTCACATGCAGAACCGGAGCCTCGATCGCCTTGGCCATGTCGGAGCCGTACACACCCGAATGACCGTTCTCCGGATTCGTCGTGAAGCCGACCTGGTTATTGACGATCACATGCACGGACCCGCCCGTGCCATATCCCTTGAGACGGGACATCGAAATGGTCTCATACACCACGCCCTGACCGGCAAACGCCGCATCACCGTGGATCTGAATCGCCATATGGGAACGACGGTTCTCATACTCGCCGTCATCATCCTGCGCCGCACGGATCTTGCCGCACACAACCGGATCAACCGCCTCAAGGTGAGAGGGATTCGGCTGCAGGGACAGATGAACCGAATGACCACCGATCTCGACATCCGTGGACGTGCCTAGATGGTATTTCACGTCACCCGAACCGGCCACGTTGTCAGGCTTGAACGATCCGCCCGTAAACTCATTGAGCATCGCCACATAAGGCTTGCGCACGATGTTGACGAGCGTGTTCAGACGACCGCGATGCGCCATGCCGATGGCAACGGATTTCACACCCTGCTGCGCCACCTGGTCGATAATGGCATGCAGCGCCGGAATCGACACCTCACCACCCTCAAGACCAAAACGCTTGGCGCCCACAAACCGCTTGGACAGGAAAGCCTCAAAACCCTCCGCCTCGGTCAGATGCTTCAGAATGGCCTTCTGCTCATCCGTCGTGACGCCGGATTTCCACTCGTCACCCTCAAGACGGGCGCGGAACCACTCCCGCTCCTCAGGAGAGCGCGTGTGCATGTATTCCGCACCGATCACATCACAGTAAATCCGGCGCAGCTCGGCCACGATCTCCTTGACGGTCGCGGTATCCCGCCCGCCAAGCAGCGGAGCCATCAGGGAACCGATATAGACCGGACGGCCCAGATCGCTCTCCTTGAATCCGTAGGTCGCCGGGTCCAGCTCCGGACGCGGCGCCGGAACCTTCAGCCCCAGAGGATCGAGAGAGGCCTCAAGATGCCCGTGCTCGCGAAATGCACGGATCAGCTGTGCGACGGCCAGGGAATCACCGGCAGACAGACCGCCGCCCTTCCCTTTTCCTGCCGCGGCAGCCGGAGGAGGCTCCTCGCCCGTGATGATGGACGGCCGCGGAGCCCATGAGGCACCGGCTGCGTCCTGAAGGATCGACGCCTGGTCGTCATCCAGCGAACCGAACAGATCCCCGAACGACGGATCGACGCTTTTCGGGTCCTGCGCCCATTTCGCATAGAGATCGGCCACATAGGCGAGGTTGCTGCCGCTGAGGGCGGCCGTAAGCAGATCCGTGCCAGCCATTAGTCCCACTCATTCCCTGTCAGCCATCCGGTATGCGCCGATCGCCTTAACAATCCGTCTGCGGACAGCTCATGTCCGCATCACAGACCCGCGACCGGCCCCGTCCCGGACGCCGGTTTCAGTTATCCGCCCGCTGCCGGGCTGTGGGTCTGAGCTAGACCGCGAAGGATACGCGGGCAAGACACACCGCTTTCACGCTCTGGAGAGCCGGTCGTCTTTCTGCCCCGCACGCTCCAGCCAGCTCTCGCTCCCCATTTCCGCAAGACGGGAGGCCGTCCGGGCAAACGCATCGGACCCCTCCCCCTCCGGAAACAGGTGATCCGGCGTATCGTCAGCCGAGACAAACAGCAGATTTCCGTTGTCATACAGCGCATCAATCAGGGTGATGAACCGCCGCGCGACATTCGCGTCATCCGGCGTCAGAGCCGGAATGTCATCCACCACGATCACGGGGAAACGCTGCGCAAGCGCCAGAAAATCCGGAGGACCGAGCGGTTTCGCACACAGAGAGTTGAACGCGAACCGGGCAACCGGACCACGCGCATGATCCACTTCCAGATCACGACCAGCAGCGAGATGGAGTACCGTCTCCTCAGCCTTCGCGTCCCCGGCATAACGCTCCTCGATCCGGTCCAGACGCCGGCGCGCCGTCTCGTCAGCCGGCGTGATCCAGGTCGCGTCATCCTGCTCCCGGCCACGACGGTAGTCATTCTCCGAATCAAGCTCCGCCGTATCCAGCTCACGACGGATGATCGCAATGAACGGCCGGAACGCATCCGCCCCGGGACGATTCTGAAACAGATCCCCCGGAACCGTGTTGGACGTCGCCACAATGATCACCTGCCGGGCAAACAGCGCCTCAAACAGACGGCCCAGCAGCATGGCATCAGCAATGTCGTTGATCTGAAACTCGTCAAAACACAGCAGACGCGCCTCATCACGGATCTCATCCGCCAGAGGCGGAATCGGATCCGCCATGCCGGGATTCTGCCGCTTGAGATCACGCAGCCGCGTGTGAATCTCCTGCATGAACTTCAGAAAGTGAATACGGCGCTTCGGCTCGATCGTCGCACAGGAGAAAAACAGATCCATCAGCATCGTCTTGCCGCGCCCGACACGCCCGACGATATATACGCCACGCGGCGGCTTCGGCGGCTCCGCCTCCGGCCTTAACCGCGACATCAGCCCGCCCAGAAACCCCTTGGCTGCAGGCGCGGGCGGCGGCGCGGGCGTCCAGCCACGCAGCTCATGCCATAACTGATCCAGACGCGCGGCAACACGGACCTGATCCGGATCAGGCCTGAGCTGCCCCGACGCGATACAGGCTTCATAAAGAGCACGCGGGCCTTTAAGCGCAGCGGCCTGTTCAGATGCGGAAATGGCGTTCATATCCCGCCGATACCGGGAGCGCGCGCCTGCGGCAAGATCACCCCGCTCTCATAACTGTGTCGTGACAGAATTCTCACGCTTTGGTGACATGAGCGCACGAGGGAGTCCTCCCCCGCCACCGTCGCATAAGGAAACGCAAACCATGTCTGACTGGTCCGACTGGAACGAACGCCGCACCCATCTGATCGAAGCCATCGGTGAATTCGGCAAGACCGCCCCCGAAACCCTCAAGGGCTTCGCCGCCCTGGACAGCGCCGCGGAAAAAGGCGGCAATCTGGACGCAAAAACCCGCGAACTCATCGCCATCGCCGTCGCCGTAACAACCCGCTGCGACGGCTGCATCTCCGTTCACGCCGAAGCCGCCCTCAAGGCCGGTGCAACAAAGGCGGAAATCGCGGAAGCCCTCTCCGTGGCCGTCGCCCTCAACGCCGGAGCCGCCATGGTCTACTCAACCCGCGTCATGGATGCCGTGAACAAAGCCACGAAATAAAAAAACCCGGGGGACCACCCGGTCCCCCTCCTGCCGGAAACAGAAACGGAAAACGACCTCAGCGAAACCAGGGAGACCTGCAGCACGGACAGTCCGGTCCGTCATCCTCCTCAGAACTATCCCCTTCCGGATCAGCACAGATCATCGAAGAAGCCGCCCGCTCCCCCGGCCCCGCTCCCTCCGCAGGAAAAGCAGGTTTCCCGCCCGGAGGCCGCCGCCCGTCCCCCGCCCGGTCAGGCATCCTCATCCGTCCCGTAATACAGCTTGCCGATCTCGATCGCCGGACGCCCCTGCCCGCGACGATGCATGTTGGTATCCCGCAGGGAATAGACGCAGCCGCAGTATTCCTGCTGGTAAAACCGCTCCTTCTTGCTGATCTCAATCATCCGCGCGGCACCCCCGCCCTTGCGCCAGTTGAAATCCCAGTAGGAAAGACCGTCATAGGGAGACACGGCGCGCTGCCCGCAGTCATTGATCTGCGCCATGTTCTTCCATCTCGAAATCCCCAGCGAACTGGTCATGACCGGAAAATCATGCTCATGGGCATAAAGCGCCGTACGCTCGAAACGCATGTCGAAACACATGGTGCAGCGCTCACCCCGCTCAGGCACCCACTCCATCCCCTTCGCCCGTGCAAACCAGTTGTCACGGTCATAATCCGCATCAATAAACGGAACACCATGCTTGTCCGCAAAGCGGATGTTCTCATCCTTCCGCAGGAGATATTCCCGCTCGGGATGAATGTTCGGGTTGTAGAAAAAGATCGTATAATCAATACCCGATGCGGTCATCGCCTCCATGACCTCGCCCGAACAGGGCGCGCAGCATGAATGGAGAAGCACTTTCCTATGCCCGTCCGGCGGTGTCAGAACGGGGCGTGAAACCTCGGTCATCATCTTCTCCTTCTGCTCCGGACACCAGGCCCCGGACATTCCTTCTCACCCTGAAACAGCAGACAGCCACGCAGAACCGGTCAGGGCAATCCCGCGTAGAAAAAGGAAACGCGCCGATTCCGCAAGCCCGCAGACCGCAAAACCACCCCGGCACGACATTCATAAGCCCGCCATTTGTAGGGATAAACCGGAATGATATATTCCCCCGGTCATATGAATTCCACAGATCAGTCGGGTGACTCATGGGTGTCCTGGAACGCAACCATCTGGTGATCATCCGGGAAGTCGCCCGGGAAGGCTCACTCACGGCCGCCGGACTCCGCCTCAACCTGACCCAGCCGGCGCTGAGCCACGCCATCCGCAAGATCGAAAGCCAGCTCGAGGTCAAAATCTGGCGCCGGGAAGGCCGGTCCCTCGTACTCACCCGGACAGGTGAATGGCTGCTGTCGCTCGCAGACCGCCTGCTCCCCCAGTTCGAGCTGGCGGAAAAAAGACTCGAACAGTTCAGCAAAGGCGAACGCGGCACGCTGCGCATCGGGATGGAGTGCCACCCCTGCTATCAGTGGCTCCTGAAAATCGTCTCACCCTATCTGGAACGATGGCCGGAAGTGGACGTGGACGTCAGACAGAAATTTCAGTTCAGCGGCATCACCGCACTGTTCAGCAACGAAATCGACGTGCTGGTCACACCCGACCCGCTCTACAAACCGGGCCTGAAATTCAGGCCGGTCTTCGACTACGAACTCGTCCTGGTCGTCGGCCCCCGCCACCCCCTCAGAGGCACGGAGTTCATCACACCCGAACAGCTCGCAGGAGAAACACTGATCACCTACCCCGTACCGCCCGAACGGCTCGATATCTATACACAGTTCATGCAGCCCGCCGGCATCGGCCCGCGCCAGCAGAAACAGATCGAGACAACAGACATCATGCTGGTGATGGTAGCCCACGGAAGAGGCGTCGCCGCACTCCCGCGCTGGCTCGCGGAAGAATACGCAGAACGCTTCGAACTCTATCCCGTCAGACTGGGCAGGAACGGCATCGCAAAACAGATATTCCTCGGCTGCCGCGAAACGGATGAGGAAATCCAGTACCTGCAGAACTTTATCGAATTCGCCGCCTCATCCCATCAGCTTCCCTGACCGCACACTCCGGAAAAACACCCGCTCACACAGGCGCTTTCCCGGAACGGAACCCCCGCTTCAGTCAAACAGGGAAGACACCGAACTCTCATCGGAAATCGCACGCATCGCACGCGCCAGCAGCCCGGCAATCGTGATCTGACGGATATTCCCCGCAGCCTTCACCGCCTCCGTCGCCGCAATACTGTCCGTCAGCGTCAGCATCTCGATGCACGATCCGGCCACACGCTCAACCGCATTGCTCGTCAGAACCCCGTGCGTGACATAGGCACCCACAGACGCCGCACCCTGCTCAAGGATCGCCGCCGCCGCATTGCACAGGGAACCGCCACTGTCGACAATGTCATCCACCAGAAGACAGTGCCGCCCCTTCACGTCACCGATCACATTCATCACCTCGGACACACCCGCCCGCTCACGACGCTTGTCAATGATCGCAAGATCCGTGTTCAGACGCTGCGCCAGCTGACGCGCACGCACCACACCACCGACATCCGGAGACACGATCATCAGATCGCGGTCGCCATAACGCTCCTTGATGTCCCGCACGAACAGCGGAGCGGCGTAAAGATTATCAACCGGAATATCAAAGAAACCCTGAATCTGCATCGCATGCAGATCAAGCGTCAGAACCCGGTCCGCCCCGGCCTCAACCAGAAGATTGGCAACCAGCTTGGCACTGATCGGCGTCCGCGGACCGGACTTGCGATCCTGCCGGGCATAGCCGAAATACGGAACGACCGCCGTGATGCGCCCCGCCGAACCGCGCCGCAGCGCGTCCAGCATGATCAGAAGCTCCATCAGATTGTCATTCGTCGGCGTGCAGGTGCTCTGAATGACAAAAACGTCCTCACCGCGGACGTTCTCAAAAATCTCGACAAACACTTCCATATCGGCAAACCGCCGCACGGAAACATTGCACAGGGGCTGACTGAGCTCAGCGGCAACAGCCTCCGCAAGAGGCAGATTGCTGTTACAGGCGACGATCTTCATAGGGCACGGTTCCCGGACGGCAGCAGCGGTTGCGAGCGCCTTCTAGCAACCCGCGCCCCCCCTGTCATCACTCAGGAATGCACGAAACGCATACCACACAGACAGACCAGCCCCACATGAACGTTACGGAGCCGTAAAACTGTCATCAGACCTGTCAGACAGCGGAATGACATGATCCGGATCCAGTACCGCAGACCGCACCTGACCACCGCCCGGAACACGCAGCTCCACCTCCTGCTGATGCTCCCAGGTCTGCGCGGGAATCCGCAGACGCACATGCCGCCCGTCCGCCCAGGTCACCTCCAGATCCACAGGAAGCGGCAGAAGCCCCCTGTTCGCCACCGTCACCCGGGCCTCATCCTTCCCGGACACAACCTTACGCAACGCATAATCCGGCGCATGGTTCTCAAAATACCAGCCACGCCAGAACCAGGAGAGATCCTCCCCCGTCTCGCTGTTCATGAAACGGAAGAAATCAGACGGAGTCGGATGCCGGAACGCCCATGTCGCAATATACCGCCTGAACGCCGGATCAAACCGTGCCGGACCCAGGATCTGCTCCCGCAGAAGCGTCAGACCATACGCCCCCTTGAAATAGGTCACGGGATGACGCCACGTCTCCGGAACACTCTCCACCGTATCCATCAGAACCGGTGCGGACGGGTCCCGCAGAACCTTCAGAATATCCTCCGCAGGCCGCCCCGTCTGAGGCGCATATTCACCGTCCTTCTTCGGAGCAAACTCCCCGTGATTGAAATGCTCCGAAGCCAGAGCATCAATAAACGTGTTGAACCCCTCATCCATAAACGCATGACGCCGCTCATTGCTGCCGACAATCATCGGAAACCAGTCATGACCCAGCTCATGCGTCGTCACCCAGAACAGCTCGGCATCCCGGTCATCCATCCCGTCAAACACAATCCCGGGATACTCCATCGCCGCACCGTGCCCGCCCGCATTGATCGCATCCGGCCAGGGATATTCGAACCACTGCTTCGAAAAATACTCAATCGAATGCTTCACATATTCCGTCGAACGGTCCCACCGCTCGGACCCGATCCCCTCCACGGGATAGACCGACATCGCCAGACGCGGCTCCGCCGGACGCCCCGGCGCAGGAGAAAGCGGCGGAAGATCCAGCCGCGCCGCATCCCACAGCAGCGCACGGGACGCAAAAAATGCCACATCCCGCGTCCGGTTCATCCGGAAATGCCAGGTCTTCTCCGGACCCTGCACATGCGCCTCAGCCGCAGCCTTCACCTCATCCGCCGTCCGGATCATCACACGCGTGTCACTCTTGCCCGCCCGCGCCAGACGCGCACGCTGCTCCGCCGTCAGAACCGCCTCCGGATTGAGCAGCGCACCGGACCCCGCAACAATGAAATCCGATGGAACCGTCACGGAATAATCAATATCGCCATACTCAAGATAGAACTCCTGCCCCAGATACGGCAGAACATCCCACCCCCGCAGATCGTCATAAACCGCCATCCGCGGATAAAACTGCGCAATCTCATAAATATCGCCGTATTTCTCAGGCGTCACAGCCGTCCGGCCACCCCACGGACCCGGAACCGTATAATGCCAGGACACCCGCAGACGAACCTTCCCGCCCTTCCCCGCAACCGCACGCGGCAGCGGAACACGCATCCGCGTGTCATTCACCTCCGGAGAAACCGTAACCCCGCGCCCGCCCTCCAGAACCTCCGCCGCATCGATCACAATACCGCCCGTATGCTCCGCATGACGCTGCGGCGCGGCAAAAGACGCCCGCGCATCCTCGCGGTAGATGTTCTGATCCAGATGCACCCACAACGCATCCAGATCATCCGGACTGTTGTTCGTATAGGTAATCGTCTCAGTCCCCGTAAGAACCTTTCCCACCGTGTCAATCCGGACCCGTATCTCGTAATCCGCACGGTTCTGCCAGAACAGAGGCCCCGGACGCCCGCTCCCCGAACGCCACGCATTCACCGGATCAGGCCAGGCCAGCGGCGCAAACATCCGCGCCCCGTCCGGCACCTCACCGGACACCCCCCCAGGCTGAGCCGCCATAACCGCACCCGGACCCATCATCGCCATAAAAACCAGACCACGCGCCATATTCATTCCTGAGCCGGAACGGAATATCCGGACAGAGAAACACGGACACGGTATTTTCCCGGACATAAAACAGACCCTTCAGCAGAGAAGCCACACAGACAGCACCGCCACCCTACCACCCCGCCCCCGCCTGTCCAGACCGGACCACGGCAATCAGCCCTGCACGAACCATCACCTCAGTCGGAAATAACCGGAAAAACCTCCCGCAAGGCCGTCAGCAGATCCCGCCCTGTCTCCTGCAGAAGAACCCGCCCGATCATATCCATAAGAGCGTCACGGTTTTTCTGTCCCAGACGCCGCCCGACAAGATCAAGCATCCCCTTATCGTCATAAATCTCCGCAATCCCCCGCAGATCGCGGGCTTCAGTATAACCATCAAGCTTCTGAAAATACTCCCCGGATATCTGATCCACATCAACGGAGTCCGATATCCTGTTCCACTCCTCCTTTATTTTATCAACAGTTTTCTTTTTTCTGATCAGACTCTTCATCTGCCTGTCCAGAACACGCCCCACATAACGGGCACAGGCCGCCTCGCGCCCCTTCCCGACATACGCGACAATCTCATCCGCAAGCCCCTGATATTCCTGCTCAGCCTTTTCCGCATCGAAATGACAGA
Source organism: Acetobacter sp. AN02 (assembly GCF_029759835.1). Lineage (GTDB taxonomy): Bacteria > Pseudomonadota > Alphaproteobacteria > Acetobacterales > Acetobacteraceae > Acetobacter. The sequence goes on from NZ_JAJJND010000013.1 coordinate 15,037, forward strand.
GAGAACACAGACACAGAAAAACCTCCCTGATAAGAAAGACATTTTCTATTTCCGCAACCGGAGTCACAAAAACGGAAAGCTCGCGCAAATGCGCTGTCTCCGCCTCCCCGCGCCCGTCAGAATCAATAAGCCCGTGCACACGCCCCAGCCTGTGCAGCGTCGCATTCCTGCGGAATGTGGAAACCGCATGAATCACATCAGCACAGCCGCCGGAACGATAGATCAGAAAATCAGGATAAACCGCCCTGTAAATCAGCGCATCAAGACCGCTTTCATTCCCCTCGGCCCCCTCGGTAAACAGAACCGGTCTGCGGCTGCCGAGAATTTCAGAAACAACCCGCTCAGGCAGATCAGTATCTGAAGGAAGCGCCTCCATCTCCCAGGCCTGAGGCTCCTTCCTGTAGGACGAGACGATATATTTCCGCGCCCCCGGACGCGTTGCAACAAAATCCAGATCATGACTGATATAGACAAAACAGCAATCCGGCCGTGCCGCTTCCACGTGATCCCATAACGTCTTCAGAATGGCCTTGTGAACATGAACCTCCGGCTCATCAATCACGATAACACCATCCTCCGGAGCCAGAAGACACTGCCCGAGCATATAGAACACAAGCCGCTCACCATCGCTCATCTCCGATCCCGGATAGAAAACATCGGGCTGATCGGCAGATGAAACCATGATCTTCATATCATCATGATACAGCCGCCTGTGAGGAAGAACCTGTTCCCATATCTCCTTAAGCCTCATCAGCACAGTCTTCGGACGAGGGGCAGGTTCCTTACTATTCAGATAGGCCGTAGCCGTCCTGGACTGCTCAGAAAATAATGTCATCTGAACAGCATCGAAATCGGAAAGAAGATGAGTAGCTGGTTTTTCTTTCCATTTATAATACGAACTCGAGCTACCTTCACCACCTGCTCTTAAAATACCAATACTATATTCCAGACTTCTGATCTGTATCCTATCCGACATCTCCAGAGATTTATGTGCTGAAATTCTGGTACAGTACCTCCAGCCGACCTGATTATAAATCAGAACCCCAAGCCGGGTCTTGCCGCTCCCGTTCGCCCCGACAATCACCACCGGAGCCCCCGCACAAAGATCAAGCGGAAAAGAACCGCCATCAACAAGAGGAATGTTTATCTGCCTCTGCACCACAACCCTTCTCCCGGCCCGGAATTCCATACACCCGGAATAACCCGGAAAATCCGCCCCGCACAGACTGCCCCGCCCCCCGCAAAATCTGCTAGAACCCGCACAACCCGCACCACGCCAGCCCACGGAACCGCACCCATGGCCCGACGCCCCTCCGCCCGATACGTCTGCCAGTCCTGCGGCGCCGTCTGGCCCAAATGGTCCGGCCGCTGCGAAGCCTGCGGCGGATGGAACACCATCACGGAAGAAGCCGCCGAACCCACACAGGCCGCCGCCCGCAAATCCGGACGCTCGGCCCGCATCAGCTTCACCGGCCTCGACGGCCAGGCCGCCCCCCCGCCCAGACTCCCCTCCGGAATGGCAGAACTGGACCGCGTGCTCGGCGGCGGCCTCGTCCCCGCCTCCGTCGTCCTCGTCGGCGGAGACCCCGGAATCGGCAAATCCACCCTGCTGCTCCAGGCCGCCTGCCGCCTCGCGGCAGAAGACCGTCGCGTGCTCTATATCTCCGGAGAAGAAGCCGTCGATCAGGTCCGCCTGCGCGCAAGACGCCTCGGCCTCGCAACACCCGGCCTCGAACTCGCCGCCTCCATCAACGTCGCAGATATCTCCGCAACACTCGAAGCCGAACAGAACGTCAGCCTCGTCATCATCGACTCAATCCAGACCATGTGGCTCGACAGCGTGGACAGCGCCCCCGGCTCCGTCTCCCAGGTCCGCGCCTGCGCCTTCGAACTGATCCGCCTCGCAAAAAAACGCAGCTTCACACTCATCCTCGTCAGCCACGTCACCAAGGACGGAATCCTCGCAGGCCCGCGCGTCATGGAACACATGGTCGACGCCGTGCTCTATTTCGAAGGAGACCGCGGACACCAGTTCCGCATCCTCCGCGCCGCCAAAAACCGCTTCGGCGCAACGGACGAAATCGGCGTCTTCGCCATGACAGACACCGGCCTTGCCGAAGTCCCGAACCCGTCAGCCCTCTTCCTAGCGGAACGACGCGGAAATATCGCAGGCTCCGCCGTCTTCGCCGGCCTCGAAGGCTCACGCCCCGTCCTGCTCGAAGTCCAGGCCCTGCTCGCCCCCAAAGCCGGAGAAAGCGCACCGCGCCGGTCCGTCGTCGGATGGGACAGCGGACGACTGCCCATGCTCCTCGCCGTGCTCGAAACACGATGCGGTCTCAAACTCTCGGGAATGGATGTCTATCTGAACTTCGCAGGCGGACTGCGCGTCTCGGAACCCGCCGCAGACCTCGCCGTGGCCGCAGCCCTGGTCTCCGCCATGGCCGGACGCCCGACCCGCCCCGACTGCGTCTATTTCGGAGAAATCGGACTGTCCGGAGAACTCCGCCAGGTCCCGCAGCCGGACCTGCGTCTGCGCGAAGCCGCCAAACTTGGCTTCAGCACTGCCGTCCTGCCACGCCGCATCCGCCAGGTCACCGGCGCCGCAATCCGCCCGCCGCCAGGACTGACCCTGCACGAACCCGGACACCTGACCGAACTCACAGGCCCCATGACCGCAGACATGGAGGCGGACTGAACCCGCCTCCCCGCCTCATCACGCAACCAATTAAAGAGACGCGCTCACCACCAGCGTCAGAACCACCGCATCCTTGAACACATTGGTCCCGCCAAGATGATGCACATACTGGAAATCAGGCTGCACGGAGAGACCATTCACAATCCCCGCCGCATAATACGCCTCATAAATCTCCTGATGCCCCTGCACGCCATAAGGCACGCCGAAATTGGCGCCCGGAAGCGGCAGCCCGTAAGCCTGCGCCGCCTGCTGGGAACGGATCGCCGCCCTGCTGAACTGCGCCCACTGATACATGAAGCCGATATTATCATCCGGACGGTGCCACAGGGCACCCGACTGCGTGAAACCACCCTGAACATGGTTCCTCATCTGGGACGTCTGACCACTGGCATAAGACCAGCCGGCCAGCAGAACCAGACCATTGAGATCCCCCGGCCCGTTGCGGATCAGCATCTGATCCGCAATCGCCCACAGAGACGTCTGACCACTCTGCCGGCGCGCAGGCAGACCCGTCACAACCCAGGGATTGCCGTTCACATCCGAATACAGATCGTCATAACGCGAATTGTCATACAGTCCGCCGAACTTGTAATGACCGATCAGATGCTGCTTCCCGAACTCGGGAATCCAGCCGACCTCACCCTGAGACGCAATCTTGCCAAGCCCGCTCTGCGCCCAGGACCAGCCGGAAATACCACCGTTGTAATTATGCGGAGACACCGCAAAAATACCGCCCATGACATAAAACTGCGGCGTGGGCATCAGACGCACAATCGTCGCCAGATTGCCCGACGGCCAGTCACGCCCGCCACGAAGATACTTCGTCGGCGTCATGTTGCCGCACAGCCACACGTTCACGAAACGGCACATCCAGGGAGAGTTGTTGAAAAACGTTCCCGTCGGAATCCAGCCGGTCGCCCAGTCAATCTTGTGACCAAACCAGGCCTTCTCGAAATACGCATCAACCAGATGCGCCACGACGTTACCACGCGCACCGTAAATCTGCTGCACCTGGTTGCCGTTATCACCCATCAGACGGCTCAGGTTGTTGCCATGCCCGTTCACGACAAGCATGTGCAGCCAGAAATCCTTCGCCCAGTCCCCGGCCCCCAGAAGCTTCTGCCAGTCAATGTCGAGCGTACTGCCGACCTGACCGGCAATCGTCTGCGTCTGCCGCTTTCCGCCTGAAGGATTGCCCGAAAGACTCTCATAAACGTTCAGAGCCAGATACACGCCGTGGTTCTGAAGCCAGGGCTGAGCCCCGCCCCAGTCCCCCAGAAGATGCGTCGTGCCATAAGGCGGACCGAAAGACGGCGGACCGACAGTGGACTGCAAAAACCCAGGAATGGCCTGCTGCATCGGACCGATCGTGCGCTGGGGAACCTCCGCAACCTGCTCCGGAGAGGCATCGGACGGACTCTCCTCCGCACGGGCCGCGGTACAGAGAAAAACGGATGCCCAGACAGATCCCGCCATCACAGCGGCAGAAAAACCACGCCTCGCCGCACGAAAATTCCGGCCCGGAAAAAACGCCTCGAAACAGCGTTTTAAAGATAAAACGGTCACGAACCCGCCTCCAGTGAAAAATTTGTTATTATTCTGAGTTACTGCTTTTCCACATTCGGAGGATAATTTACAGCGAATTATGAATATCGAGGGCTTTCCTCATTTAAATATTATTTAAATGACACACATACGATATATAAATAAAACGATATCTCACACCATAAAAACAAAGGCGGCAGCCCCGAAAGCCGCCGCCGCATAAAACCCGGATAACCCGGAAAAACTCAATCAGAACGCGCGGCTCACAAAGCGCTGTCACCACTCTCACGCGTGCGGATACGAATGACCCGCGCAAGATCACTCACGAAAATCTTGCCATCCCCGATCTTGCCCGTATGCGCGGACTGCAGAATCGCCTCGACAACGCTCTCCACGACATCATCAGCCACCGCAATCTCGATCTTGATCTTGGGCAGAAAGCTCACGTGATACTCAGCCCCGCGGTAAATCTCCGTCTGGCCCTTCTGACGTCCGAAACCCTTGACCTCGGAAACCGTCAGCCCCTGGATCCCCAGCGGGGAGAGAGCCTCGCGAACATCGTCAAGTTTAAAGGGCTTGATGATGGCCGTAATCAGTTTCATCCGCGTCTCACTCCTGTGCAGGCCGGACAGACCCGGACCCGTAACCGGCCGGGAAACACCCGGCCGACCTTCACCAGACCGGCAAGTTCTCCCTTCCGGCATGGTATCAAGGCGAAAACCATGCCATGAGTTCCCCGCCTCCGGAAGGAAGCTCCCCCGACGACAGCCGGGAACCCTGACCTTATCTTCGCCCCTCCCCGGCGAATAGCGAGTTTGGAATGATTCCGCAACGGTTTGCGCCGTGCGACCCTGAAATATGGACAGACCCATGACAGCATCAGCCCCCGATCAGCAGCCCTCCGGACAAAATATCCCGGACCCGCAGACCCCGGAGCTGACCGTTCAGGTCTGCGTGATCGGTGCCGGACCCGTGGGCGCAACCCTCGCCTGCCGCCTCGCCGCCGCCGGAATCGACACCGCCATCCTCGATCACGCCCCCCTGCCCCCCATGGAACACCCGGATTTCGACGGCCGGGCCTACGCCATCGCCGCAGGCTCCATGAAACTGCTGCTCGACGCCGGCGTCTGGCCGCTGCTGCCCCACAGACCCTGCCCCATCGACTCCATCCTCATCACCGACGGACGCCCCGGACAGCCCCCCTCGCCGCTCTCCCTCGAATTCGGCCCGCAGGACTCCACGGAACCCTTCGGATGGATGGTCGAAGCCCGCGCCCTGCGCGTGGCGCTCAACCGCGCCCTGCACAACTCCCCCCATATCCGCCTGTTCGCCCCTGCAACCGCAGACATCACCCGCAGCGATGATCACACCCTGATCATAACCTCAACCGGACAGCGCATCCGCGCCGCCCTGGTCGTCGCCGCAGACGGACGGCAGAGCCGCACACGCAGCAAAGCCGGAATCCCCGTCACACGCCTGCCCTACGGACAAAGCGGAATCGTCTGTGCCATCGCCCACGAACACCCGCACGACAACAGCGCCCTCGAACACTTCCTCCCCGGCGGCCCCTTCGCACAGCTCCCCATGAGCGGAACGGACGAACACCCGAACCTCTCCGCCATCGTCTGGAGCGAGAAAGACGCCGTCGCAAAACGCCTCTTCAGCCTCCCCGACGACACCTTCACCCGGGAAATACACCGCCGCATGGGCGACAGACTCGGCCGGATCACCCCCGTCGGACGCCGCTGGACCTACCCCCTCTCCGCCCAGTACGCACAGAGCTACACCGCACCCCGCCTCGCCCTGATCGGAGACGCCGCACACGGAATCCACCCGATCGCAGGCCAGGGACTGAATCTCGGATTCCGCGATGTCATCTCTCTCTCCACCCTCCTGATCAGCGCCGCGGAAAAAGGACAGGACCCCGGAAACAGCACCCTGCTCACACAATATCAGCGGGACTGCCGCCCCCGGAACATGATGATGTTCGCCGCAACGGACGCCCTGGACCGCCTGTTCAGCAACGATAATCCGGTCCTGCGCCTCGCCCGCGATATCGGAATCGCAGGCGTCGGACGCATGCCCCGCCTCCGCCGCGCCTTCGTGCGCCACGCAATGGGCGTATGACACCTGCCCGCACAGCGCACGCTCCGACATAAAACGTCTCTTGCAGGCACAGGGAGCGCGCTGCTATATTCACGCAGATTTGCGAATGATTATCATTAAGGACTGGCGGACCAATGGCTCAGGACAATCGCATTGCCCGCAGGTGCGAGCGCGCCGTGGTGACGGCCTATCAGGAACTCAGACTGACCGGCACGGATGACGTCGCAGCCTTCAACTCCTGCACGACACTCTACCGCATCCACCACCCGGAAGCCTCCGTCAGCGAAGCCCGCCGCCTCGTCTCCGAATGGATCGATCACCACGTCGTGCAGAAAAAAGACGGCCCCACCCCCGGCTGTGACTGCCCCTGATCACCCGCACATAACCCACCCCACACACACGGCACCGGACACCCCGATCCGGACGCCGCCAGGCTGACAGAACACAGCCCCCCGGACATCATCCGGAAAACCCCGCAGACAATCCCACACCAGACAGCGGAACACACCGCCGCAAACCCCTCCTGCCCGTGAAGGCAGCCGCCCCCCTGACACACAAAACGTTCCGCTTAAGAAATGAAACAGTACATCTGCTTCATTTTTGTTGCATAACTGTTATGTTTTCGCGACAGTCACCGAAGTCTCTTTCCGGCAGATGAAAACCCCGCCTATTGTCGCGCCGCACACAGTCCCGGATATATGTGAGGATCAGAGAGTATGTCACTCCACCGGCACCCGCCTCTCCTGCTCTGCCTGCTTTCCTCTGCCATCTGCACACTCACACCCGTCACGGCCGACGCCGCATCTGACAAAATCTCCTCCAGTAAAAAGAAAATATCGCAATCCGCCGATCCGGCACGCCCGACCATGCTCGGCGCAAGCGCCCCGACAGACGAACACATCACCGTCAGCGGACACACACATAACCTCGGAAACGGAGACACGGGCCGCGCCTTCGGCGGCGGCCTGATGACACCGACAGACGCCCCCAAATCCGTATCCGCCGTCACACGCGACTATATCGCAAAACAGAACCCGGCCCTGAACCCGATGCAGCTGATCCAGCTCCTGCCCGGCGCCAATGTCTCGGACACGGACCCGCTCGGCATGACCGGAGGCCATATCTCCGTACGCGGCCTCACGGAATCACAGATGGGCTTCTCCCTCGAAGGATTCCCGATCAACGATATCGGAAACTTCGCCGTATATCCTCAGGAAATCGTCGATTCAGAAAACCTGAAAACCGTCCGCCTCGCCCAGGGATCAGCCGATCTGGACAGCCCCCATATCGGAGCCTCAGGCGGCGTCGTCGATATGTACATGATCGACCCCAAAACAAAAACCGGCGGACACGCATCCCTCACCTACGGCTCCTATAACTCAACCCGCGGATTCGCACGCTTCGATACAGGATATATAGGAAACACAAATCTCCGCGCCTATTTCTCCTATTCGCAAAGCCGCCAGGACCACTGGCGCGGACCGGGATGGGACGGAAAAAGACACGCGGAAATGAAAGTCGTGAACGACTGGGGACACGGAAACCGGATCTCGCTCGCCATCGTCGGAAACTCCCAGACAAACTACTCCTACCCCAACGTCTCAATGGCAAGCTGGAAGAAATGGGGCACGGGCTTTACCAACCCCGTCGGAAGCTCAGGCCTCAAAGCCGGAGATCCACCCAACACGGTCTACGAAAAACACTACGTGCCCGGAGACTCAAACTACTACAAACTCCGCCCCGGCCCCTTTAACAATATCTACGCCTCCATGCCCTCCACCTTCAGGCTGACAGACAGGCTGACCCTGACGGAAACCCCCTATTTCTGGTACGGATACGGAAACGGCGGCGGCGCATATTCCACGAATATGTCAGCGATTTCCTGGGGCGGACAAACTCTCTCAGGCAGCATCAACGGACAGACAGCCCCCGGAAAGGTCATGCTGTTCAACCCGTCCGTCACGGAAACCTACCGCCCCGGCTCCGTCACGAAACTGACCCTGAGCACAGGCATCAACCGCCTGATGATCGGCTACTGGTTCGAATACGCAAAACAGCGCCAGTCCGCCCCTTACAGCCCGGTCGGAAACGACGGAACACCGATCAATATCTGGGGCGATACCAACAGGCTCATCCTCAGCAACGGCGATATGTACCAGTATCGCAATACACTGACACAAACACAGGTCCACACACCGTTTATCGGAGACAGCCTCTCCCTGCTCAACGGAAAACTGACCATCGACGCAGGCTTCAGATACGCCATCGTCACCCGCCGCGGAACAAACGACCTGCCCGACGTCTCACAGAAATACATCAGCCAGACCTACAGACAGTCCCTGCCCACAGCCGCAATCCGCTATAAGATCAACGACCACAACCAGATTTTCGCATCCGTCTCCACAAGCTTCAGAACGCCGCAGAACTACGCGCTCTACGACGCAGGCACATACACAGCCGGCGCCGGATACAGCACCAAAGCCAACCCGGACCAGCGCCCCGAAGTCTCCATCTCCGAAGAAGCCGGCTGGCGCTATCAGGATGACCTGATCTCCTCATCCCTCACCTATTTCCACTATAATTTCACCAACCGCCTCTTCCAGCAGACACAGGTGAATGAAAACGGACAGATCTGGGCAACAAATATCAACGCAGGCGGACAGCACAGCGACGGATTCGACGCGGAAATCGGAACCCGTCCGATGCACCACATCCGCCCGTATCTCTCGGTGGAATATCTCCACGCCATCACCGACAGCAACCTGCCCGCCTCCAGCGGCAGCGTCACGGACTACATGCACACAAAAGGCAAGCACACACCCCAGTCCCCCTCCTGGCAGGTCGGCTTCGGCCTGCAATACGACGACGGTGCACGCTTCATCGGCTTCGATCTGAAATATGTCGCCAGACAATATGCAACATTCATGAACGACCAGCATATTCCGGGCTATGTCCGCATGAACATCAACATGGGATACCGCCTGCCGAAATTCGGTATCTTCAAAAGCCCCACCATCCAGCTTAACCTGCAGAACCTGTCAGACCAGCACTACCTCAACTGGATCAACAGCCCCCAGGTCAACGCAACCACACAAAAAGGCATCTTCGGAAACACCATCGCCGGAACCTCCCCCAACTACACCATCGCCTCCCCCTTCGCCGCCATCGCAACAATCAGCAGCGATTTCTGAAAACCACAGACAGAAAAGGACAGAAACAGCCGTGGCAGAGATCGGACGCAGAACCCTGCTCCGCAGCGGCGGCGGAACCCTCGCCGCCACACTCGCAGCCTCCATCAGCCGCGCCCTGGCCATCCCGGCCCGCAGACGCAGCGGCACGCTGGAGGACGTGGAGCACATCGTCGTGCTCATGCAGGAAAACCGCTCCTTCGATCACTATTTCGGACATCTCTCCGGCGTCCGCGGCGTCAGCGACAGACACCCCGTCCGCGGCCCGGACGGTATCCCGGTCTGGTCACAGGAACGTAAAAACCCCGCACAAAACCCAGCACAGGGCCGCGTCATGCCCTTCCGCCTGAACACTCACGTCTCAGGCGCCCAGTGCGTCCTCGATCTCGATCACAACTGGGCCCCCACACACGCCGCCATCAACGCCGGATGGAACAATCAGTGGCCACGTCACAAAAGCGACATGACCATGGGATACTACCAGCGCGAGGACATCCCCTATCACTACGCCCTGGCCGACGCCTTCACCGTCTGCGATCACTATTTCTGCTCCACCCCCACACAGACACACCCCAACCGCTTCTTCCTGATGACCGGAACCGTCGATGCAAACGGCACCGGCGGCGGCCCGGTGCTGGACAATATCGACTGGGTGGACCGGCAGTTCTACCCTGGTAAAAGCCCGCCCCCCTTCACCTGGACCACATACCCCGAACGCCTGGAAGCCGCCGGGATCAGCTGGCAGGTCTATCAGCAGGGCCTCTCCGTCACAGACCCGGAAAACGGCAATTTCGGCACGAACGTGCTGATGAATTTCCGCAACTACGTCGATGCCCCCGAAGGCTCCGCCCTGTACCGCCGCGCCATGACAAAACGTACCCTGGACGACCTCCTGGCAGACGTGCAGACAGACCGCCTGCCACAGATCTCCTGGCTCCTCCCCCCTGCCGCCTGGTCAGAACACCCGCGCTGGACCCCGGGATACGGCGCAACCTTCATCGCCCGCGTCCTCAATATCCTCACCTCAAGCCCGGAGGTCTGGGCAAAAACAGTCCTGCTCGTCATGTACGATGAAAATGACGGCTATTTCGATCACGTCCCGCCCCCGCAACCCCCGACACCCGTCCTCCCCGGCCGCAGCACCGTCACGACAGACGGGGAAATCCACACCCGCGCCACACCCTACGAACCCGAAAAGTTCAAAGCAGATCAGCTTCCTTACGGCCTCGGCCCGCGCGTGCCGATGCTGGCCATCTCCCCCTGGAGCACCGGCGGCTTCGTCTGCTCGGAAGTCTTCGATCACACCTCGGTCCTGCGCTTCATGGAAGCCCGCTTCGGCGTCGCCGAACTCAATATCACCCCCTGGAGACGCTCCGTCTGCGGAGACCTCACCAGCGCCTTCGACTTCTCACACCATAAAATCCTGAAAACACACCTGCAGGACACATCGCTTTTCAGAAGCGATGCCGATGCGTCATGCAGACTCCCCTCTCCCGCCATCCCCGAACACAGCCATCCGGAAGATATCGGACAGCAGGAACCCGGCCACCGCCCGACCCGCCCGCTGGCATACCGCGTCTCCGTCAGCGATACGGACGGACCCGACAAAACCCTGAACATAACATTCAAAAACCATGCCGATCCCGGCATCTGTTTTTATGTCTGGCGCCAGGACGGAACCGAACCACCGCGGCGCTTTACACTCAAGGGCAGAACCGAACTGAGCGATACATGGACCCTGCCGGACGATCAGAGCACCGCCCGGTTCATGATCCTCGGACAGAACGGCTTCGCACGCTATCTCAACAGAACCGGCCCCCGCCGCATCTCCGCCAGCCTGATCGAAAATCACCAGACAGGATCAGTAACTGTGCAATTACACAACCTCACGGACCAGACCACGCACATCACGCTGCGCGACAACGCCTATGGCCGGACGGAACAGATCCTCACCCTGCGCGCGCATGAAACATCAGAAAAAACCATCAGCCTGGACAGCAGTTTTCACTGGTACGATATCAGCGTCCTGCCCGACGGAGAGGAAAACGCCATGACCCGCTTCGCAGGATACGTCGAAACCGGTCGCCCCGGACGCACGGACCCGGCACTCGGCGCCCCCGTCATCTGAACCACACCATCTGAAAACCGGAGAAACAGCGTGAAAACAGGCCCTCTCACGCGCACCTGGCTCATGCTGCTCCTGTTCACAGGCCTGGCAGGATGCACGCAACCACGCGACACGCAGGACAGCAGCCTCAGCCTCGCAACACCACAGCACGCCGGCTTTGGTCACTACACGCTCGCCCTCACATGGCAGCCCGGATTCTGCAACGGACCGCACGGCCCCTCCTGCACACCGGACCAGCCCCGCACCCCCCTGATCGGACTGCACGGCCTGTGGGCCTCACGCCCCCCCGAACTGATCCGCAACAACACCCCCGTCACACAATGGTGGCAGAAAGGATGCGCGCTCTACGAACCGGACCAGCCCGTACAACACCCCGCATTGTCACCCGAAACGGCAGACGCACTGAACAGACTGGTGCCCCGCACACAGTCCGATCTCACAGCCCATGAATATTCGAAACACGTCCGCTGCTTCGGGACCGACCCCGAACGCTTCTTCCAGGTCGCCATCGCCCTGCATGACCGCTTCACCAGCCTCCAGGCCGCACACAGCCTTGATGCCGCAGCCGGAACCACCATCAGCAGACAGGATATCCTGAACCGGATCACCGCCGGAACCGGACCGGTCCCGGACCGGGCCATACAGTTCCGGTGCGAAAACACAACGGAAGGCAGACCTCAGCTCACACAGATCTGGTTCACCCTCAGACCGGACGCCCTGTCAGACTTCCCGCACAGCCAGGCCTTCATGAGCAGCCCGCAGATGCAGGATAACTGTCCCGCACGCTTCCTGCTGCCCGCCTGGCCCGGAATACATTAACGGAACAGAAAAATCAGTCCTGAGACATGGAGCGGATCAGATCCAGCATCCGCTTCCTGACAGCCGGATCAGGAATCCCGTAATACGCCCGGACCAGATCCGTGGTCTCACGACGCGACAGAACCGACACATCCGGCGCATGCCCCCCGGACCCACCGGGCATCACCTCGCCAAACGCCTGCTGCGTATCCGCAAACCCCGTCACCGATACAGACCCGGACGTCCCCGCAACCGGCGCATGGAACACAATATCACCGCTCTCCGGACCCGCATCGTCATAGAAAAACCCGATCGGAACATCCAGAGCACGGGCAATCTCGGCAAGACGGGACGCACTGACCCGGTTCGTGCCACGCTCATACTTCTGAACCTGCTGGAACGTCAGCCCGAGAGCCTCCCCCAGCTCAACCTGCGTCATTCCGAGCAGCATCCTGCGCAGACGGATACGGGCCCCGATATGCGCGTCCAGTGCGGACGACGCAGACCCGGTCCGGTCAGCTGCAGTCTCCTCGTTTTTTTCGGTCATACCGTACCCTTAACCCCTGCTTCATAAAAAACTTATCAATGGTTTACATGCAACTACCAGGCGATTCTGTTAAACAATTCCGGTTACCCGCAGTTGTCCTGCCGGTTCCGCCTCGCCGGGACATATTCCTTTCCGAAAAACCCGAAAAGCAGAAACGATAACGCCAGAACGAACGGCACCGTCTGGCCGAATCTGCCGAAAATCGTCCAACGCAGGGGCGGGGGCAAAGGTTGCGTCAGACTCCCCGAAATACCCCAGGGCAGACGCGCCAGTTCGTGCCCCCGACTATCATACACAATGGAAATTCCGGTATTCGCTGCACGCGCAACGGGCATCCCTTCCTCAACAGCCCGCAGCCGCGCCGCAGCAAGATGCTGCCTCGGACCGGCACTGTTTCCGTACCACGCATCATTCGTGATGTTCGCCAGCCAGTGCGGCCGGTCCGCGTGATCCGTCACATGCCCGGTAAAAATCACCTCGTAACAGATCAGAGGACCGAAAGAAGACACACCGGGAACACGCAGGGACACCGCCCCCCCCCCCGGTTTGAGCCCCCCGCCCGGAACCACCTGAATCGGAATGAACGCCGGCTGATACTCCCCGAACGGAACCAGCCGGGACTTGTCATACTCCGCCGCAACAGACCCGTCCGGCAGAAGCACCGCCATGGAATTGCGCCAGTGCCCATCAGCCCCTCCGCGCAGCGTGCCGACAAGACCCGCAGCCGCCCCCGAACCCGCCTGCGCAATCATGCTCCGCGCCACCGGAACCTGATCCAGAACACCCGGAAACGACGTCTCAGGCCAGAGATAGACAACAGGACGCCCGCCCGACTCCGCCAGAGCCTTCTCAACCCCCTCATGCGTCAGCCGCAGATACCGCCGGAACACATCGCGCACATCGGCCGCACGGAGCTTCTCATCCTCCGACACATTGCCCTGAACCAGAACCACAACCGGCTGATCCGCCACAGGCGGCAAAGACGCCGTCTGCTGCAGCCGCACTACGCCCGCCACAGCCCACACAACAAGCACGGCGGAACACAGAACAGCCTGCACACGCCCGCGCACCGCAAAAAGCGCCAGACACACCGTCAGAAGCGTCAGACCATCAACACCGATCCAGGCCGCAGGCTGGATCATCACATCCCCGACGCCCCCGTGAAACGCCCAGTCACTCCCCATCGGATTCCACGGAAACCCGCTGAACAGATAAAGACGGCTCATATCCGCCAGCGTCCACGCCCCCGCAAGAACCAGAATCCGCCGCCAGCCCGGCAGAGCCAGCCTGCACAGAATCGCAGGAACAGCCGCATAAGGACCAAGAATGACCGCACAGGCCGGAGAGGCGAACGGAACCAGCCACCAGAACTCAGCCGCCCGGATCAGAATCGCATTGGTCAGCCAGTAAAGCCCAAGCGTATGCAGGGCAAAACCAAACAGAAACCCCGAAAGCCCGGCCTCCTTCCACGACCGGCTCCGGTCCAGAACCCGAAGCCATAACGGAAACGCAAGCAGGAGAACCGGAACCAGATGCAGCGGCGGAAAGGCAAACGCCGCCAGGCCCCCGGCCATAAGCGAAGGCCAGACGATCCTGCGCCACACTGAAAGCGGGCGGACATCACGGGATATCATCGTAAGGAAATAACGTCAGTCCAGAGCGTCACGCAGACGGCGCTCATAATGGCGGTAATACTTGTCCGCCATCAGCTCGCTCTTGACCAGAACCGCCACATCCGTCGTGCCGAACTGCGGATCAATCACAGCCCCGTCCCCGACAAACCCGCCCAGACGCAGATACCCCTTGATCAGAGGCGGCAGCTTCGCAAGACAGGCCCGGTAATCCAGCGTATGCGGGTCCTCCCGCAGCATCTCGATCCGCCGCTCCGGCAGCGCACGCACCCGCAGCGCAGGCGGCGCAAGATGATTCTGATAAAGATAGGTGAGCTGATCACTCAGCGCATCCGGATCCGTCCCGCCCAGACTGGCACAGCCGAACAGAACATCGATCCGGTAAAGGAAAATATAGGTCGCAATCCCGCGCCACAGAAGCTGCATCGCCGCCCGGCCGCGATAACCCGGATCAATACACGACCGCCCGACCTCAAGAAGACGCCCCGGAAACTCCGTCAGAGGAGAAATGTCGAACTCACCCTGGCTGTAGAAATGACCCAGCCGGGCCGCCCCCTCACTCTGCAGCAGACGATAGGTCCCGACCACACCCTCAGCCCCGGAGGAAATCGCATGGTCAATGACGAGCAGATGATCCGCATACTCATCAAACTCATCCACATCACGCTTCGTCGCCAGAGCCTGCGCGTCGGGAATCGCCCCCATTTCCTCAAAAAACACGCGATAGCGCAGGGCCTGAGCCGCATCACGCTCCGCATCGGTCGTCGCAAGCCGCACGCCCAGATTCCCGGCACGCAGCTCCGTAAAGTCGCTCCGATCCAGATCGAGCGTCGATAAAGACCCTGCCGGGCGGATTTTTCCAGCGCTCAACGCGCGCCTCCTTTCCGGGGAAGCCTGCGACCGAACAGCTCCAGCCGCAGGGAAACGAGCTCAAACCCGAGACTCTCCGCAACACGGCGCATCAGCGCCTCGTGCTCCTCGTTCTCAAACTCTACAACCCTGCCCGTATCAACATCAATCAGATGATAATGATGATGACCATCCTCCGTCACCTCATATCGTGCACGCCCGCCGCCAAAATCCCGGCGCTCCAGAATCCCCTTCTCCTCCAGAAGGCGCACCGTGCGGTAAACCGTCGCAACGGAAATCCTGGGGTCCAGCGCGGAAGCCCGGCGATAGAGCTCCTCAACATCCGGATGATCCTCGGCATCGGAAAGAACACGCGCGATCACACGGCGCTGGCCGGTCATCTTCAGACCATGCTCAACACACATCTGCCCGATCCGGGACTCCGTCTCGCGCGCAGCCTTGTCCGCAACCTTCCGGGCAGGAACCCCGGCCATCATCCGTGAAGCCATGACATCACCGTCCCTGCCTCCGGAAACCGGAGCACCGCTGCCCGAAATCTGCCCGCCACGCCACACCCGATGGCACGTCTCATGGCCGGACTCACTGCGGACTCCGGACAAAACAGCCCGGAGACGGCAGATAAACGGCAGATATCTGTGTTATTATGCATACGGAAAGGAAAAATATACTGATTTTCTCCTGTTTACCACCCCCGCCCGCCATACCATGCCGGGACCGGACAGGGAGCACGAAACCATGCCCGTCGCGCCAGACAGAGCCGATAACAGAACCGATGCCTGAAATCACGCAGACCCTCGACGTCACCGCAGATATCTGCCCCATGACCTTCGTCCGCACGCGCCTCGCCCTGGACCGCCTGAACAGCGGAGACATCCTGGCCGTCCGCCTCCGCGGAGAAGACCCCCTGCGCAATATCAGCCGCTCCGCCACAGCCCTGGGCCACACGCTCACCGGAACCTCAGACCTGCCCGACGGCGTCACGGAACTCCTGATCCGCAAGGCCTGAACAGAGCCGCAGACAGCAGAACCCGGATCAGAAAGACTTCAGAAGCCGGTCCAGATAATCCAGCTCCTCCTGCGGACGGGTACGGTCGGAATCGCGACGGCGAAGCTCCTCCTCAATCTCCCGCGCCCGCTCGCGGGACGTGGCCTCAGGCAGCTTCCCGCCATCCCCCGCACCATCCTCGCCCTGACCTCCGGGAGGACGGCCCAGCGGATCCTGATCCCCGGCCCGCTTCTCATCCCCGTCATCCTCATCATCCAGACCGTCAGATCCGTCCTCGCCCGGCCCGGCCATGCCACGCTGGCCCTGACCCTGCCCCTGACTGCGGCCATGCCCCTGACCACCCTGATTCTTCATCCCGAAAGACGGAAAGAAACTCGGCGGCGTATGGCTGTGCCCGACACTCTGCTTCATCTGGCTGCCACCCTGCCGCAGCGCCTCAAGCGCACGCTTCTGGGCCGCCACAGCCTCCTCGTCATTCCCCTCCGCCAGAGCCTTGCGCGCCGCCTTCATCTCCGTCTGCGCCTTGCCAAACCCCGGCACGTCCTTGCCGCTGAGATCATGAAACTCCCGGCCAAGCTCATCCGTCGCCTTCGCCAGAGCATGCTGTGCCTGACGGTCCGACTGACGATCCGCCTTCTCCCGCGCCGCCCTCTCCTCATCCGACGGAGAGGAAACAGCCCCCTGCTCACCGGATGCCTGCGAACCCCCCGCTCCCTGCTGATCCCCGGGCATGGCACCACCACCCTGAGCCCCGCCCTGCGCCCCGGAAGGCGGCGTCAGACCCAGCTCCCGCAGAAGCTCGGATGTCGGAACCGAAGACAGATCATTATCCGCCCCGGCCTCCTCATCCTGCGTCGCCTGCTGCCTCCGGCTCCGGTCCGCACGGCTCTGCGCATGATCCAGAAGCCCCGTCTGCTGCCGGATCACATCCCGCAGACCGGCACGCTGCTCCTGATACTGCTGCGTCGCCGCCATCTGCCGCGCCATATTCGCCAGATCCTGCGGAGAGGCATTGCGCATGTTCTCTATGGAATCCTCAAGCTGCTGCATGTCCGCCCCGGCCTCGCCGGACCGGCCGTTCGCGGCATCCTGCTGCATCCGCTCCATCAGACGCGAAAACGCCTGATCCCCCTTGCGGGACAGACCCGGCAGATCAGGAATCGCCGTGTGATCCCGCAGGGCCTGCTGCGCAAGAGCCTGCATCTTGCGGCTGATCGCTCCCTTGAGAGCCTCCATCCGCTCCTTCAGCTCGGCCTGATCCTTCTCCCCGTGCGCATTGTCCTGCTGCATGTGCCGAAGCTGCTGCTGAACCGCCTCCTGATCCGCACGGACATCAATCGAAGCCAGCGCACTCTCCGGACCGCCCCGCAGACGATCCTCAATATCCAGAGCCAGATCCCACAGACGATCAACCGCCTCGGAACGCGCCTCCTCAGCAGGAACGGTCTCATTGCCCAGATGCGCCGCAATCGCCGTCAGATTGAGGAAAATCCCCGTATTCGCATGAACCGGACCCGGCGTCTCACCCAGAGCCGCCAGATCATCCGCACCCGCCTCCCGGGACTCGCTCCCCAGAGCCAGACGCTTCCGCAGATCAAGAACCGCACGCGCCACGGGAGACCGGAACTTCCGCTCGCCCAGACGGAACGTCACCTCCCCGCTCCGGCTCGTCTTCCCGCTCACACTGCGGGCAATCAGAACCGCACGGACCTCCTCACCGGCCCAGGGATCAGCCGACAGATCCGCAGACCACACACCCTTCGCCGTCTTCGGATGCCCCGAAAGCGGAATCTTGACCCGCAGCACACGATCCGCACCGAACAGCGGCGTCTTCTTCAGACGGATCTCCGCCACGATCTCCTCAATGCCATAGGCCTGATGCGCCTCATAAGGCAGATCGGTCCGCCACCCGTCCTTCCGCGCCCCCGGAGATTTCCCCCAGCGGATCTCAGGCCGCAGATCCGGCAGAACCGTCATCTGCCACGACGCGACATCCCGCCCGCGCACACTCAGCCGCACCGGACCGCCGGACGCCAGAACAGCCCCCAGACGCCAGCTCGACCCGTCCATGCGCCGCGTCTCATCACCGCTCAGACCCGAACCATGCAGAACCGGACGCCCCGAAGCCTCCGTCACCATCACCGTCAGACGCGCCCCCTCCATCACGGAAGGCACATGCCCCGAAGACCCGAGCAGAACCGGAGCCCCCCCGGTAAAAGCAGGCGGCGTGATCCAGGCATCCACATGCGGAAACGGAACATCCGGATCATCCCGCCCGGGAATGAACGCCGCCGCAAGACGCCCCGGCGCATGATCACCGGCCAGAACCACACCCGCAATCAGAGCAGGAACCAGAAGCCCCGACAGACGCCACAGCGGAGAGACCACACGCAGAAGATGCGGCGGCCCCGCCCGCAGCGGGCCAAGTGCCGCAACCACACGCTCCTGCCACACCCTCCACAGATCAGGAGACCCGACAGCCGACGGCGTATCCGTCAGAACCGCAAGCGGACGATGCGACAGACCCGAAGCCCGCTCGATCCGGCGATCCGCCTCGGCACGGGAAGGACGCACCACACCCCGCACCCCGCGCCAGCCGAGCCACACAACACCGCCACAGACAGCCGCCAGAACAAGCGCATGAACCGGATCAGGAAGACCCTGCGGCAGACGGAACAGACCCGCCAGAACATAAAGCCCCGCCAGAACCACCGCAGGCAGAACCCGCGGCCACAGCCGCTCGACAAACAGAACCCGCGTGGCCCGACGCCGCACACGCTCCAGCCGCCCGGCCGCCTGAACGGTCACGGGCTCCTGCGGAAATCCCGCATTCATCACTCCGGGCGGCTGCTCAGCCATTCAGGAACATACTCCTCTGCCCACAGGGCCTCCGTCGCCTGGCGCGGCCGGATCACGGCCCGACGGTCCCCGTCCACAAGAACCTGCACCGCCAGAGGACGGGAATTATAGGTCGAACTCATCACCGAACCGTAAGCGCCCGCATCAAGAAGCGCCACCCTGTCCCCGCGCGCCAGAGCCGGAAGACGACGATCACGCGCAAACGTATCCCCCGTCTCACACACCGGACCCACCAGATGCGCTCCTTCCGTCACGGACGACCGCAGAAGATGCGGCGCCAGCGGAACCAGACCATGCCACGCATCATAAAGGGAAGGACGCGCAAGATCGTTCATCGCCGCATCGAGAACAATAAACGGAGCCCCGCCCGCAACAGCCTTGCGCAGAATAACCGTCGAGAGAAGAATCCCCGCCGGCGCCGCAATCCACCGCCCCGGCTCGATCGCCAGACGCACGCCGCAATCGCCCAGCTCACGCCGCAGCGCACCGGCCAGCGCCTCCGGAGACCCCTCCGTCTCATCACGATAGGAAATACCCAGACCGCCGCCACAGTCCGCAACCTCAACCGCCAGCCCCTGCGCCCGCGCCTCGCGGATCAGCATCGCAAGCCTGGCCCAGGCCGCACGGAACGGCGCGGGAGACAGGATCTGGCTGCCGATATGCATGGCAAACCCGACCGCACGTATCCCCGCAAGCCCGTGCGCCCGCCGGTACAGCGCCAGAGCCTCCTCAAAGGGAATCCCGAACTTGTTGCCCGCAACCCCGGTCGTGATCTTCTCATGCGTCCCGGCATCGACATCCGGATTGATCCGAAGCGCAACCCGCGCCTCACATCCCGCAGCCACAGCCCGGCCGGACAGAATGTCCAGCTCCTCAGCACTCTCGACATTAAACTGGGAAATACCCTCACGCAGGGCCAGATCCATCTCGGCATCCGTCTTGCCGACACCGGAAAAAATCACCTTCGCAGCAGGAATCCCCGCCGCACGGACCCGGGCCAGCTCACCGCCGGACACCACATCCGCACCAAACCCCTCGGCCGCAAGAATATGCAGAACAGCCTGATGGTCGTTCGCCTTGACCGCATAATGCGCGGCAACATCCAGATCCGCAGCAGACATCGCCGCCTTCAGCCTGCGCGCCCGGGCGCGCAGCGTGCCCGCACTGATCACCCAGGCCGGCGTCCCCGCCTCATCGGCAATCGCATTCAGAGGCACACCCTCGGCAAGAAGACCCGCAACCGGATCAGCCGAAAGAAAAGGCCGGGCGGCAAGAAGCTCCGCCACCCCCGGATCCGGCGCAAAACCGGGCCGCACACCGGACATATCTGCAGTATCTGTTCCCATGATGAGGCTGTCTAACACAGGCCGCACCCGTACAGAAAGAAGCGGCACGAAGCCACTCCGCGGAAAACCGGAACACCTGAAATTTCAGGTATCGGAAAATCCCGGTGCCGGAAAAACCGACACCGGAAACCCGGATCTTACTCCTTGAGCTTGATCGACAGACCCTGACCGGACGCCGCCAGACGCGCACCGTTCGCCGCCGTCTCCAGTTTCAGACGCACGCCGTTGCTGTTCTCCAGAACGGACCCGCCGACACCCTTGACCAGAGTAGCCTCACCGCTGAGCGTCGCAAAGGTGCCGGAAAAATCAGACACCTTATGCAGGTTATAGACAACACCACGGCTCTCGTATTTGGAGAACCCGACAGCCGCGATCTGACCACCGGAAATCGTGAAGTGATAGACCTTGCCCTTGAAGTGCAGCGTGCCTTCACCCCAGGTGTAGCCCACACCGACATCAGCGGACTTCGCCGTCAGGACAACCGTGCCGGTCTGCTCGCCCATGGCATCCTCGCTCGCGGCATAAGCCGGCAGAGCAACAGCCGCAGCAGCAGAAACAGTCAGAAAAGACGCAAGAGCGAGTGAGTGCAGACGCATGTTCATTCTCCTTTTATAACCCCCGTAAAGGGGCTCATTTCACCCCCGTAAACGCCGCAGACCCCGCCCCGGTTCACTCACCCCCGGATTTTTATGCACGCATCCGCCCCGGAAATCACAATAAAAACAATACCGCAGACACCCCCGGCCACACCCCCCGGCGCCCCGGCCGCCCCGAACACTTCTTATAAGAACCCGCCCCCCGTGATACAGCAGCAGACACACACACTCCTCACCTCAGAACCCAGGCCTCCGCACGCCCATGCCTCCAGCTGAAAACAGCCAGACCCGGGGAAAAACATCCCGGAACAGCTCTGTCGGAACTGCCCTCACCTGGGGCCTGATCCTCATCACCCTGGGCCTCTTCGCCTGGCTGCTCCCCGAAGGACGCTGGCAGGGCGACGAATACGGCTACGCCGCCATGATCCGGGACCACGGCACAGCCGGCGTCATCAGCAGACTGACCTCCTGGAGCCCCCGCCCCGTCGGAGAACTGCTCAACATCCTCTATTTCCGGCTGGTCATCCTGCGGAACTCCCCCCTGATCGCAGCCTGCCTCGGCGGATTGTGGATCGGCGCCCTCGCCGTCATCTTCCTCGCCGGACGCATCGCCGGAGAAAAACGCCCGCTCCTCCTCGCGGCCCTGCTCCTCACCCTCAGCCTGCTGCTCTGCGCACCCGCGGAAATGTTCTGGTGGCCCCAGGCCGCGCTGAGCTACGTCCCCGCCTGGGCCGGACTCGCCGCCATGTCCGTCCTCGCCGCACGCCCCGCCGGACACAAACCCCTGCCCGTCATGGCCGCCCTGCTGCTGGCCGCCTGGTCACAGGAAGGCGGAGCGATCACAGTCTTCCTCTTCGCCGCCCCCGCCTGCCTCCTCTTTCTGCGGACAGACAGGAAAATGACCGCAGCCCTCGCCGCAGCCACACTCGGCGCCACATACGTGCTGCTGACAAACGCAACCCACAGAATGGGATCGAAAGGAGAAATCTTCGATCCCGCCAGCGGCCTCGCAGGCCACTGGCTCGCCTCCGCCCGCGCCTCCGTCCCGACCTTCCTGCACGAACTCCTCACCGTACAGGACCTCGCACCGCTCGCCGGACCGGTCACGGCCTTCCTCCTGCTGGCCGCCTTCCCCGGCCTGCGCCTGCGCACACACCGCACCGCCCTCGCCTGGATGTGGGCCGCAGCCCTGATGCTTGGCGCATGGAGCACCATCATCCTCACAAACTACGAATTCGGACAGGTCTGCTGCGTCCGCCACGGCAACCTGCGCCAGACCCAGATGCTCCTCGCCCTCGCCGCCCTGCGCGCAACAGCTCCCGCCGCCGCCGGCAGCCTCCGCCGGACCGCCGCAACCCTCGCCGTCCTCAGCCTGCTCCTGACCCTCAGATGGCCCGCCATCCGCCACGACATCGCCATCAGAAACCGCGTGATCTCAGACCTGACACAAACCTGGTCCGCCCTGCACGACAACAGCACAGCCATGACCCTGCTCTCCGCACCCCCGGGGAAAATCACCTTCACCTCTTCCCTCCCCGAAGGCCACTTCACACGCAGCAATGCCCCCTGGTGGGCAAAAGGCGCACTTGACTGGTTCCGCAAGGATCAGATCGAATTCCGTAACGACCCCGGCGCCCCGGACAGATAAAGCCCGCAGACACATGAAACCCGCACACGACTGAAAAGAGAGAATTCTGGTGAACGATCCGTCCCCGGCACTCAGCCCGGCACTCAGCGTGGTCATCCCCTGCCATAACGAACAGGATATCCTCCCGGAGTTCCACCGGCGCCTCGCCGCCGTCATGAACAGCCTCGCCACACCCCCCGCCATGGCAGACTCAGCCGGAAAAACGCAGCCCCCGCCATGGGAAGCCGTCTACGTCAATGACGGCTCACACGACCTGACCCTCGCCTGCCTCAACACCCTCGCGGAACGCGACAGCCACATCAGAATCATCAGCCTGTCCAGAAACTTCGGAAAGGAAATCGCCCTGACCGCCGGGCTGGATCACGCCCGCGCAACACACAGCATCATCGTGATCGACGCAGACCTCCAGGACCCCCCCGAAGTCATCGCACAGCTGGCCGCAGCCTGGACCGCCGACGTCGATACCGTCTGCGCCCGGCGCAGCACACGCGCCGGAGAAACCATCACCAGACGCCTCACCGCCTGGATGTTCTACCGCGCCATGGCACGGCTCGGCAGCCGCGTGATCATCCCCCCCGATACAGGAGACTTCCGCCTGATCAGCCGCCGCCTGGCAGACAGCCTGCTCCTCCTGCGCGAACGACACAGATTCATGAAAGGACTGTTCGCCTGGGTCGGATTCCCCTCCCGGACCATAATGTACGACCGCGCCCCCAGACCGGACGGAACCAGCAGCTTCAGCTACAGATCCCTGTGGACCCTCGCCGTGGAAGGAATCACCTCCTTCTCCGTCATCCCGCTCCAGATCAGCACCGGACTGGGCTTCCTGATCTCACTCCTCGCCATGACCTACGGAGCCTGGATCGCCGGACGAACCCTCCTCTTCGGAAACCCCGTCGCAGGATACCCCAGCCTCATGACCGTCATCCTGTTCCTCAGCGGCGTCCAGCTCATGACCATCGGAATCATCGGGGAATACGTCGGACGCATCTTCAACGAAACCAAACAGCGCCCGCTCTACCTCACAGACTCCCCCACCCGCCCGCCGGAAACACCTCTCCGACAGCCCGAAACAGACAGCATCACCTGATCCGACAGATAAAAATCCGAACAAATCAGAGCGCAGGAAATAACTATACTATAAAATTATAAAAAATTTCTCAAAAATAACAATAAATATCATAAATATTTAAGATAATTTTATATATAGTATTAATTTCTTATTTTAATATTCTCAGATATTATCCTTCCAATAAGAATTGGAAGTTCCATCATAAGTATCTGTCCAAATTTCGATTTTGATATAGTTCTTTCACCAAACGGCCCTCTCAGGGTATATGAAATCACCTGCATCAGCTGTTCGCCAATTTCTCGCGCTTTTTGAGGTGAGGCAGATTTAAAATCTCTGTGAGCTTCACATAATATTTCTGCCAGCCAAGGTATGCGGTCGCGAATTAACCCTGCGATCATGAGCAACGATACATTAAATTCAGACGATACCGGGAATATATGAATTATCTCATCGATCATACGGAAGTCTGCTTCACGGATTTTATTGAAATTTACTCGTCCATCGCGCTCAGTTATTTCTGAGTCAGCCTCTCTCATACGTGCACTCAGTCCCCGAACTTGTGTAACCAGCTCTTCTAAGACCTCAGACTGAGGGCGCACTTTATTTCCAGGAGAGGTGGTCCCGTCTGATCGGACAGTTTTTGGGTTTGAATAAGCTATACCCGGTTGTTGTCATGCCGCCATTCTGA
>NZ_JAJJND010000130.1 GCF_029759835.1 Acetobacter sp. AN02
TCCGGTGAATCACAGGGCGATCCAAAACGATACCCTAAAGAAATCAAATATGAGTCAGGGCATCCCAGAGTTGGTATCAGTCCCGCCGTCTGCGGGTTGTGTCCGAGAATATTGCCAATCAGGACACGACCGGCTCCACGCCCGGCGCGGATCCGTATCGGCGCAAGACCATCACGTTCGAGAATATTCTCGATCAGACGACGGGGCAGGATTCCGTGCGGGTGAAGTCCGTCGGTCAGGATCAGACACCGTTCGAGAAGAAATACGATCCCTCCCATCCGGCGGCCGATGCGAAGGGGTACGTCAAGGTTCCCAATGTCAGCACGATGGTGGAGGTGATGGACGCGCATGAGGCGCAGCGTTCCTATGAGGCCAATCTGAATACGCTTCAGACAACCCGTTCAATGCTTACAAGGACAATTGATCTGCTCAAATGAAAATTTCCTCCTTTACAGATACGGCTCAGGCCGCTGCCGCCTATTCCCGCACGCAGAAGACGACCCTGGGCGGGAATGAATTCAGTCTGGACGATGCGTCGTCTGCCGGGAAAACGTCTGATTTCAGCTCGATTTTTCAGGATGCCGTTCAGGGATTTCTTGACCGCCAGCATACGGCGGAAGCGAAGGCGACGGAGGGTCTGAGCGGGCATGGGAATCTGACGGATATCGTCACGTCGGTTTCGGATGCCCAGGTTGCGCTGCAGACGGCGACGGGCATCCGGGACAGGATCATTCAGTCCTATCAGGAAATTATGAGAATGTCGGTCTGACGCGTCTCATTCCGGCGGGTGGTCTGTTCTCCACTGCCGGAACCATTTTACGAACTGCGCGATTCCGGCCTCCGGACCTGTTTCCGGCGTCCAGCCGGTCAGGGTCCGCAGGGCTTCGGTTGAGGCCCATGTTGCGATCACGTCGGCGGCGGGGCGTTCGCGGAGTTCCACCAGGGGTTCCTCTCCGAGTTCCTGTCCGAGAAGTTCGAGAAACCGGCTGACGAGGGCGGGCTTTCCGTATCCGACATTGAGGACGCGGGCCTGGTGTACCGCTGGAATCTGGTCCATCACGCCGAGCACGGCCTGCACGACATCCGCGATATATGTGAAGTCTCTCTGGAGTCCTTCTCCGGAGTAGAGCGGGACCGGTCTGCGGTCTGCGATGGCTTCTGCAAAGCGGAAGCAGGCCATGTCCGGTCGTCCCCAGGGTCCGTAGACGGTGAAGA
Source organism: Acetobacter sp. AN02 (assembly GCF_029759835.1). Taxonomy (GTDB): domain Bacteria; phylum Pseudomonadota; class Alphaproteobacteria; order Acetobacterales; family Acetobacteraceae; genus Acetobacter. Next base: position 1,216 of record NZ_JAJJND010000130.1, read on the forward strand.
AGCGCAGGCCGGTCTGCGGAAGTCCGTAGAGATGCGCATGGGATTCCGACATCAGCTCTGCGGATCGTTTCGTGACGGCGTAGAACGATCCGGGCAGGTCCGTCCGGTCGGTTTCCCGGAACGGCATGTCCGTATTCCGGCCGTAGACCGAGGAGGAGGAGGCGTAGACCAGGTGCTTCAGCGCTGGGAGGCGTCGCGCGTATTCCAGCACCTCGAGATGTCCGGTGAGGTTGGACTGTATGAAGGCGCGGGGAGCGTCCATGGAGAACCGGACGCCGGCCTGGGCTGCGAAGTGCAGGATGTGGGTGATGTCTGCCGGGTCTGCGATGTCGTCCAGCGCTCCGGGGGATGCCAGGTCGAGTTTTCGGAAGGAAAATCCGGAGTGATTTTCGAGGCGGGACAGCCGGGCCGCTTTCAGTGCAGGCGAATAATAGGCGTTGAGGTTATCGACGCCGGTCACCTGCTCTCCGCGGGCCAGCAGGGCTTCGGCGACCTGAGCGCCGATGAAGCCTGCAACGCCTGTCACCAGGATGGTCATGATCCGTTTCCGGTCTGCTCTGACGCCCGGGGCATTCGGGTCAGTGCCGGTTGGCCAGCGACGGGGATTCGACCTCATCCCCCACGGAGATGCCGAGTTTCCGTGTTACGCCGCCTGCCAGTTCCAGGGTGGCGGTGACGGGGCCGTGGCTGCTGATATGGGCCAGGGAGAGCGGGACGGCATTTTCCTCGATGGCCTGGATTTTGTGATCGCGTCCGATAAAGACGATATCCAGCGGGACGAGCGTGTTTTCCATCCACATATTACTTTCCTGGGGATAGACCCACAGGAACAGCATGCCGCGATCATCCGGGATATGTGTGCGGAACATTTCTCCGACCTGCTGCTGGCGCGGTGTTTTTGCCAGCTCGACGGAGAAGACGTGTCTGCTGCTGCCTGACACGATCGTCAGGGACTCCCGGGGGAGTTCGGGCTGTGCGGCTGTCGGCTCGCCGGTCTCCGTGTCTGCGGCGAGAGCGGCGGGCATGCCTGCGGCTGTCAGGAACAGGGCGGCGGCCAGAAGCCGGACGGGGCTGAGATTCCACAGGGTCATTCTGATCCGCACCATATACGTGTATTTCTGTTACAGATGTGTGTCGGCTTAACACCGTGCCGGAAGGAAATCGACCCCCCTGTGTCCTGCATACATCAGGCAATAAAAGGATTTTCTGCCTTTTCCGCGCCGATCGTGGTTGGCATTCCGTGGCCGGGGATGATGATGGTGCGGTCGTCCTCGGGCAGTATCTGCTCGCGGATGGAGCGGATCAGGAGCGGGCCGTCTCCGTAGGGGAAATCGGTGCGTCCGACGGTGCCCCGGAACAGCGTGTCTCCCGCGAACATGACGTTCCCTGCCGGGCAGTGAAAGATGACGTGTCCCGGTGTGTGCCCCGGCACGTATTTCACGTTGAGGGTGAGGCCCGCGAGTTCGAGCACGTCTCCGTGCGTCAGGAAGGAGTCGGGTTTTACGTTCCGCAGGCCTGTTACGCCGAACTGTGCGGCGGCTTCCGTGATGCCGCTGAGCAGGAATTCATCGCGCCGGTCCGGGCCGATGACGGGCACGTGCTCTCCGTTCTGTCTTTCCGTCAGGCGGGTCCGCATCTCGTCCGCGCCGCCTGCGTGATCGAGATGACCGTGTGTCAGGAGGATGGCCTCGATCGTCAGGCCGCGCTGTCCGATGAGGCTGAGGAGGTGATCGGATTCGCCGCCCGGATCGATCAGCAGGCCGCGTTTCGTGTCCGGCATCCAGATCAGGGAGGTATGCTGGCGGAACGGTCCGACTGACAGCATTTCGAATTCGGGTCTGACTGTTTCCGTCATGCGGCGTGTTCCTTCTGTCCGGGCGGGCTGTCCGTGCGGGCTGGCCGGGCAGGCTCTGCCGTGTCCGGTTCCTGAGCTGTCTGCCCCTGATCTATCTGCCCGGGCCGGAGGCGGAATGTCAAAGCGGGGGTGACGGGTCCGCATATCATCCCTGCCCTGCCGGGCTGTGGTCGTGGCCGGGCCGGAGGTGATACAAGGGCGGGTATGATCTCTCCGCTTTCTCATGCCATCGCCTGGTGCCGGACGGGCAGGCCTGCCGCTCTGGCGACCGTTACCGGAACATGGGGCAGTTCCCCGCGTCCTGCGGGCAGTCTTATGGCTGTCAGTGCTGACGGGCATGCCGAGGGTTCGGTGAGCGGCGGGTGTGTCGAGGCGGATGTCATATCCGCGGCGCGGAGTATTCTGGCCGGGGAGCGGTCTGCGGCCGGTCTGACCTATGGCGTGAGCAGCGGCCGGGCTTGGGAGGTCGGGCTGGCCTGTGGCGGGCGGCTGGATGTGTTTGTCGAGGCGATCGGGACGCCGGACTGTCCGCACGGAACGCTGCCGCTGGCGGTTGCGGAGGAGCTTGCCGCAGCGGAGCAGGCGCGCCGGAGTGCCGTTCTCGTGCGTGATCTCGGGGGGAAGCACCGGTCCGTTCTTTATCCCGATGCAGAGGGGGACGGGCTGCCTGCGCAGGTTATGACGGCCGTGCATGAGGTTTTCCGCACGGGCGGGGCGTGCCTGGTGGCTGAAGACGGGCAGGATACGGGCTGGTTCGTGCAGGCGTTCAGGCCGCCGCCGCGTCTTGTGATTGCCGGTGCGGTTCATATTGCCCAGGCGCTGGCGCCGATGGCGCGGCTTTCGGGATTTACCACGGTTATTATCGATCCGCGTGAGGCGCTGGCGACGCAGGCGCGTTTTCCCGGTGAGACGCTGCTGACCGAGTGGCCGGATGAGGCGCTGGAAACGCTTGGAATTGACGGGTCCACGGCGGTCGTGACGCTGACGCATGATGCGCGGCTGGATGATCCGGCGCTGACGGCGGCGCTGTCCGGTCCGGCTTTTTATGTCGGTGCGCTGGGATCGCGGAAGACGCAGGCCTCCCGGCTGGCGCGGCTGAGGGAGGCGGGTCTGTCTGAGGATCAGCTTGCCCGGATCCGGGGGCCGGTTGGTCTGGCCATCGGGGGGCTTGGCGCTGAGGAGATCGCGCTGTCGATTATGGCCGATATCGTTGCGGTCCGGCGGGGGGCGGCACTGGCGCAGCGTCCCGGCTGGCAGGATCCTGCGTGACGGGGATTGTCGCAGCGCTTCTGGCGGCCGGGGCGTCATCCCGGACGGCGCCGGATCATAAGCTGATGGCCTGCGATTCGTCCGGTACGGCCATGCTGACCCGCAGTGCGGCGGGGCTTCTGGCTTCGGATGTTTCCCGTGTTCTGGTCCTGCTGCCCCCCATGGCGTCTGCGCTGGTGCCGTGCCTGACCGGGCTGCTGCCCGTGTCGGACCGGCTGTCCGTGCATTGTGTTCCGGCGGGGCGCTACGAGCTTTCGGCCACGGTCGGGTATGCCGCGGCCCTGGCGGAGCGCCTGTCTGCGGCCGGGCTGCTGATCCTGCCAGGGGATATGCCTCTGGTGAAGCCGGAGACGACGGACCGGATCATCGGTTATTTTATGGGGGCTGACGTGCCACCGGACAGTGTCGCTCCGGTCTGTGACAGGAAGACCGGCCATCCGGTTCTGTGGCATGCGCGGCGACTTGGGGATCTGCAGGCTCTGACGGGAGACCGGGGCGCACGGGCGCTGCTGCGTGATCCGGCGCTGATCCATGGCCGGGTTGCGGCGGATGAGAGTGTTCTTGCGGATTTTGACACGCCGGAGCGGCTTGCTCTGTTTGCGACGCTCTGAGGGAGAGTGCGGGGGGGGGGGGGGGGGGGGAGGGGGGGGGGGGGGG
>NZ_JAJJND010000131.1 GCF_029759835.1 Acetobacter sp. AN02
TTCAACGTCAAAAAATCCCGCCTGCTTCATAACGCCATTCCCTCTGTCAGAACCGGACAAATGGAATCACAGAGCAGGTTTCAAAACCAGGGGGTTTTTCGAACCCTCCATTTGATTGGCGAGAGACCATATGAATTCAATGAATTTTCAAAATAACCGGACTGCTGCTGGCAGGAACGGTCTGCTCCCTTAGTTTTTTGACATCTCCATTCGTCACGGGAAGCTGCCGGTTTCCCCATGACGAGCGGACAAAAGTCAGCACGTCCGCAATTTCCCCATCTGAAAGCTGCGCGCGATATGACGGCATACGATAGGAATCCGGCACTCCGGCCGCGACGACACGGTCAGATCCGTTAAGAGTAACGTTGATGGAAGAGGAACTGTCCGGCACCAGAGACGAAGCTGCTCCTGCCAGCGGCGGAACCCACTGCCCCTGTCCCCGCCCATCCGTACCATGACAGAAACTGCACTTCGCCATGTAGGTCTGCGCACCGGGGATGCCCTGCCGTCCGGCGGGTTGGAGTGCCTTGGCCTGTGTCGGCTCATACTGCCACGGAGTTCCGTCACGTTGCGCGTTGCCAGGCAGAGACTTGAGATAATGCGCAACTGCCCGCAGATCATCATCGGAGAAAAACTGCGTCGAGTTGTTGAAAGCCTCTGTCATGGAGCCGAACACGACAGCATGGTCGTTCCGGCCGGTCTTGAGAAAACGGAAGATATCGTCCTCGCTCCACCGGCCCAGACCCGTGTTGGGATCGTTGCGCAGGCTTGGCGCAAACCATCCGTCAATCAGCGCGCCGGAGACAAAGGCCGCGCTATGGCTGTCCGTCCCCTTTTCGTGGAAGGCCAGACTTCGCGGCGTATGACAGGCCCCACAGTGCCCCGCCCCTTCAACAAGATAGGCCCCCCGGTTCCATTGGGCATCTTTCGATATGTCCGGGCGATAAACGCCTGACGGGGCAAAAACCACATTCCAGAAAGCCAGAGGCCAGCGCATGTTCAGCGGCCAAGGGATCGCGCTTTTCCGGTTTTCCTGATGAACAGCCGGGACACCCTTCATGAAATAGGCATAAAGCGCTTTGACATCATCGTCAGAAAGCTTGGCATAGGACGGATACGGCATGGCCGGATAGAAGCGGTGCCCATCCTTTGCCACACCGGAACGAAGCGCCCTGTCGAAATCCGCCAGCGTATAGGCACCGATCCCCGTCTCACGATCAGGCGTGATGTTCGTGGCGAAGATTGCGCCCATCGGCGTTACCATCTTCAGGCCCCCGGTATAGGCTGCCCCACCCGGCACACTGTGACAGGCCACGCAATCTGTCAGACGAGAGACATACTCGCCTCGCGCTACGAGCTGCGCCGACGGCTCCCCCTGAGAACCGGTTTTCTCAAAAGACGACGCAGGGAGACGGGTCACGAACCATGCCGTTCCCGCAGCCAGAACAGCCGACGCAGGGATCACGACTGCGAAAATTTTCTTCAGGCGGTTAGTCATGTTCAGTTCCGCAGTCTTTCTGCTGCACGCGAGACGTGCCAGACGACGATCAAAGTCTCAGCTTGCAAAGTCATGACGTGACAGCGGCATGCTTCGGATACGCCGCCCGGTCAGGGTCGAAACCGCGTTAGCCACCGCGGGCGGAATGGCAGGCAGCGGTGGCTCCCCGACGCCGCCCATCTTCTCGCCACTCTCGACAATCTTCACATGCACACGAGGCATCTGATTCAAAGCGAGAATTGGGTAGCCTTCATAGTTTCGCGCGCGCGGCATACCATTCTCGTAAACCGTCTCTTCAAGAAGCACCTGAGACAGTCCGAGAGCTATGGCTCCATTGACCTGAGCTTCCACAATCGCGGGGTTCACGACCTTTCCAGGGTCGATTGCTTCCCAGACCTCCTGCACCCTGACACGCCCGTTTTCGAGCGACACTTCCGCAATCGCCGCAGCTTCAGACCCGAAAGGTGACGACATGCCAATCCCGCGCGCGCGGCGTGAACCATCCGCCGCCGTAAACGGGCCACGCTTCCAGCCACCGGATAGATCTGCGACCGCCTTGAGCAAAGTCGTCAGGCGCCTGTTGTCCCGGAGCAGGTGCAACCGAAGCTCGTAGGGGTCCTGATGTCCCTTGTCCGCCAGTTCGTCCAGAAATGTTTCATAGAGAAAGTCATTCATGGAATTCCCGACGGAACGCCAGTATCCCAGCGTCGCCGGATTTCTGACGAACAACTGGGCGATCCGACGGTCGGGAATATCGTAGGCCTTGTTGGTCAGTCCTTCGAGGGCTGTCGGGTCAAGGTCTTTTCCGCGCTTTGTCCCGAGACCTTCCGTTGCCCCTTCCGTGGCACTGACGACGTCAAGCGCAACAGGACGACCTGTTGCATCAAGCCCCGCACGGAACCGCACTGCCGCCATGGGGCGCAGGGCATCGCGCAGGAACTCTTCCTCACGGGTCCAGATCAGCTTGATGGGCCGACCTGTCGCTTTGGCGAGCGCAATGGCCTGCGGATAGGGGCTACCATGGTCGTAAAGGAAATGACGTCCGAAAAACCCACCCAGTAACGGCGAATGAATCGTGATCTTTTCCGCGTCCATCCCGGTGCGTCTGGCCATATCAGCACGGAACATGTCGGGCGCCTGGTTGGGGAGCCAGATGTCGAGTGTTCCATCGGGATTATACCGGGCCAGTGCAGAAGGAGGCTCAAGCTGCCCATGGTTCACGTACTGGCTGAAATACGTTGCCTCGACGACTGTATGGGCGTTTTTCAATCCGCGCGTCACATCGCCTCTGGTCTCCGCGTTCTCTTCTTTCCCGGATACTGTCGCCAGATGTTTCCTGAACTCTTCCGTCGAAAAATCCGCTGGCATCACACGAATGTCTGAGGCCGCCCCCGGTTCAGCCTCGGCCCAGTTCACCAGCAGAGCTTCAACCCCGCGTTTGGCGTGCCACCACCGCTCGGCCACGACCGCCACCGCCCCCGGCAGACGATGAACGGAGTGAACACCCTTCATCTGGCGCACCTGTTCTTCGTTGCGGATGGAGCCAACCGTCATGCCAAGCCGCGGCGCATGCTGCACCGCTGCGTGCAGCATGCCATCAATCCGCACATCGATTGCGTAATCGACCTTGCCTGTCGATTTCTCGTAGATATCCAGCCGCTTGACCGACTTGCCGATCCAGCGGAACTGCGATGGATCTCTCAGCTTTACGCTGGCCGGATCCGGCACCGGGAGATCCATGGCCACATGCGCCAGGTCTCCATAATTGACCATTCGGCCCGATGCGGCATGAACGACCTGTCCCGGCTGAGTGGTCAGCTCTGACACGGGAACACCCAGATGCTGCGCCCCGGCCTGAAGCAGCATCTCACGTCCGAGCGCACCGAGACGCCGCATGGCCGGATACCCGTTCCGCACCGACATGCTCCCGCCCGTGATGCGCATGCCGCTGTCCATCACAGCGTATTCATCCCCTGCCGGGGCATTTTCAACAAGGAAAGTCGAAGGGTCCGCGTCCAGCTCCTCGCCGACGATCTGCGCCATGGCAGTAAACGTTCCCTGCCCGCCTTCAATGAAGGGGCTTTGCAGGCGCACGGTATTATCCGGACGAATTTCAAGTAATGCGGGAACCTGTGTTCCCCGATATTTTGGTCCCTGCGCGGCCTGAGCGCGCGCCTGTCGGGCCGGCAGACCGAAACCCAGCACGAATGCGCCCGTTGCAGCGCCTGCCGATGTCAGCATAAAGCGACGTCTGGACAGATTGACCGGTTCCTGCTGCATCAGGGGAGCATCATCAAAAAGACCGTTCACCATTCTTATGCTCCCCCGTCCGTTGAACCGGACGCCAGATCATGAATGGCGGCACGAATGGCGTTATAGGTTCCGCAGCGGCAGAGATTGACCATCGCTGCGTCGATATCGGCATCCGTGGGGTGGGGAACCTGCCTGAGCAATGAGGTCGCAGCCATGACCTGCCCGGACTGGCAGTAGCCACACTGCGGCACCTGATGTTTCACCCATGCAGTAACCACACGCTTGCCGAGATCATCCCGTTCGATTGCCTCGATGGTCACGATCGACGCTCCTGCCATTTTTTCGACAGGCGTCACGCAGGAACGCACGGCTCGACCGTCAATCAGAACCGTGCAGGCACCACATTGGGCCAGCCCGCAGCCATATTTGGTTCCCGTCATCCCCAGATCGTCACGCAAAACCCAGAGCAAGGGAGTATCCAGCTCGACGTCAATCTGGTGCACCACACCATTTATCGTCAGTTCCATATTTCCCTCGCCGGTAAAGATGGGCTCACTTCACGAAATCACACTCAGGGGAATTGTTTCGCAATCGTTCAAGGTTCCTCTGCCTTTCTCGGCAGAAAACTTGTTCTGAACGCAGCACCCTTATTATCAAATGATATGTATTATACTTTTATGAAAAATATTAGGTCAAATAACAGCATAACCTTATGAGTTTTTCTCACAAACCCTTCCCTCACTTTGTCCTCTTCTGTCAATGAAAAATTTCAGGCAAGGCGTGCAGCTGCGAATGCACAGCAATGCGATGTTTGCGGTTCGGAGAATGCCCCATCAGCATAGATATAGGGCTGTTGCCAGACGCCCATACAATCGTCGGCCGCTATTTGTCCGTCTTGTTAAACTTGGCCCTTCCATCCGAATTTGTTTTTTAAATTAAACGCGGAGACCACTCCTACGGCCCGTCGGGTATAAGCTGGAGGGTTCGAAAAACCCCCTGGTTTTGAGGCTCCCTTCGTGATTCCAATTCCCCGAGTTGATTGGGGTATGGATCATGAAGCAGGCTGGTTTCTTTGATGTTGAAGAGCGGCTTGCGCGATTGAGCGGGCTTGGTGATCAGCTCGAAGCGTTTTCCCGGACTGTGGATTTTGAAGTCTTCCGCCCTGACCTAGGGCCTGTTAGATCTTGAAATACTTCCCATATTGTATGGATGGAAGAAGGAGACGGAACAGGCACTTTTACGG
>NZ_JAJJND010000132.1 GCF_029759835.1 Acetobacter sp. AN02
ATACGCACAGGCCGGACTCTCCGCACCCCATATCGTATCAACCGCTCTCTCAGCTCTCGGTATCAACGAAAAAAACGGGGTCGTATCCGGAACAGCCGCAGGAGTAATTGCATGACCGGACTGACATCATTTCGCGGCGTTTTTGCTGCTTTCGGCCTGATGGCCGCACCTGCTTCCCTGGCCGTGGTTCTGCCGCAGCCGGCTTTTGCCCAGGCGGCTGCGGGGCCTGTGGCTCCGGTCAGTGCCATTGATGCGGCGCTGACGCGCGTCATGATGCCGGGTGCGGGGTCCTTTGCCGCGCGGGCTCAGGTCGTGGCTGCGGCTGTTGATCAGGCCTATGATCTGGAGGCCGCGCTTGAGGCGTCCGTCGGTCCGGCGCGTTTTGCCCAGTTCACGCCGGATGAGAAGCAGAAGCTTCTGTCGTCTTTCCGTGAATATACGATTGCCCGTTATGTCTCGAGCTTTGGCAAGGGATCGAAGGCGACGTTCCGCATGACGCCGGATATCCGCAATTCTCCGGTGGGGTCTGACAAGATCGTTTCCACGCAGATCGTGCCTGCGGGTGGCGGTGATCCGACCGATGTGGATTATGTCGTGCGCCAGACCTCTTCCGGCTGGCGGATTACGGATGTTCTCCTGCAGGGGCACATCAGCCAGGCTGCGGCGCAGCGGTCTGATTTCAGCTCGACCCTGGCGTCCGGCGGGGCTGAGGGTCTGATTGCCATTCTGAACCGCAAGGTTCAGGCTTTTGCTGCAGAGTAAGGGCTGAGTTTCTGTCATGCGGGCGGGGATGTTCTTTTCCGTCCGTGTGTCAGGCCTGCAGTCGTATCCGTGACCGGATTACCTCCCCTCTCTCATGTTCTGGCACTGGTTTCTGCGGCCGCGGGGGTTGCGGGGCTGGTGCAGGCTGCGCTCGGCACCTGGCTTGTCGCGCGTTTCTGCCGCAATGAGGAGCGGACCTCCCTGACGGAGAGCGTTCTTCCGGCCTTCAGCATTCTCAAGCCGCTTCATGGTGATGAGCCTTTGCTTGAGGAGGCTCTGGAGAGCTGCTGCACGCAGGATTATCCTGATTTCGAGATTATTTTCGGGGTTCAGCATGCGGCTGATCCGGCGATTGCGGTTGTCGAGCGTCTGAGGGAGCGGCATCCCGACCTTGTTCTGCGGCTGGTTGTCAGTGGCGAGCAGCATGGTGTGAACCGCAAGGTCAGCAATCTGATCAACATGCTGCCTGCGGCGTCTTCCGATCATTTCGTGATTTCTGATTCCGACATTCACGTGCGTCCGGATTATCTGCGGCATCTTGCGCGTGCGGTGACGCGGCCCGGGACGGGGGTTGCCACGACGCTTTATGCGGGGCTGCCGGCGTCGGGCAGTCTGCCGCGGCTGCTTTCGGCGTGTCAGATCAATCATAATTTCCTGCCGGGTGTTCTGCTGTCGCGTTATCTCGGGCGGCAGGACTGTCTGGGTGCGACGATGGTGATCACGCGGGAGAATCTTGCGGCTGTCGGCGGCCTGGAGGCTCTGGCGCCCCATGTTGCCGATGATGCGGTTCTGGGGCGGCTGGTCCGGGCGCGTGGCGGGGACATCACGATTGCGGGCTGCATGACCTGGACGACGATCGGCGAGCGAACGATGGGCGATCTGCTCAGTCATGAGCTGCGCTGGGGGCGTACGGTCCGGTCTCTGGCTCCGGGCGGGTATCTTGCCTCTGCGATCCAGCTTCCCATGCTGTGGTTTACGCTGCCTGTTCTGCTGCAGCCTCATGCGGTCTGGCCGCTGCGGGTCTTTTTTCTGGCGTGGGTTCTCCGTGCGGTCTGTGCTTTTGCGATGGACCGGTGCGTGGGGCAGCGTTCTTTTATTCCGCTGGTTCTTCTGCCGTTCCGGGACTGGCTGTCTGCCTGTGTCATGATCGGCAGTCTGACCGGTTCGCGCGTTGCGTGGCGGGGGCATACGATGCATGTCGCGCCGCATGAGATTAACCCCTCCTTACCGGCAGGGGACTAAGCAGACCTGCCATACGGTTTGGGGATCGTGCTTGAATCCTTCAGCTTATGGCATTACCTCCTGTCCGGCATGCTCTGGTCAGTCCCGGCAAAGGAACCGAACCCATGATGAAGACTCTTTTTCTCCAGCCGCCGTCCTTTGATGGTTTCGATGGTGGCGCGGGTTCGCGTTATCAGGCGAAACGTGAGATCAAGTCGTTCTGGTATCCGACCTGGCTGGCCCAGCCTGCGGCTCTGGTTGAGGGCTCGCGGCTGATTGACGCGCCGCCTGCGCGTATGGGGATGGAGCCGATTCTGGCGGATGTGAAGAACCGGGATCTGGTTGTTCTGCACACCTCCACGCCGTCCTTTTCCAAGGATGTGCAGGTTGCCCAGATGCTCAAGGACGTGAATCCGAATCTGAAGATCGGCATGGTCGGGGCGAAGGTTGCGGTTCAGCCTGAGGAGAGTCTGCTCAAGGGGGCGCCGGTTGATTTCGTGGCCCGCAATGAGTTCGACTTTACCATCAAGGAGATTGCCGAGGGGCGTGATCTTAAGGATGTGGACGGGATTTCCTGGCGCAACAGCGAGGGTGTGATCGTCAACAACCGTGACCGCGCCATGATCGAGAACATGGACAGCCTTCCGTTCGTGACGGAGGTTTACAAGCGTGATCTGCGGATTGAGGATTACTTCATCGGTTATCTGATGCATCCGTATCTGTCGATCTATACCGGTCGCGGGTGCAAGTCGCGCTGCACGTTCTGCCTGTGGCCGCAGACGGTTGGCGGGCATCGTTACCGCACGCGCAGTCCTGAGCATGTTGCGGCTGAGATCCGTCTGGCGCGGCAGTATTTCCCGCAGGTGAAGGAATTCTTCTTCGACGACGATACGTTTACGGATGATCTGCCGCGTGCCGAGGCGATTGCGAAGCTTCTGGGCAAGATGGGCGTGACCTGGTCGTGCAATGCGAAGGCGAACGTGCCGCGCAAGACGCTTGAGGTTCTCAAGGATAATGGTCTGCGGCTTCTGCTTGTCGGGTATGAGAGCGGCAATCAGCAGATCCTTCACAACATCAAGAAGGGCATGCGGGTTGAGGTTGCGCGGGAGTTCACGAAGAACTGCCATGAGCTTGGCATCAAGATTCACGGCACCTTTATCGTAGGGCTTCCCGGTGAGACGAAGGAGACGATCCAGGAGACGATCCGGTTCGCTCAGGACATCAATCCGCACACGCTGCAGGTTTCTCTGGCGGCGCCTTATCCCGGCACGGCGCTGCATCGTGAGGCGACGGAGAACGGCTGGTTTGATGCCAGCAATGCCGAGCTGATTGATGAGAACGGCGTTCAGATCGCGCCGCTGCATTATCCGCATCTTTCCCACACCGAGATTTTCGGGAGTGTGGAGGAGTTCTATAGGAAGTTCTATTTCCGTGCGCCGAAGATCGCGTCGATTGTCGGGGAGATGGTCCGCAGTCCGCAGATGATGAAGCGTCGTCTGCGTGAGGGTGTGGAGTTTTTCCACTTCCTGCGGGACCGCAACGCGGCGTGAGGCTCTTTCCCGGTGTCTGCGCGTGAGGGAGGTTATTTTCTCGGCCGATGATTTCGGAATGTCGGTTGAGGTGAACGAGGCCATCGAGACGGCCTGCCGGAATGGTCTTCTGAGCACGGCCAGTCTGATGGTTGCCGGGCCTGCGGCGGCGGATGCCGTGGAGCGGGCCAGGCGGCTTCCGGGGCTGCGTGTCGGGCTGCATCTGGTCGTGATTGAGGGGCCTTCGGTTCTGCCTCCGGGAGAGATTCCGCTTCTTGTCTCTCCGGCCGGGATGTTTCCGTCCGATCAGCTCCGGCTGGGTGTGAATTATTTTTTCCGCCCGGCTGTCCGCAGGCAGCTTGCGCGGGAGATCCGGGCCCAGTTCGAGGCGTTTGCGCGGACGGGTCTGCGACTGGATCATGCCAACGCGCACAAGCACATGCATCTGCATCCGACGGTGGGCGGTCTTCTTGTGAAGATCGGTGCGTCCTATGGTCTGCCTGCGGTTCGGATTCCGTGCGAGCCGACGGAGCCTTTGCAGGCTGCGGGGTATTTTGCCGAGACGATCGGGGATTACGTTTTACGTCAGTGGACGCGTCTTCTGCGTCTGCAGGTCCGCCGGGCCGAGATGGCGGCAAATGATTACTGTTTCGGGATTGCCTGGAGCGGGCATATGACGGCGGATCGTGTGGCGGCTCTGGCGGCGCATCTACCTCGGGGTGTGTCGGAGATTTATTTCCATCCGGCGACGCATAAGGATGCGCTTCTGAACCGTCTGATGCCGTCTTATGAGCATGAGGCCGAGCTTGCGGCTCTGGTCAGTCCGGGGGTCCGGGCGGCGTTGCGGCACAGCGGGGCGCGTCTGATCACCTGGGCGGATGTTGCGCGCTGAGGCACCGGAATTTTCCGCCTCCGGGGGATATGAGCCGCTCCCCTGCCTTTTTTTCCTGATTTTTCCTTTTCGTCTCTGTCCTGAGCTGTTTCCGCCTGCCCGGATCATACCCCGGATGGCTGCGCGGGGCTTTGTCTCCGTTTTCCCGGACGATCTTAATGGCAGCCATTGGGGTCCGTGACCTTTCCACGAAGGGCGCGACAGGAGCGGATCGTTCAGGTGAGATGACGGCTGGAGGAGGCGGTTCCTGATCTGGCCATGAAGGCTGTGTTCCGGAGTTTTCCCGGCTGCTTCTGACGGATATTTCCCGGGGGGCCGGTCTGTGCGGCTTCCGGATGCGGTCTGCCGGACAGTGTTGTCGGATGCTGTAGCAGCGGAACTGTGGTTTTTCTGCTTCTGCAGACTGTCTTCCTGCCGGATGTTCTTCCAGCGGGTGCTTTTCCCGTGGTGCGTGCCGGAGGCTGCGGGAGCCTCCGGCGTGCGGATCATGCGGTGGTAATCTCCCCATTTTTAATGGGGCGTTGAATGAGAATTCAGGCAGCTGTTTTTAGTTTCTGGGCGGGTG
>NZ_JAJJND010000133.1 GCF_029759835.1 Acetobacter sp. AN02
ATGATCAGCATCCTGTGAATCACATTTTTAGCCCAATGGGTACCCCGTGAGTCTGATCAAGAAACGGTTGGTATAATTCTCCGTCTGAAGGAGCTCAAACGCAAAACCCACATGCGGAATGGCATCAAAACTACGGAAATGGACGTATTTCGTCATACCCGACCAGGTATGGCTCCCGCCTCCTCCGTAACGCTGTCCCTGCCCGTTATAGCTCATCCCGGCCCCGTTGCCGTTGCCGTACTACACCAAAACATTGAACGGCTTGGAATCAACCGGAAGGTCATATTCATGAGGGCCGATGAAACCGAGCGTGATATCCGCCGCACGGACCGGAAGAATGCCCGCCGCGGCAGACATCAGGGAAAGGACCAGAGCAGAGATCCGTGCAGACCGCACCTTCCTGTTATTGTCAGACATATCCGGTCCGCTTTCACGAGCGCCTGAAACCCTGATCCCCCGGATATGCATGAGACTGAGGGAAACGCCCTGTTATTATCGTTGCGGACAATACATTTTCACTTCCGTTATGATGCAACCCGCACAGACGGACTGTTCATAAAAAGTTGTACATCCGCGGCAGGACTGTCCCGTATATGACACACCCGCCCTCCCCACGGGTCGGCCATGATCGACCGGGCTCATACCCTGTGGAAAGAAGACTGGCGGAAACGCTCCTTTGCGGATCGCAAGACCATCGTCAGCAAGGCCGCTGATCTTCTCAGGGCCGATAAGGACAAACACGCCCGCCTGATCTCCACCGAAATGGGGAAAGTGCTGCACGAGGCCGTCGCCGAGATCGAGCTGAGCGCCGACATCCTCACCTATTACGCCGAGAATGCCGAACGCTTTCTCGCACCGAAAAAACTCAGCGTATCCGGAGGCCACGAAGCCACCGTCGTGAACGAGCCGCTTGGCGTCATTTACTGCGTGGAGCCCTGGAACTTCCCCTATTATCAGCTCGCCCGCGTCGCCGCCCCCAATCTGATGGCAGGCAACGTCGTGATGGTGAAGCACGCACCCGGCGTTCCGCAATGCGCCGTCGCGTTCGAGGAATTGTTCCGCAAGGCAGGCGCACCGGAAGGCGCATACACCAACCTGTTCCTGACAAATGACCAGTCCGAAGTCCTGATCGGCCGCCCGGAAATCCGCGGCGTGGCCCTGACAGGCAGCGAACGCGCCGGCAGTGCCGTGGCCGGACAGGCCGGACGCGCGCTGAAGAAAAGCACCATGGAGCTTGGCGGGTCCGACGCTTTCATCGTTCTCGACGATGCCGATCTGGATGAGGTCGTCCCGCGCGCGGCCGCTGCCCGTATCTCCAACAACGGACAGGTGTGCACGTCCGCCAAACGCATGATCGTTGACGAGTCTCTGGTCGACGCCTTTACGTCCCGCCTGAAGGACGCTTTTGCGGAATTCCGCTACGGCGATCCGCTCGAACAGGGCGTCACACATGGTCCGATGAGCAGCGAAACCGCCATGAAGACCACGCAGGCCCAGGTGAAAAAAGCTGTCGAGGCCGGAGCCAGTCTCGTCACCGGCGGCAAACAGCTTGATCGTGACGGATTCTTCCTTGAGGCCGCGATTCTGACCGGCATCACGAAGGATAACCCCGCTTTTTACGAGGAAATTTTCGGACCTGTGGCCGTCATTCATTCCGTGAAGGGAGAGGAAGCTGCCATCGCTCTGGCAAACGACTCGCCCTATGGTCTGGGGGGCTCCGTCCATTCCTCCGATGTCGCACGTGCCCGCAAGGTGGCCGATCAGATCGATACGGGAATGGTCTATATCAACGCCATAACCGGCAGCGCACCGGATGTTCCTTTCGGCGGTATCAGGAACTCCGGCTACGGACGTGAACTGTCCGAATTCGGAATTGAGGAATTCCTCAATCGTAAACTGATCTTCCTCCCTCGCGACGCCTGATCAGAGCGGCATTCCTGATCCTGCCTCGGATCAGGAATGCTCCGTGAGAACTCCCGGAACACCATCCGTTTCCGGTGCGGCGCCGTCATCCGCAGGCGCCGTATAAGGCGCAGGCATCTCCTCCCCGAGCTGCAGACAGCGATAGACCGCCAGCCAGTATCCTGCGGCATTTCCCAGATTCATCCTGTGCGCGGCCTCCAGGCGCCGGGCGGCGTAATTCCGGGCCTCGCTGCCATGGCTTTCACGCAGATCCCATGCAGCCTCGCTGATAAATCTCGGATCGTACATCTGTGATCTGGACCTATTCATTAAGGTCTCCTTAACCGGTGGCCAGTCTCTGCAGCAAAGGTATTAACAAAAGGTTAATTTCAGGCGCAGATAGTCATTTTATCAACTACTTTCCTCATCTTGTGCCTGCGATCCCCTGTTGCCCTCAACGCCTGTCCGGGCCACCCTGTGCAATATCTTTTCGTACTGAGCAGAGAATTCCGTCATGTCGTCCTCCCCGCCCTCTTCCGCCCTGACCATCGCAGAGAGAATCGACCGCCTCGCGGAAGTGGCCGTCCGCACCGGACTGAACCTGAAGGAAGGCCAGCAGCTCATCATCACCGCGCCGCTGGATGCCGTCCCGCTCGTGCGCCGTATTACGGAGCACGCCTATCGCACCGGAGCCTCTCTGGTGACGACGCTTTATAACGATGATGAATCCACCCTCGCCCGCTATCGTTTTGCACCGGACAGCGCATTCGATACCGCCGCAACCTGGCTCAGCCATGGCATGGCGGCAGGCTTCCGCGAAGGTGCGGCCCGCATGGCCATCACCGGCGGCAACCCCTCCCTGCTCAGCGGACAGAATCCGGAGCGCATCTCCCGCGCCGGCAAGGCCTCTTCCGCAGCGGGCCGCCAGGCGATGGAAATCATTACGAATTTCGAGGTGAACTGGAATATCGTCGCCGCTGCGACTCCGGCCTGGGCGGCACAGGTCTTTCCGGACCTGCCGGAAGATCAGGCCGTGGAACGCCTCTGGCAGGCCATCTTCGCCACGTCACGGATTCTCAACGACGATCCGGTTTCGGAATGGGTGGAGCATAATGCCCGCCTCCATCGCCGCGCGGACAAGCTGAACGGGCTGAACTTCGCGGCCCTGCATTTCAGCGGCCCGGACACGGAACTGACTGTCGGCCTCGCAGACGGACATCGCTGGGTCGGCGGATCGAACGAAGCCCGCAACGGTATCGTCTGCAATCCGAACATCCCCACAGAGGAGGTGTTCACGACGCCGCATCGCCTGCGTGTGGACGGCCATGTCCGCAGCACCAAGCCCCTCTCCTGGCAGGGCACGATGCTCGACGATATCCGCGTGGTCTTCCGGGACGGGCAGATCACGGAGGCCCGCGCCGGAAAAGGCGAGGACGTGCTGCAGCGCATGATCGGCACGGATGAAGGCGCGCCCCGCCTCGGCGAGGTCGCGCTCGTACCGCATTCTTCCCCCATCTCACAGAGCGGCGTGCTGTTCCACAATACGCTGTTCGACGAGAACGCCGCCAGCCATATCGCCTTGGGCCAGGCCTATGCCGAATGTATGTTCGATGCTGTCGGAATCGGCGAACAGGCCCTCAATGAGCGCGGAGCCAACAGCAGTATGATCCACGTGGACTGGATGATCGGCTCCGCCGAAACATCCGTATATGGCGTAAACGCGGATAACGAGCGTATTCCCCTTATGATCGACGGTGAATGGACTGACGCAGCATGAAACCGATCCTCTCCCGCATTCTCCCGGGCTGCCTCGCCGCAGCCCTCCTCTGCGCCGGTCTGACCGGAGTCGCACAGGCCCAGCAGACAGCACAGCCGCAGGCCGCCTCCGGGCAGACTCCGCCGACAGAAGCAGAGATGGCGCAGATGCGGCGCGACGTCGCCACCGCAGCCGCCTATCCCCTGCCACGGGATTTTCTGCCCCGCATGACCGCAGCCCTGGGAGAACTCCGCCAGGCCGGACTCCAGCCGCCAACAGGCCGCAATCTCAGCCTGGAACAGACCATCCAGGCCGTCTCCTCAGTCCCGGGCGTGGAGCCGGTCCTGCGTAAGCATGGCTTCACCCCGAGGGATTTCGTCATCGGCCTGACGGGTTTCGGTATCACCCATGCCGTGCTGTCTGACCCGCAGGCTCAGGCCTCCGGCCAGGCCCCGCGCCTGAACCAGGAAAACGTCGCCCTGCTGCAGAACAATCAGCAGCAGGTCACGGAACTTCTTGCGGAAATGGGAGCAACCCCGCCGCAGAAGATGCAGCAGATCCAGCCATAAACACACGGGGGGCGGCGGTTCCCGGTCATCTGCTGCCCCTCACATCATATCGGGCCGGATTTTCCTGAAAACGCGAAACAAAGGTCTCTCTCAGCCAGCGATGCACCGGATCGGTGTCATGCCGCGGGTGCCAGGCATGAAATGCCTCGATCCAGGGAAGCGGAAACGGAAACTCGAACGTCGCGAGCCCGAGCGCATCCATCGATACATGATCCAGAACCATGCCGGGCAGGACCAGAATCAGATCTGTCTCCTTCATGCTCTCGATCATGGCGTGATAGTTCGGCACCACCATCGCAATGCGCCGGGTCAGCCCGTACAGATCACGCAACGCCCAGTCGATCGGCCCACGCGCCCGCCCCCGGCGTGAAACGCTGATATATTCATACTCAACAATGCTCTGCGGCGTAACCGGACCCGACAGGATGGGATGCCCCTTGCGCACCGTGCCGCGCACCTTGTCCCGGGACAGCGTCTGACGGCGGATCTCCGGCTTCATGTTGTCCGTCGCGCCGATATACAGATCAATGCTGTTCTGCCGCAGCGGATCTGATGCAGGATCATTGACGTGCCCCCCTTTTTGTATCCACTCAAAAGGAGAGTTCCCGTTTTTTATGGCCTGGGGTTGATGGGATGACAAGTGTCTCGGGGGCATGCCCCCGAGACCCTTGTCTGGCGATCTGATCCGGTGTCCTGC
>NZ_JAJJND010000134.1 GCF_029759835.1 Acetobacter sp. AN02
GCGCGACCGCTCTCGCCGCATGACAATCCCTTCTCCGGCCTTCAGTCACCTAACATCAGTTAACGTGACAGCACCCCGCCATGCCCTCGATCGCCTGGCGCTTCCACTGGGCGATCATCGTCTGATGCACGCCATGTTTCGAAGCCAGTTCCGCCAGCGTCAGTTCCCCACGGATCGCTTCCAGGGCAACCCGTGATTTGAACTCCGCCCCATACCTCTTGCGCGTAACCTTGCCCATAAAACCCGTCCTCTCTCAGGTCGGATTATAGCTTAGACACCTGTCCGAAAAATGGGGGCCACCTCTCTCTAAACATAGCTTGCCCCTCGAACAATATTGTCGAATGACGTGCTCTGTCCTTTTTCAGGAGTACTGAGCACTGCCACCTTTTTTAGAATTAGTCGGCCCGTTTAAAACGGATGATGCTCCGGGACATTTTTCCGTTATCCCAATTAGGCATAATCCGCCAAGGCGTCAGAACATCAGCTTCATTCCCTTTCACGACGATATTACGACGCTGCTCTGTTCCAACCCATTCTGGCGCCCATGCTGTCTGTACACTTGTAACCCACTGGTTACCTTCCACACGATAGCGGCCAATATAGGCAACGAGTGTCTTCATGAGATGCGCGCGATCTGCGTCATTTTTTGCAGGCTGACGATCACTCCCTTCAAGATTAAACGCAACCCAACCGTCAGGGGTGAAGATGACGCGGCCACGCGGATGGGCGCCCATAGCGTCAATCAACTTCCCGGTTTCTTTATCCTGAACCTTATAAGAAACCAGCTCCCAAACCCCGACTATGTTCTTTTTCAAGTCTGGATCAACCTGCTTTGGAAGTTCCGGAATGGATACTTCCTGAGCATGGACAGATGACAATGAAGACATAGACACAGATCCCGCAAAAGACATAATCAGCATAACTTTTGTGTACTTACGTACTTTTTCAAACATACTCATATCCTTTCTATTTTAAACAACATTTCTTGTTTTGTGACGTCTTATGACGAACACTACGGCACACAGTATCAGAACCAGTATTGCTCCCGCCGCCATACCAACTCGGGACAACAGCAATAATGGAGAGTCAGGCCCACCCTTTCTGATAAGCTCAACATCCTGTGGTGTGACCTGAACGTCTGGCCGACCATATGTTTTGAAAACAAAATTACTCAGCTTCGCGATCTGACTATCGTCCAGTTGTACAGCATTTCCCGATTTTCCGCCGAAACCTGGCATGAAGGCTTGGCGCCCCTCTACCGATCGAGAGACACCATACAGAATTGTTGATATGAGGTTGTCGCCACGCGACGCGCCTGTCACCGAATTATGCCAAAGGGATGGATAATAACCGTCTTTACTCCCCTGAGCACTGGCCCCATGACACGAGGCGCAGTTCCCCATAAAGAGAGCTGCTCCACTGGCGGTGTTGTCGTTATGATCCATAATCGGAGTTGTCCCCCGTAGTTCAACTGCCAGACTTACGTCATGGCCCTGCTGAAATCTGGATGACGTGTGATCGTTCGGATCACTGACCGGCTTTAAACTGCGTAAATAAACGCTAATGGCATTCAGGTCACCAGAAGACATGTGAGAGAAGCTGTGTTCAACAGCCTCACCCATCCCGCCTCCGGCCTGAGCTTTGCTAGGCAGGCGTCCCGTGCGGAGATATTCCGTAAGATCCTGATCACTCCAACTCCCAATACCACTGACTGTGTCAGGGGTAATGTTTGGTGCGTACCATGTTCCAAGACTGGCTCCCGACAGCGGGTGCGCCAGATCTTCCTGCATCAGGAACCCACGATGTGTATGGCAGGTTCCACAATGCGTCGCCCCCTGTACCAGGTAAGCTCCCCTGTTCCACTCTGCCGACTTTGTCGCATCAGCCTGATAGGGTTTTCCATTCAGAAACAACATGTTCCAAAAAGACATGGAGAACCGGATATTCATCGGAAATGGCAGCGCTGTAACCGGTCCTTTTTTATCTACCGGAGCAACCTCCTTCTGGAAGTAAGCATATAAATCAGCAATGTCCTGATCCGTCAGATAGGAATAAGCTGTGTACGGCATTGCGGGGTACAGGTTGGCACCATCTTTTCTGACGCCACGCCGAACAGCTTTGTCAAAATCTTCTAACGAATAGTGACCAATACCTGCTGACAAAGACGGAGTAATGTTTGTCGAATACATAATCCCCAAAGGAGTATGCATGGCCAAACCACCCGCAAAAGGCTGTCCATGAGGCGCTGTATGACAAGCTACGCAGTCTGAAGCAACCGCCAGATACTGACCACGCTGTGGGTTTCCAAGTGGATCAGCCTTTGCAGGATGTGTCGCAGAAAGAGCAATAATAGCAAGAGAGCAGACTGTAACAGTATAGAAAAAGGATCGCTGTATCATGAGATCAAGCCGTCTTGAATTGTGCTATGATTGCGTCGGCGGACTTCAAAGCAAGCGCTGCCATTGTAATCGTGCTATTTCCACTCCCACCGGTTGTCATTGCACCCCCGCCGGGAAGAAAGAGATTCTCATGATCGTGAGAGCGGCAATCAACATCGACAACTGAGTCTGATGGATCTTTCCCCATAATGCAGCCACCCATGATGTGATCGCTATGCAAGAACTCAGGATTCAGATCGAACTTTGTCGCCCCTAAAGCCGCTGCCATCTTTTTAAGTGTCGGAATAGTATATTGTTCCGCACTACGCCGCACATAATCGCCAACATCATAATAAATCCGCGGGCGATTAAGGCCTAACCAGTCTTTTTTATCCGACAGCGTCAGACGATTAATGGGAGACGGAAGAGGCTCATGCTCCACAACCAGCAGCCCGGTACAAGCAGACAGGCGACGAATTTCCTGATCGAGGGCACGTCCGTACAGACCTTTTTTTAACGCTTCTGCTGCACCAATCGAGCCTCGGGCCATATTTTCCATACGGAACATGGCTCCAGAATATTCGCTACGGAAGTCGCCCTGACTGGTGTTCAGAATGCTACTGCCCTGTACGGGTCCAACCCCAGTCCAAAGCGGCTCGCTCATTTCAACCGTCGCTTTCAACTTCGGCTGATCCATCATGTTACGCCCGACCTGATCGGAACTGTTGGCAATTCCATTTGGATGGCGATCATCTTTGGACAACAGCAGAAGTTTAGGTGTCTCGATGCCATTGCAGGCAATAACAAAAGCACGCCCTGTTACGCGATGTGATGTTCGATGAGGGTCATAATAATGGACAGCCTGTATTTTATGGCGGTCATCCGCTTCAATGCGATAGGCAACGGCATTGGTTAAAAGCTTTCCACCCTTGGCTTCAATACGTGGCAGTGCCGTGGCTGCATCATATTTTGCAGCAATAGGGCAGACCGGAAAACAGTTATTATTGCCACAGCACGCAGGACGTCCATCATAACTAACACCACTATTGCGCGCTTGCGGTGCAGGCAAATTTTGCAAGCCGAGTGGTGCCATGACGTCGGTGAAGCGCTGCTCTCCTGGCCCCAAAGGTAGCGGACCCATGGGATAAGGCCGGGAACGAGACGTTTTTGGAGGCCATTGCAATGCGGCATCCGTTGGACCGCAAACGCCCAGAGCATATTCTGCACGAGCATAATATGGCTCTAAAGTCTCATAATCAAAAGCCCAATCGCGCCCAACCCCATAGAGGCTTTTTAATTTCAAATCCTCAGGGGTCATTCGCCAACAAATGCCAGCCCAGTGCCACGTCGCTCCGCCAGCATACCGAACATAACCTTGCTGGTAAGCCGTGGCATTAGGCCCTGTCAGATCCAGATAAGCATTTTCTTCGCCAGGGGTGCGTGTTTCGAGAACTGGCGCCCATGGTGGGGGAGGAAATGGCGCATCCCAATGATGTCGCAACGACGGAGGAAGGTTTCGAAAATTTTCTACGATGGTCTGTCGATCAACCCTAGGCCCAGCCTCCAACATGAGCACTGACAAACCAGCATCCAGAGCTTGTTCAGCGATCAAACACCCAACAACGCCCGTTCCGACGACGACGACATCATATTTTGTCTCATTTACCATTTCAGCGCGCTCCTATATCAGCTTCAAAAAATCGGAAGTTGAGAAAGAGGCGGAGCGTCCGCCGTCCAGCCATTAGGCCCAGAAATAGCATAAGAGGGTATCGTCATTACATCAGACGTGACTTTGAACATCAAAGCCTCTTCATAAGAAATGACTGAAATAGTGGATGCCCCCTGAACTGCACCAGTATACCAAGATTCAATGATGCTTTGAGCGGCATTTTTCAAAGAAACATCTGGTAGAGCTTCCATAAGCTCTTCAACATCGGCGGGCTTTTTAGCCTCAATGAACGATGCTAGCTGCTCTAAATGTTCAGGAAAATCAGGAACAGTCGCGATCATTGCATCCGCCGTTCTAATTCCAATAGTTTCATCGAGCTTGTGCGGCACCAAAAGAGATGAGACCGACATGAACTTCTGATGCAGCATTCCGGAACGCAACATTCCACCACGCAATGGCGCAGCGCGAGGTGTTTGAACACAAAAGAGGGCACCGAGAGACGACATACCCAAAAGCAACCCGCGCCTTCCGATCCGAGGGCTGGTAGAGCGTGATATGCGCATAAGAAACACTCGCTTCACAAAAATAGGTGACGTGCCCCCCTTTTTGTATCCACTCAAAAGGAGAGTTCCCGTTTTTTATGGCTTTGGTTTGATGGGATGACAAGTGTCTCGGGGGCATGCCCCCGAGACACTTGTCAGAGGTGGTCCCGTCTGATCGGACAGTTTTTGGGTTTGAATAAGCTATACCCGGTTGTTGTCATGCCGCCATTC
>NZ_JAJJND010000135.1 GCF_029759835.1 Acetobacter sp. AN02
AAAACAGGAGACATACACAATCAGGCCGGGTCAATTGCTCATGAAAATCCCGGGTCAGTTCTCAACGAAAATCAACATCTCCGCCAATCCCAGGGCGGTTCAGCATGGTCCCAATGGAAATGAACAAAGGACCTCTCTCACGAACTCAAAATCAGTCTGGGAACGACCGCAATGAGGGCGACGGCCGCCTGTCTGTTTTGTGTTGTTTTGTTTTGCGTCGACAGACGGTCAATCATGACGAGCAAAAACTCATTCATGAACGCTTCTCTTATCTGGGCAGCGCAGATCTGATCCGTCAATATGCACAGCAGATCCACACTGAAGAACTGGAGCCGTCTGGACTGCAAACGTACTTTCAGAGGCCCGTCCGCTAACATGACTAAACTGAAGCCCCTTCCGGGCCGATAGTCGAATATTTCTCAAAGTCAGTCCCTCAATCGGCGCTTCGGGCAATCCCAACACAACCCCCGCAGTCTCCGCATTTTTCGCCGTCAGATCGGTAATGGTGACATCGTGAATATGCGGGGTTGTTGACGTTACCGGAGCAGCGGGATCGGTCATTGAGACAGTCTTCTGGGTTCCACCGGGCTGCCCTGTATAATAATCACTGATCGACAGCGGAGCGCGGACATGATTCATCATCACATGTTCCGCGCTAATCCAGCCAATATCTTCCCCACGATCTCGTCCAGACTTAATCCGCAGCCCGGACAGCGTGTTCTGAAATGAGACGTTAGAAATTCTGATATGATGGGCCCCATTGGCCAGTTCACTGCCAATAGACAGACCGTGCCCTTCGCCAAAGCGAGACTGTGTAATGCTAATATCACTCACGGCTCGTCCCGGTTGCCTCAAACCGGACTTGATGGCGATATTGTCATCCCCTGTCGCAATATCGAGAGTGCTCATCGTGACATGATCCGAGGAGACAAGATCAATACCATCGGTATTCCGAGACGAGGCCGGGTTGCGGATCGTGAGATGATCGATCTTGATCTGGCTGGACTCCCTTACAACGACCGTCCACATCGGAGAATTGGTCGCCGTAACGCCTGAGATCCGTCCATGCCGCACATGCGAGAACTCAATCAACCAGGGACGTGGCAGACCATTCGCAGCAGGAACTCCTGGATAATCTGGCCCGTAAGGTAAAGGGCCTGAGGTCTGCGTCTTGTGCGCCTGCACGGCTTGAGGCCACCAGACAGCGGCACCATTCCCATCAATATGGCCCTGACCGGTTATAGCCACGTCCTGAACATCAATCGCAGAAACAAGGGCTTCACCGGGCTGCGCTGCTTTCCCCAGAAAGGCCCAGTGGAATAGACGAGTATCCGAACTCCCCAGAAGGGTACTTCCCTTCTCCAGATTCAGCGTGACATGGTTTTTGAGAGATAAAGGCCCGCTCAACCATGTTCCTGACGTCAACAATACCACGCCACCGCCTGCCTCGCTACAGGCTGTAATGGCACGTTGAATGGCCGGACCGTCATTGGTGCGGCCATCATGCCGTGCACCATAGGTAACAGGATCACAGCGAGACGAAGCGGCATGACTGGGTATGGGCATGCACAACAACGCCGCGACTATCCCACCTAAAACGAGGCGCGTGCGACTCATAGAGTGGCGACCTAAAACACAACTTTGGTCCGACTGGTTGCGTTTTTGAGCAGCGCTCCCTGTCACTTCCGCAGCCCCTTGATACCCAACTCTTCCCACATCCAGTCAAAGCTGAAAGAGGCTCCTGCCCCCTCACGCCCCAGGCCTGCTGTCGTGGCTTCAATCTGCTTCAACCAGGCCGCGACTTTCTTCTTCCCCGCCGCTGTTTTAACAGCCTGCCTCGGCGTGACATGCCCAAGCCCCGGAACAACCTCATCCAGAACACGGCGATAATGCTGCTCCAGAACAGCAGCCAAAATTTCCGCTTCTTCTTCGAGCGGGATCTCGTCTTCAAGCACGTCCCCTCGGCCAGAGGTCCGCTGCTCTTCTATAGCCTGCTCGGCGGTCATAATCTGTGTCAGAGGAGATCCAACCAGACTTCCCAAGGCGTTGCGAAGTAAAGCCGTGCCTTGCTCAGCCCGCGTTTCTGAATTGACCTGCAATCTCAGCTGACGGCCTTTCAGTTCCAAGTTCCCCAGAACAAGACCACCATCATCCAACGTGGTGCTCAAAAACTGAGCTTTGCTGTCTCCTGCCTTAGAATGGACCACAGGAACATGATCACCCGCCTGACGCGTCCAATTCCAGATCATGCGCCCCGCATGCTGCAAACAGGGTATCGTCTTCAAAACCTCGGCAATGCTCTTCTGGGTGCTTCCCTTGTTGAGAGGAAAACACACGTCATGAAAGACCAGGTCTTCGCCATCGCCGTTAAACAGAACGGGTGGCTCGGAGGCGCTCACCATGTTTTCCATGGTTCTAAAGAGCCAGGTCAGCGTAAAGACCGGAGCCAGATCGCGGAGCACCTCTGTTTTGATCTTTGGAAACTCAGCCTGACCTCGCTTACGCTTGAGAACATCGCGCAAATTCTCAGCCAGATCTTCGCAAGCCTGCGGCGAATATGCCAACAGACTCCCTGCCAAAACCATTTTACCGTCTTCGGGAACAAGGCGTGCCGCGATGCGCGCCCAAGGCTTCAAGGACTGTGTGGCTGAGCGTTCATGAACCAGAACAGGGTCACCACCCCGCAACAGGTCACGCACCATCATGCTTTGACCCGGCACGATCTGCGAAACCTCATACAGGCTCATGACGGCCTCTTTGAGGCCCCGCATATAAGCACTTTTACGTGGACCTTCTTTCCAGCCCCGTCGTTTCAGATAGACTTCAACGAAATTTTCGTTATCCCATTCCTGTCCCAAGAAATCTTCGAAGGCACAGCCCCAGAGTGACATCGCCGCACCCTGCCCTAGGATATCTTCCAGGTCTTCGAAGCTGATATCCGCCGCCTCTAAAGCCGGTCCCAAATGCTCACCCAACACCTCTTCAAAGCAGGATTGCCACTGATCCTGCTTCAGATATCCGATAAGCCCTGTCAGATTGTCAGCGTTCATAAATGCGACGACTTTCACTATTTTTCTGCGGCGGAACGGCAAACACCATGTTTACCCGAGAGCCTGACTCAAAAAGCGGTCTGATTGATTTTTCGCATCATTCTGCGTATATAAGCAATAATGAGACATGCCTGTGAGGCTTGGTGATTCGGCAAACAGCATCGCCTTAAGGAAACGCGTGCTTATCTCCCCGATTTTACCTTAAAATTATAAATCTCACTATCGGCCCAACCCGCCTGCAAGAGATCGTGCGGCTCCTGTCCGTTATGCGGAAAGCTGTTCGTCGGGGTGTATGTCAAATATGAGGCGTGTTCTGACGGCAGTTTCTGCTTCACGAACAGCGTATTCTCTTGATGGGGTAATGATCCATTTGTCCGTCTTCCGAAAGAAATGTGGCGTGTTCAGCTTGCGCCTGCGCCATAAGGAGATGGTCAAACGGATCACGATGATGCAGAGGCAAAGACATCAGGATCTGCAGGTGTTCGGGCTGTATTTGTAATAGAGAGAAACCTTCTTCAGGAATGGCTGCCAGAATATCGTTCATATCCGCATCCAGCTTTCCGATACGGATTTTGATCGCAATTTCCCAGAGTGACACGATACTCACCAGAATATCGTGAACCGGGTCTGCAATGATTTCCCGTGCAGTCTCACCCAGCCGGTCGGAGTCCGAAAGCCACCACAGCAACGCATGCGTATCAAGCAGAACCTTCACAGGTCGCGTTCCATGCTTTCAAGAAGGTCCGTCGGTGTCTCATCAAAATCTTCGCTTATTCTGATCCGTCCGCGCAATGCGCCGGGTTGACGACGGAGGCGATAGGAAGAGGCTGGCGGCCGCAGTTCGGCTACGACCTGGTCATGAGACGTCACCAAGATCGTACTGCCCTGCCTGACCTGACGCAGATACGCTGTCAGGTTTCCCCGGAACTCCCGAACACCGATTTTCTGTGGCAATGGTGCGTTATCTGAAAGATGCTGGCTCATGGTCTCCTCCCCATGTGTCATCATAACATGTACACATAGAGAGGAGGTAGAGAATTCCTGAGGCATGTTTGTTTCAGAGATCCGTGGCTTCCGACAGAGCCAGAGCGTCCTCGACATCCACCCCAAGGTATCGAACCGTACTATCCAGTTTTGAATGACCCAGCAGGATCTGCACGGCTCGGATATTACCGGTTCGTTTGTAAATCATGGCAACCTTATACCAACCGTTGATTGCTACGGCGTGTCGTCAGTTAAGGGCTGCGCGTGTGCCGTGAGTGTTGTACTTTCCGGCTTCCTGTGCAGACTGTTTT
>NZ_JAJJND010000136.1 GCF_029759835.1 Acetobacter sp. AN02
ACGCTTCGATTTGTTGCTCATGAATTCTTCTTACCTCTCGGGTCGTTCTGTCTCCACAAAACCCGGGGCAATTCAGTTTGAGATGCGGCTTCTTCCTGTGAACCTTTGAGACAAAGCCCTGCTTTTCCATGAAGTCTTCATTGGCTTTTGAGCGATACGCTGTATCAGCCCAGACGCTTGAGGCCGTATTGGTTTTATCCAGCAGCCCCTCTCTCAATCGCGCGCCATCACTGGCAGCGGCATCTGTTGTCTTCCATTTCCGGATGAACCGATACTTCCGGTCGATGGAGACGTGGGATTTGCAGCCAAAGAATGGGATAGCGAGATCACTCGACGGCATGGTTCCATCGTCCTGCCGCTTCGCTTTGGTGAACTTCAGCGTCCATCGCGCATGACGATCCTTGTGCGACAGCTTTGACGGCTTGTCCTGCCAGTCTTCGGGAACACGGCCTGCCCGGAGATCGGCTTTCTCGGCGTTCGTGTTGCGCTGCTTTGGAGCAGCCACCAGCGTTGCATCCAGGATCTGGCCCGACATCGGCAGATAGCCTGCGTTCCGCAGGGTTGTATCAAAGCGATTGAACAGACCCTCGATCGCTCCCGCCTGCGTCAGGCGCTTTTGGCACAGCCAGACCGTTTTGGCATCAGGAACACGCTCTGAAAGCCCCAGGCCAAGGAAGCGCATGAACGACAGGCAATCGTTGATCAGATACTCTGTACGTTCATCGGACAAATTGTTCAGCGTCTGGATCACCAGGATCTTGAACATCAGCACCGGATCAAACGGCGGTCGCCCGCCTTTGCTTCCGTCGGAATACGCCAGTGCCTTCTCCAGTTCCGGGCGGAACACTGCAAAATTCACAGTCCGGGAAAACGCTTCGAGCTGATCACCGAGCCCGCTCAGCCGAGCAAGCCGCTCTTCAACGTCAAAAAATCCCGCCTGCTTCATGATCCATACTCCAATCAACGCAAGGAAAATGGAATCACAGAGCAGACCTCAAAACCAGAGGGTTTTTCGAACCCTCCAGGTCTGCGTCTCGCCCGACCGGCTCTTGTTACTTGAGAACCCGACC
Source organism: Acetobacter sp. AN02 (assembly GCF_029759835.1). Taxonomy (GTDB): domain Bacteria; phylum Pseudomonadota; class Alphaproteobacteria; order Acetobacterales; family Acetobacteraceae; genus Acetobacter. The sequence goes on from NZ_JAJJND010000136.1 coordinate 1,071, forward strand.
GAAACCTGCCCACCAATAATGTTGTTGGTCGTCTCACCCCCAATTGCGGACATCCCTTCGCTAAGGCCGGTCTGGATCCCTGCAAGGGCTGACTGCACGCCCGTGCCAGACGATTTCGCCCCCAGGGCTCCGTTAATCGCCTGACCCACCATGGAATCAGGAGAGATACCCCCCGTCACCCCGATGCTCTTATCCTTGTGCATCGCAGTCTGGGTCATGCTGTTCTGCTCGGTGGTAAAGGCCACGGATGACCCGCTGATTCCCAGGTCCTTCGCCGCAGCCACAACAGACCCGTCAATCTTCACCGGACCGTTCGCGCTGATGCTCAGGCTGCCGCTATGCTGGCCACTACGCTCGGCGTGTAGGTGCTGCTGCTGACACTCTGCGTATCCGTGCGGGAGCCGTAGCCCACCGTGCCGCTGGCCCCCTGCGTGTCAGATGCAGGCCCGCAACATGATGGCTGGACGCGCGGTGCAACGCACTTTCTGTAAAGGAACCGCCGGACTGCAGGCTCACATCGCCCCCGCCGCCCACCATGCCCGCAACATGCATGTCGCCGCCAGAAACCGCCGTCAGATCCGTGCCAGCAGCAACCGTCGTGCCGACATCCGCGCTGCTGCTCTGGCTGTTCGAGAAGCTGCTATGTGTCAGGAAGCCCTTCTTGTTGCCAGAAATACTCTTTGATTTATTGTTCGTCACAGCCCCCAGATCCAGAGATTTCCCTGCCAGAAGCGTGGTGGCCCCTTCGGATGTCAGGGTGGCCCCTGCTGCCTTCAGGTCTTCCCCCAAGGCCGCAAGTGTCGCGTTCCCGCCCGCTGTAACCGTCGTGCCGTAATTCTGTGTCTGGCTGCCGCTCAACCTCGTTCTGATACCGCACAATGTCAGACGTCAGCGCCGCCTGCTGGGCACTGCTCAGACCCTGCCCGATACTCAGTCCAAGCTGGTTGCTCTCACTGACTGCATTGTCCCGCAACGCCTGCATCTGGCTGGACGCCGTATTATCGGAACCCACTCAACGGCAGCGACAATGAAATGTGGCATATCATCAGCCGAAAGCCACGACTTCAAGTCAGGCGGCAGAAGATACGGCTGAGACCGGTCAAACGGGATGAAGCCGTTCATCCCATCACCCTACAGCCTAATCACTTCATAAGGTACTCCACCCCGACAGACTGTTAGGCGGCTTTTGAAACAGTCTTTAAGACGAATAACCTCCTCCCCGGCTCTCCCGCTGACCAAACCATGTAATTACTTGGCTTGCAATTTTCTGTGTTTCAGAAAATTGCTTGTCATCATCGACGGTGAACTTAATCAACTCTAACTGTCCCTCAATATCAGTAAGAAAGCGTCGAATGTCATTTTCTTCAACTGCAACAATAGCAGTTTCACCACGCTGAATCGAACGTTGCATGGCATCTGCTGAAACTGATCCAGCGATGTGACCTGAGCAAACTGCAAGGATTTCCGATATCACTTCTGGGTAAATAAATCCCGATGTCATGGCGAACTATTCCTCAAAATAGTGACAATCGTCCTACCGGCATCCTCGGTAACAACACTCACATTTCCAGACGTATAAATTGCCCGAGGCACCCCGTTAACCGTTGTCGTCCTCACCGAGCCACCATTAATAATATCCTCAACCATATTAGGCGTAACATTACGACCTGGGCCGTCCGCACCAACTGGCGTTCCAAGACCACTTGGTTGCATCCGGTCAACGGCATGCCGCGAATAGTTACGTCCGCCAATTTGCGCATATTCTCGACCACCTATAGTGACTTTAGTATAGTCCTTCCAAGTTCCCCAAAAAAGATTTCTGCTATTTGAAGCTTTATCTGTAACGCCTTCTTGATTTGAAAGACTTTCTGGATTTTTCCCGATAATCTCTTTTTTACTCTGACTATCAGAAACGACCTTACCCTCGGGCGTTTTAATCCCCAGATCGCCCTCAGCATTTTTAACCCAGCTATAGCCTTCAGGCAGGGAAGGCTGAGCTGCCCCAACTGAGCCTTTTTCATACGTCTGCCACGTATCAGATGCTGTCGCCGCTGCCCGCCCTTCTGCCGCAACACCCCGCGCTGCCGTCGCAGCGGCCTGCGTCTCCTTCATTCCAAGGATCACACGTCCGGCAGCCGCATCAACGCCCACCAGATTCAGAGCACCCAGCCCCAGTGTAACCAGTGCGCCGCTTTTGTCTCCCGACTGCCACTGCACGACAGCAAGCCCCGTCGAAAATGCCGTGCCAACCGGCCCCGGAATCATGCTCCCCGTAACAAGACCAAGCTTCCCGACAGCCGCCCACGTGATCGCCGCTTCAGCCGAAGCAGTCCCAGCCGGAACGGGAGCTGGGTGACGATGACCAATGGCAACAATATTTTCAACCTGACCGTCTGGCTGTTGATTTTCACCGAGAACTGACCCGGGAAGGGTATAAATTTCCACTGAGAATTGACCCATGCCTGACACTGCTCCGGTTTCAATTGACCGGAGCCCTATGGAGAAGTGATCAGCATGGATTTATTGAGCGTTGTGCGTCGTTGGCATCATCGTGATGGTCTGCTGATCCGCGAGATTGAGCGTCGGACGGGCCTGTCGCGGAACACGATCCGGAAATATCTTCGGGCAGACACGGTTGAGCCGGTTTTCAGGGCATCAGAGCGTCCGAGCAAACTGGATTTGTTTGCCGAAAAGCTGAAGACCTGGCTTGCTCATGAGGCGATGCGCCCGCGCAAGCAGCGTCGGACGGGCAAGCGCCTTTATTCGGACCTTGTCGCCCTTGGTTACAAAGGGTCATATGGCCGTGTTGCGGCCTTCATCCGGACGTGGCGGGCCGAGCAGAGGCTGGCCCTGCAGACGACGGGACGCGGTGTCTTCATTCCCCTGCGTTTTCAACCGGGCGAGGCCTTTCAGTTTGACTGGGGTGAGGACTGGGCTGTTGTTGGTGGCCGACGCGTCAAGCTTCAGGTTGCCCACACCAAACTCAGCTACAGCCGGGCCTTCGTTCTGCGGGCCTATCCCTTGCAGACCCATGAAATGCTGTTTGACGCCCTGACTGAGGCCTTCCGGATGCTGGGCGGCGTGCCGCGCCGGGGTATTTTCGATAATATGAAAACAGCTGTGGATCATGTCGGGCGAGGG
>NZ_JAJJND010000137.1 GCF_029759835.1 Acetobacter sp. AN02
TCCCCTGGCACAGGGACAGCAAGTCGAGGCTGCCCCGTCGATCGAGGCCATAAGCCCGCAGTCCGGCCGGGGTGTTGGCCCAGCTCGCGGCCGCCTCCTGATTGCGGGCTTTCTGGTATCCTTCCGCCTGTCCCTGTTCCCATCCGGACTGATGGCCGAGGTAATATCCCGCCCCACAGCCCGCCAGAGCGATCAGGAGGCTGGTCAAACCTGTCCAAAGTAGATTGGAACGGATTTCGGTCTGACTGGCCTGTAGCGCCTTCTGTGAGGCTCCTGTGGCCTGTCTGAGCGCGGTCTGCATTTCGGCCGACAGGGCGTGTTCCTGCTGGTTCCGGGTGGCCTGATCGGACCTGACGGCCCGGAGCAGGCGGTTCGTCTCCGCCATTTCCCGGCCGAGCTGGTCGAACGCGGCCAGTCCGTCATCCAGCTCGCGTTCATCGGTCATGACTTGTCAGGTTCCGGCTTCTGCCATCCCTCAAACGCCTTGTGGTCGTGGTCGCGGGTGATGCGTTTCATCAGCTCGTCAATGACCCGTCCGAAGCGTTCATCCTTCCTGGCCGCGTCGATCAGCAGACCCCCGAGAATGACCTTGCGACGAGTGTCCAGCTTGCGTTCCTCGGCGTTCTGTCTGGCGAGTAAAGTCTGATAACGGGCCTTCGCCTGTTCGACCTGCTGTTTCGCCTTCTCGATGGGTGTCATTTTTCCTCCCGCACCAAGTGGGTGCAATGGTCTGTTGTGACTTCCGTTCCCGCGTGACCCTGTTGAGGATACCCGATTTTTCAGAAGTTTCCTTGATTCCTCGTAGAGCGCAAACAACCCTTGCGACAAGGGAGTGAAAGGCGCACTTTAGCATTGTTCCAATGCGTGCGTAAAAAAGAATAGAATTATGACCAAATGTGTTTGTGATTATTCCCCTGAAGAAATTCAAATCTTCATTGATAATTATCGAAAAGGATTAGCTCAAAACGTTAGTATTTATAAATCCAATGATGGGAAAATATTTTTGACGATTCATAAGGGTGGAGAATGCATCTGCATGTATGAATTGTTGAATGGAGAGTGGGTAATTGTTCCGCCTATGAACGATTTCTGATTTGGCGATCTACCACCTGTCCGTCAAATCCATTTCGCGCTCGGCCGGTCGCAGCGTCGTGGCTGCTGCTGCCTATCGTGCCGGTCAGGAACTGACAGACGAGAGGCAGGGCCTGACGCACGACTACACCCGCAAGCAGGGGGTGGAGGATGCGTTCATCGTGGCCCCGGCTGGCGCGGACTGGGCGCAGGACCGGAACGCCCTGTGGAACGCAGCCGAGGCGGCCGAGAAGAGGAAGGACGCCAAGACCGGCCGGGAATACGAGTTGGCATTACCGGCTGAACTGGACGCGGGCGCACGGGCGGCATTGGCCCAGGATTTCGCTCGTGAGCTGGTGGAGCGGTACGGGGTGGTGGCCGATGTGGCGATCCATGAACCCGGTCGGGAAGGGGACAACCGGAACCATCACGCGCACATCCTGACCACGACCCGCACGGCCGGGGCGGATGGACTGGGGGCCAAGACGCGGGTTCTGGATGTGGCCAGCACCGCCTCGGCCGAGATCGAGCATATACGGGGTGTGTGGGCGCGCCAGGTCAACATGGCGCTGGAACGGCATCAGGTCGAACAGCGGGTGGATCACCGGAGCTTCGAGCGTCAGGGGAAGGAGCAGGAGCCGACCCTCCACATGGGCGTGTCAGCGACTGCCATGGAGCGTCAGGCGGCCCGCGAGATTTCCGGCCGGGAGCCGGTGACGGATCTCGGGAAGCAGAATGCGGAGATCCGCGAGCGGAATCGTATTTTGGAAACGGCCCGCAAGGCCATGGAGAAGGCGCAGGAACTGTTCTCCGGCCTTGAGAAGCGGGCGCGGCTGGCGGTCGGGCTGGCCCGGAAGATCGGGCAGCGGATGGAACGGGAGAGAGAAGCCGAACGCCAGAGGAAGGAACTGGCGCGTCAGGCCGAGATCAGACGCCAGCAGGACATCCGGGCGGCCGAGGAAGCCCGGAAAGCCGTCGAGGAGCAGCTACAGCAGGAGGTGGAGCACGGCCGATCTCGGGGTTTGTCACGAGGTCGAGGCCGTGATTCCGGTAAAGGTTTTGGTGTAGATTTTTAATTGGGATTAGGAATCGCTTTTTTCTTTATATGTACTTACGACTTCTGCAAGAGCGGCAAGAGCTGCTGCGGCAGAAACTATTACCTTAACTACTTTACCGAAGTTCATTTTTGTCTCCTATTATGTATTTATTATTGCGATATTAGTTTTGTTTCTTGGGATAGAAGACGAGCTTTAGCTCTTACTCCAGATAGTTCTGATTTAAGATCATTGATCTGCATCTGAAATTTTACTTCTTTTATCCATTGTGCAATAGTTGATTGGCTACAGCGCAATGATTTAGCAGCGTCTACTTGTTTTACGCCGAATTCTGTCACCATTAGGTAGGCTAAGAGCATTGTTTTTTCGCGAGGTGCTCCTTTTATATTTTGATATGCCATAGAATCTCTCACTTTTTAGAAAAAACCGATGGGATGATTACCATACCCGATATTGAATATTCGGCAAGCTGTTTTTGTGAGACGTTACTCGATTATCTATCCTGCGACATGTGCCAGATGCGCAGAACGCGTACGATTTTGGCAGTTTTATCGACTTCGTAGAGCAGCACATAAGGGTGGACGATCGCCCATTCACGGGTGCCGTCCTCACCTTCCCGGCCGATGTTCGGGAACATGGCGAGGTCTGTGGTGGCGTCGATCAGCCGGAGCAAAATCCGCTTGGCCGCGTGAGGATTGCGGGGAAGCAGGTAGTCAACGATGGCGGCCCGGTCTGTCAGGGCTTCATCGGACCATTCAACCCGCACGCCGTTCCTCGTGTGGTAGGGCGTCGATCGCCGCCTGAACACGGGCCAGATCGGCTTTCAGGATCGCTAGAACCTGTTCGGCCGGAACGGCGGGTTTTGTGCTGTTCCGTGCTTTGCGGATCGCGGCCTTCTTGGCGGCTAGTTCGTCGGAAAGGTCGGTCATGACGCCCCCCCATGAAGGAGTTCGAGCTGCATGGGGGGACGGGTTTCCGCGGCCTGTGCCTTGCGGGCGTCCAGCGAGCCGTTCCATGCCACATGCGGGTTGATGAAATACACGGCCATGCCGGGGCCTCTCACCCCTTCGATCTTACGACGTTCGCGGCGGATCACGCCCATTTTTTCCAGCGTGCCCATGATAGTGCTGACGCTACGAGGCGCACAGTCGATCTCTTCGGCGAGTTGGTCACGGGTGAGCAGCACCTCGCCGGTGTCCTGCCGGAGATTGAGCAGCACCAGATCGAAAGCATGGCGCACCTGATTGGGCCGGTCATCGGATGGCAGGGCGCGGATGGCGTCCCAGATCGCAGCAGTCTGCATACGGCTCAACATGGTGAAACCTCCCGGCCAAAGCCCTTCGGTGGTGTCCGGACGCGCGGCCTTCTGGAGCGCGTGTGTGATCTTGGAAAGGGCTAAACGCGCCTCTCCCGGAAGATGCTTCAGAAGTTCTTCGGATAGGAGCGAAAGCTGCTCGGCCGCCTGTGCTGCTTCCTCCTGTCCGGATCGCTGCTGTCTGGTGGTGAGGCGCACAATCTGTGCCATGGCTTGCTCCCTGTGGAGAACCCGTCATTAGGTCACGGAATCCGTGATCCAAAGGTCACAGAGTCCGTGACCTAATGCAACCTGTTTCTGCCGGATTTCTGCGGGGTGTGGCGATCCCTAAGAAAGAGAAAAGAATCTAATCTCTCTGTTGGTCTCTCTTTTTCCGGTGGAAAACTGCCGTTTCGGGGTCTGTTCCGGCGCCCTACGGGCGGGCTACGCCGCTCCCGCTCCGCGCTCGCCCGGACCCTGTGACGCCGGTAGAATCGGGCGAAAGAAAATGGCTCAGGAAGCGATGAGGGAACTGGACGGCTTTCCCATCCCTGTGACGGTCAGGGGAGATACCAGCCGGATATGTTCCCCTTGGCGTCCGCGTTCGGGAAGCAGACCGTGCCGCCTTTCTGGCGTTCCGTGGTCCAGCCGTTCCCCTGGCACAGGGACAGCAAGTCGAGGCTGCCCCGTCGATCGAGGCCATAAGCCCGCAGTCCGGCCGGGGTGTTG
>NZ_JAJJND010000138.1 GCF_029759835.1 Acetobacter sp. AN02
TCCACAGGTCTCCGTAAAGACCAGCGTTGAATCACGTCCAAGCCAGTCTGAGAAGATCTTTTGTCAACAGAACCTAGCGCCCGCGCTCAGCCACTCTATTTTATGGGGGGATTACCTTTGTTCTTTGGGGTATTATATATGGATGACATGGTTCATAACGCGTGCTGCTCTGGAGATGAAAAAACTTCAGGCTATGCTGATGCTGTTTATGACAGAGGGCATCCTTACGTGTGTTCTGATGGCGGGTGCGGTTATCTTTAATGTAATCCTGTATAAAAATTAACCGGGACTTCGGGAGCCTCCTGAAAATATACCAGTATATCTCCCGAAGACGGGAACCCCGGGAGGTCACGGTATGAAGGAACTGTATCTCGATCACGCTGCGACCACGCCCTGTGCGAAAGAGGTCGTAACGGCAATGATGCCGCTGTTCGCAGACGAATTCGCCAATCCTCACAGCACCAGTCATCTTGCCGGTGCTGTTGTGGCAGAGCGCGTGGAAGAGGCCCGGGCGGAGGTGGCCGGGCTGCTTGGTGTACAGGCAAGGGAGGTGATCTTCACCTCCGGTGCGACGGAATCCAATAATCTGGCGATCAAGGGTGCCGCGCATTTCGCAGCTTCTCAGGGAGGCAGCCGGCGGCGGATCATCACGCTTGCGACCGAGCATAAATGCGTGATCGAGAGTGTCCGCGATCTCGGGGAGGAGGGGGTTGAACCGGTGATCCTGCCTGTCGGGCGTGATGGCCGTGTCGATCCCGACAGGCTCAGACACGCGCTTGAGGTGCCGACCATACTGGTGAGCATCATGGCGGCGAATAATGAAACCGGTGTGATTCAGGATATCGCCGCCCTGTCGCCTTTAGTCCGCGCTGCCGGTGCGCTGATGCATTGTGATCTGGCCCAGGCGGCAGGGAAAATGCCGGTGGATGCAGGGCTGTTCGACCTGGCGTCTGTGTCCGCTCATAAGCTCTATGGTCCTAAAGGTGTCGGTGCGCTGTTCGTGCGTCAGCGGCCTCGGGTCCGTCTGCAGCCGCTGTTCTCAGGGGGCGGACAGGAGCGCCTGCTGCGTTCCGGCACGCTTCCTGCACCGCTTGTGGCCGGTTTCGGTGTGGCAGCGCGGCTGGCGGGAGAACGGCTTGGTATCGACGGCACACGTCTGGAGCAGATGCGGCAGGTGCTGCTGGACGGGCTCCGGATGCGTCAGACGGATTTTGAGATCAATGGCGAGGGTGCGCCCTGCCTGCCGGGAATCATCAGTCTGCGCTTTCCCGGTGCTCCCGCCGTTCAGGTGCTGGCGGAGGCGCCGGAACTGGCGCTTTCGGCGGGATCGGCCTGTTCTTCGGCCGATGTGGCGCCGTCCTATGTGCTCACGGCCATGGGACTGACGGCGGAGGAGGCCAGGGAAAGCTTGCGTCTCTCCCCCGGACGCTATACCACCGCCGCCGATATGGAGCGGGCCGCAGAGGTGCTGGCCCGCGCGGTTCGTGCGGTGCGGCAGGGCGCTCCGCACGCGAAGACAGTCTGAGCCGGGAAACAATATAATGCCGCAGATGACCTTTATTGAGACAGACGGGAGCGAGCGCACGGTGGATGCGCCGCTGGGCCTTTCCGTTCTGGAGATTGCGCATAAGCACGGCGTTGATCTTGAGGGTGCGTGTGAGGGATCTCTGGCCTGCGCGACCTGTCACGTCATTGTCGATCCGTCATGGGCTGCAAAGCTGAGCGAGCCGACGGAGGACGAGGAAGACATGCTTGATCTTGCGTTCGGACTGGAGAAGACTTCCCGTCTCGGCTGTCAGATCGTTATGACTGACGCGCTTGATGGCCTCGTCGTGCGGCTTCCGCGCCGGGCCTGATCTTCTTTCTGAAGCCGGATTGATCTGCCGTGCGTATTCTTGTTGCCATGTCCGGCGGGGTGGACAGTTCCGTTGTCGCCGCCCGTCTGGTGTCCGAGGGGCATGAGGTCCTCGGTGCGACACTGCAGCTGTACGATGTGCGCGGCGAGGCGAAGAAGGGGGCCTGCTGTGCCGGGCAGGACATCCGGGACGCCTCGGATGTGGCTGAGCGGCTGGGTTTTCCGCATTATGTGATTGATGCGGAAACCCGCTTCCGGGAAAGCGTGATTGACAGTTTTGCGGCATCCTATGCGCGCGGGGAGACACCGGTCCCCTGTGTGGCCTGTAATCAGGGCGTGAAATTCACGGATCTGCTTGGCCTTGCGAAGGATGTCGGGGCGGAGGCGATGGCGACGGGGCATTATGTCCGCCGCATCGAGGGACCGGAGGGTGTGGAGCTGCATCGCCCGGCGGATCTGTCACGCGATCAGAGCTGGTTTCTGTTTGCCACCACCCTGGAGCAGCTGAAGTTCCTGCGTTTTCCCCTTGGAGATGCGCCGGATAAGGCGGCCGTCCGTGCGGAGGCGGAGCGCTCCGGTCTGGCTGTTGCCGATAAGGCGGACAGTCAGGATATCTGCTTTATCCCTGCGGGGTCCTATGCGGATCTTGTGGAGGAGCTGCGTCCTGATATGCAGGGCTGCGGCGAGATCGTCACCCAGGACGGGGCTGTGGTCGGGCAGCATGAGGGGGTCACGCGCTTTACGGTCGGACAGAGCAGGCGTCTGGGGAATGCGGCGCAGATCGACGGTGAGCGACAGATGGTGGTCCGTGTGGAGCCTGCCGCGCGCCGGGTGGTGATCGGTCCGCGCACGGGGGCTGCGGTCATGTCCTGCCATCTTCGGGATGTGAACTGGCTGGTCCCGCTGCCGGAGGCTGAGTCTCTGGTCTGCGAGGTGCAGCTTCGTGCCCGGGAGACGCCCCGGCCGGCACGGGTGACGGCTCTGCCAGGCGGTGGTGCGCGGGTTGAACTGGATGAGCCTGCGCTGCCTGCGCCGGGTCAGGCCTGTGTGTTCTATCGCGGGACGCGTGTTCTGGGCGGCGGGTTTATTACCCGGGCATAAAGAATATTACCCCGGGCTGAATTCATGATTTCAGGATCTTTGCGTGGTGCACGATGTGGTCCTCTATGAAGGTCTGGATGAACCAGTAGGAATGATCGTAGTCGGGCTGCATGCGCAGGTGCAGGGACTGGCTGGCGTTTCTTGCCGCTTCCTCGATGTAGTGCGTTTTCAGCTCCCCTGTGAGGAACTGGTCTGCATCTCCCTGGTCGATCAGGATGGGGGTCGGGTGAGTGTATCCTGCCCTGAGGAGCAGTGTGGCGTCCCATGAGGCCCAGCTGTCGGGATCGGATCCGAGATAGGCGGTGAAGGCCTTTTCGCCCCAGGGGCAAGAGGCAGGATGTACGATCGGAGCGAAGGCGGAGACTGATTTCCAGCGATCGGGGGCGCGCAGTGCGTGGACCAGGGCGCCGTGGCCGCCCATGGAATGGCCCGTGATACCGCGTCGTGTGTCGTCGATCGGGAAGGCGCTGCGGATCAGGGCGGGGAGTTCTTCGGACAGGTAGCTGCCCATCCGGTAATGTGCGGCCCAGGGGGTGCGGGTGGCGTCGAGATAGAATCCGGCGGCGGTGCCGAGATCGTAGCTGTCATCTTCTCCGGGGATTCCTGCGCCACGTGGCGAGGTGTCCGGTGCGACGAGGGCCAGGCCGTGCCGGGCAGCGAAGCGGACGGCGTTGGATTTGGTGAGGAAGGTTTCTTCCGTGCATGTCAGGCCGGCGAGGGTGTAGAGCACCGGGACCGGGCGGTCCGTTGAGGCTTCTCCGGGCAGGAAGACTGCGAAGTTCGCATCGAGGCCGAGCGTTTCGGAATGATGTGTATAGAGACCGAATGTGCCGCCGCAGGATTTCTGTTCTGAACGCGTGGTGAAGCTCATATCTGTTCTCCTGGGGTCTGTGGCGGGGCTGTTTCCGGTCGTTTTCGGATAGTGTCATTAAATGACACCGGACGGAACCTTGCGTTTTGCCGCGGGGAACGGGTGAGTGAGACAGACCTGGTATCAGAGCTCTTTTGGAAATTCGGTTTGAGGGGGTTTCATGAAACCTACGGCGTGTCGTCAGTTAAGGGCTGATTGCGGCACGTGAGTGTTGTACTTTCCGGCTTCCTGTGCAGACTGTTTTCCCGGTTTTGATGGAGACAGACAGATGCGGCGTTAC
>NZ_JAJJND010000139.1 GCF_029759835.1 Acetobacter sp. AN02
TGTTTGAGAGCCATGTATTTCTGAGGAACTGCCAGAGGTTTTCCACCGGGTTCAGTTCAGGAGCCCGGGGAGGCAGTTCTACTTTCCTCGCAGCCGTGCAGTTCGCCTCAATCATCATACTGCTTAACTGACGACACGACGTAAGTCGGCTCAGATTATATCGTCTGACGATCTGAAGCCGTGTTCTGCGGGTCTGTGATTACCAAATGTACAGACGCCTGGCTGGGGCGGGAGGATTCGAACCTCCGCATGGCGGAATCAAAATCCGCTGCCTTACCACTTGGCTACGCCCCACCGTGTCTGAAACCGGGTAAGCGTATCGGTGTCCGGCGTCAAGGGACGGGGGCGAGTTCCAGGTCTGGCAGGGTGTCGCTGTGGTCGTCTGCGGCTGTCCGGCTGCCGCGAAGGAGGCCGAAGCGGGCGGCTTTTGCCAGGGCTTCTTCCAGGGCGGCCATGGTGCTGCCCAGGTCTTCGCTCTCGTCTTTTTTCCATGCACGGAGTGTGTGCATCCACACGGCGGTCAGGCCTTTGACGCGGAGCAGTCCTCCGGGGCCGCTGGTATCGATGCCTGCGGCGGCGCCGATCCATTTCATGCTGTCGAGGGTTGCGATTCCGAGCAGTGCGGTGAGGATCGGATCGAAGGGCAGGGCGCTCATCACGGCGATGACGCCGGTGCGGTACTGCTGGAAGACGTCGAACCGGCGCATCAGGAGATCGAAGAGTGCGTCCTGTGGCGGGCTTGTGCTGCCGTCATCCACCAGGGCGGCCTGATCGGCCAGTGTGCCGAGGCGCAGCATCAGGGCATTTCTGAACGGGAACCGTCTCCGGACTTCCCCCATATCCAGTCCTGCGTCCCGTGCGGCGTCAGGCAGGGTGACGGAGGACCAGCCTTTTTCTGCTGCGATAGTCATGGCGCTGGCGAGCAGGGCAGTATCGAGATGATCGGTATTCATGCGGCTGATCCCGTATTCCGGACCCGTTGGGAAACAGGATTTTGTTTAGAGAGGTTTCCCGGTTTTGCAACCGGCAGGATCAGACGGCCAGTTCGGCGGCGCGGCGGGCGGCGGCTTTTATGGCATCGGACACGTTCTGCGGCCATGCGTCCGGGGCGGAGAGTTCTGCGATGGCCCGTTCCGTGGTGCCGCCGGGGCTTGTAACGCGGCGGCGGAGTTCTGCGGCGTCTTCAGGGGAGGCGTCCAGCAGGGCGCCTGCGCCGGAGATGGTCCGGCGTGCGAGGAGGCGGGCGACCGGGGCGGGCAGTCCCTGTTCGATTCCGGCTTTTTCCATCAGTTCGGCCAGAAGGAAGACATAGGCCGGTCCGCTGCCGGAGAGGGCGGTGACACTGTCGATCAGGGATTCTGTCTCCACCCGCACGACGTCTCCGGCAGCTCTGAGGAGGGCCTCGCACAGGCTGACCTGTTCTGCCGTGGCTTCGGGAGGGGCGTAGTATCCGGTGATGCCTTTTCCGATGGCGGCCGGTGTGTTGGGCATGGCGCGGATCACGACCGGGGCGGGATTCTCCGGGGCGGCGGCGTGAATTCCGTCGCGCAGCCCTGCGACGGTGCGTCCGGCGAGGACGGAGATCACGGGCGCGCGGGGTGAGAAGCGCGCGAGGAAGGGCAGGATATCCACGGCTTTCTGTGGCTTGGTGGCGAGGATGACCGCATCGGGGCGGAAATCGTCCGGGATATCGGCGGGGCTGCGGATGACTTTATGGGGTGCGGGGATATTGTCCGCGTGACGGTCGAGGATGAGAGAGGGGGCGATGCCCGCTTTCTCCCATCCCCGGAACAGGGCGCCGCCCATCTGTCCGCATCCGACGAGGAATATGGAGGGGAGGGACGGGGCCGGTGTCATGATCAGGCTTCTCCGGCGCAGTCGAGCATTGCGGCATCGAGGGCTTCTGTTGCGGATTTTCCGCTCCAGAGGACGAACTGGAAGGCGGGATAGAATCGCTCGCACTCTGAGATGGCGATCTCGATCATGTCCTCGAGGCTTTCGGCGGAAGCGGTCTGTGCGCCGCGCAGGAGGATGGCGTGGCGGAACAGGGGCATGCCGGTTTCCAGATCCAGTCCGAAATGTCCGACCCAGAGGCGTTCATTGGCCAGGGCGATCAGTTCGTAGAGGGATTTTCTGTATTTTTCCGGCACCTTGAGATCGAATGCACAGGTAAAGTGCAGGGCGCTCAGCTCGTCCGACCAGGAGAAATAAAGCCCGTAATCGCACCATTTCCCGGGGGCTTCTGCCGCCATCTCGGAGGAATTGCGGCGATCGAAGGCCCATTCGTAGTTGCAGACGATCTGCTCCATCAGATCGAGGGGGTTGGTGTCGCAGGAAGGGGAGGGGGTCATCGACAGTGTTGTCATGTGATGGTCTCCGGGTCAGGGAACCGTATCTCCTGAGGGGCGGTTCCGGTCTGCGATTGAATATGTGTCTGTTCCGGAAGCGAACATATCACTGAATATATCCGGGACAGACATGGCTTTTATGTGAAGCGGGAAGAAGACCCGCGGGCCTGGGCCTGGGCCTGGGGTGAAGAGACCGGGTTGCGGACATACTGCACTGGAAGGATTTTCAGGCGAATCCGCCGTTCTGATGGCTGCTGTTCCTTTCCAGTTCCGAGATGCGCTGTTCGAGTGCGCTGATCCGGCTTTCCGCGTCTTCCTGGGCGGAGCGGGCGAGGACGGCCATTTCGCGTACGATGTCGAACTCTTCCCTCCGGACGACCTGCAGCTGGGCGAGAACCTCATCCACGCGGGCGCGGACGATGGCATTGATTTCCTCTTTCGCGCCGCTCAGGGCGGAGATCGCGCCGCCGGCGATTCCTGCGAGGTCATCAAAGAAACGTGGTTTGTCGGGCATGCCAATCCTCCCCGGAATGCCGTGGTTCTGACGCTATCCTGCGAGCGTTACCTTCACCTTAATCCATCAGGGGGTTTTTCTGCAAAATGTGCCGGGAGCGTGGAAGGCATTTCCGGAACGCGGGGCTCCGGCTTATACAGAGGGTATGATTATCGTCACCGGCGGCGCCGGATTCATCGGGTCCTGTCTCGTTTCCGCTCTGTCCGCACGGGGGTGTGTGTCTGTCGTTTCGGACCGGCTGCGTTCGGGCGATAAATGGCGCAATCTTCACCATTCTCCGCCGCTGGCGATCGTGCCGCCGGAGGAGCTGGAGGCGTTTCTCGCGCAGGCGGGGACGGTTGATGCGATTTTCCATCTCGGGGCCGTAAGTGCCACGACGGCGCGGGACGGCGATCTCGTGTGGCAGTCCAATGTCGCGTTATCGACGATGCTCTGGGACTGGTGCGCGCGTAACGGGACGCGGCTGATCTATGCGTCTTCGGCGGCGACTTATGGTGCGGCGGACCGGCCGGAGCTGTTCCGCGATGGTCTGGAGAGTCTGTCCGGTCTGGAGCCGATGAATCTTTACGGGTGGTCGAAGCATGCGTTCGACCTTCATGTCCGCAGGGAGACGGGGCGCGGCCATGCTCCGCCGCAATGGGCCGGCCTGAAGTTCTTTAACGTTTATGGTCCCAATGAGTATCACAAGGGGTCGATGATCTCTGTCGTGAAGGTCAAGTATGATGAGGTTGTGGCCGGTCATCCTGCCCGGCTGTTCCGTTCCGACCGGTCCGATATTGCGGATGGTCAGCAGAAGCGGGACTTCATCTGGGTCGGTGACATCGTGGATGTCATGCTGTGGCTTTATGATCATCCTGAGGTGAGCGGGCTTTTCAACTGCGGGACCGGGGAGGCGCGGAGCTATCTCGATCTGGCGTATGCCGTGTGTGATGCGGCCGGGCGGCCTCGTGATGTGGCGTTTACGGAGATGCCTGAGGCGCTGCGGGGGCAGTATCAGTCCTATACCTGTGCGGACATGACCCGAATCAGGGCGGCTGGATATGACAGGCCTTTCACGGCTCTGGAGGAAGGAATCGCCCGCTATGTGAGGGGGTATCTGGCGCCTGGACGGGATGCCTTTTTCCGCATTTCCCTATAATTTCTCTTGTATTTCCTTTATTGTTCCTGTTTTGTTTTCCTGTCTTTCTGATTTT
>NZ_JAJJND010000014.1 GCF_029759835.1 Acetobacter sp. AN02
AAACAGTCTGCACAGGAAGCCGGAAAGTACAACACTCACGGCACACGCGCAGCCCTTAACTGACGACACGCCGTAGGCAAGGATCAGATATACCGATCAGAAATAATGCCTGCTTTCTTCTGCGCAGGCAGAATACGCATCAGCCTTCCGTCTTTCCGGAAAAACACGTGCCAGGCCGCGCCGCCGATATGCAGAGCCAGCAGCAGATACAGCATCCACTGAGCCGTCGAATGCACTTGCCTCGCCATATCTCCCAGTGCATCACTGCCTGAAAAAGAGGGCAGGGGAATCACGTCAAACAGACGCAGCGACCTCCCGTTGGCCGCAAGAACATAGCCGCTCAGCGGCATCACCAGCAGCACGACGTAAAGCAGCAGATGCACAAACCCCGAAATCGCCGGAAAAAAAACCGGTCCGTCCTTTGCAGAGGGCCGGGGTGAGGAAAACCGCACGCCGATCCGGACAAAGGTAAACGCCAGAACCAGCAGCCCGAATGATTTGTGAAACATCATCAGGGTGCGGTGCGATGTGAAGCCGCCGGGATTCGCATCAGGCATCGTCGCCCCGACCCAGCCGAGGATGATCACCGCAATCACTAAAGGCGCACTCAGCCAGTGCAGGGTAATCAGACCGGAAGAAAAACGCGTCACACCCGTTTCCGCTCCGGAAACACGGGCGAATCTCGGACGCCCGTCCACCTCCTCAACCCACATCGACAGCGGACGCGCCCAGAGCGTTCCCTTTTCCTCACTGCGATAGGTAACGAGAGGCTCCTCCGTCTCGCTGTGCCGGACAACGGAAATCAGCGTGTAGAAACCACCTTTATAATGCCGGTACAGACCCGGCGACGGCAGAGATGAATCAGTCATATTTCGCTCCGGGCCATTCTCCGCCTATGATGCATCACATAACCAGTTCTGTGCAGCGGAGTATGACGCGCGTGCGCTCTTTTTTTAAAAATTCAGCCTGGAAGAAAACCGGCGCGGCCGCGCTGGCAGCCGGCCTCATAGTCACGCTGTCCTCACCGGACGCCCTGGCAACGGTGAAGAAACACAGCAGTAAACACTCGTCGCACCACAAGGTGCACCCGAAGGTCGCCTCCGCGGCAAAGCCCGTGGTGCTCACACAGCGGCCGGGAACGGAACTGGACAAGGTCGCACGCAAGCTCAGCGCCGACGATATCGCAACCTCACGCCGCCATCACGACGAACCGCTCGTCCTGATCGGCTCCGCGCAGATATCGGCAAAAGCGGGTGAGACCGGCCTCTTCGTGCAGCTCCAGTCCGCCTCGCTGTGCGGCTCGGCAGGCTGCTCGACGGATGTCTATCTCAACCAGAACGGAGACTGGCTGAAAGTCCTCGATTCCGTCAGCGGAGAGATCGCCATCCTCCCGACCGTGCATAACGGCATGCACGATATCATGGTCGACGGCTCGGACCGCTGGCGCTGGAGCGGCGGAACATACCAGGACACGATCACCGCACCGTCTGCCGGGAATCTGAAAAAACAGATCCGCAGCTTCCAGAAAAAAAACCACGTCAAGGATCCGGGCTGACCCATGACCCCGTCTTTCTCCTCGCTGTCCTTCCCCCGGCCTGATGAGGCCGGAATGACCGCCGCCTTCGCAGCCGTGGACGCCCTGCTCGATGCCGGCAACCGCAAGGACGCCCTGAACCGCTTCGACCAGGTCCGGCGGGAGATCGACAGCTGGGCCTCGCTGGCCCATCTCCGCTTCTCGCAGGATACAGGTTCCGCACAGGCCATCGCAGACCGGGACTACGCAGACCAGATCGCCCCCAAGGCCACGGCACATGAAGTCCGGATCAAGAAGCGCTTCCTGGCTGACCCGGACCGCGCCGGACTGACCGCACTCACCGGCGCGCACATGCTCCGCCTGTGGGAATGCGATATCGCCACCTTCGACGAACGCATCGAGGAGATGCTCGTCGAGGAATCGCGCCTTGCCGCGGAATACACCTCGCTCCTTGCCTCAGCCCGGATCACGGTCCAGGGCGAGACAGTCAATCTCTCCGGCCTCGCCCCCTGGCAGGAAAACCCGGACAGAGCCATCCGTCACGAAGCCGAACAGGGCCGCTGGGTCTTTTTCGAGAAGAACGGAGACGCACTGGACCGCATCTATGACCGGCTGGTCCGCCTCCGCCACGAGATGGCCCGCACCCTCGGGCACGAAACCTACACCCCGCTGGGATATCAGCGGATGCGCCGCGTGGATTACGGTCCCGAAGACGTGGCCCGCTTCCGGGACCAGGTGGCGGAACACGTCACGCCGCTCGTCGCAGCTCTGCTCCGGGACAGACAGAAGGACATGGGCTGGGACACGGTCCGGAGCTGGGATGAAGGCTTCATCGACCCGCTCGGCAACCCGAAACCGGCAGGTGATCACGACCTGCTCGTCAGCCGCGCGCAGGATATGTTCGACCGCATGGGCGGCGGCCTCCCGGCGTTCTACCGCATGATGAACGAGGGCGGCTATCTTGATCTGAAAAACCGGGAAAGCAAG
This sequence comes from Acetobacter sp. AN02, assembly GCF_029759835.1. Taxonomy (GTDB): domain Bacteria; phylum Pseudomonadota; class Alphaproteobacteria; order Acetobacterales; family Acetobacteraceae; genus Acetobacter. The sequence continues at coordinate 2,522 of NZ_JAJJND010000014.1, forward strand.
GCCGGAGGCGGCTTCTGCACCGCATTCCCCGCCGTCGGTGTCCCCTTCATCTTCGCAAATTTCAACGGCACGGCCCACGACATCAACGTGTTCACACACGAGATGGGCCACGCCTGGCAGAACTGGGAAAGCCGCAATCTCCCGGGCATCGACCTGCTGTGGCCGACAATGGAAGCCGCGGAAATCAACTCGATGGGGCTGGAATTCCTGACTTGGCCCTATATCGACCTCCTGGTCGAGGACGGCGCGGCAGACCGCTTCCGCCGGATGCATCTGATCCAGTCGCTCTCATTCCTGCCATACGGCGTCTGCGTGGATCACTTCCAGCACGAAATCTACGCAAACCCCGACATGACACCGGCCGAACGCCACGCAACCTGGAAACGCCTCGAAAAGCACTACCTCCCGTGGCGGGACTACGGAGACCTCGCATATCCCGCAAAAGGCGGACGCTGGCAGGCACAGGGCCATATCTTCAGCTCGCCCTTCTATTACATCGACTACACGCTCGCCCTGGCCTGCGCCATGCAGCTCTGGCTCCGCTCCGGAAAGGATGAGGCCGGAACGATCAGGGATTACGACAGACTCTGCGCCCTCGGCGGATCAGCGCCCTTTACGGAACTCGTCCGGGAAGGGAACCTGAAATCCCCCTTCGGCCCCGGAGCCCTCAGGGATGTCGTGCGCGAGGCCGCGGAAGTCCTCAGAACATAAAAGCAGAAAACCTGCCGCACTCCGCAGTGCGGCAGGCCCCTCAGTCCGGCTTCCTACCGGCCCCGACGCCACCGGCGCTGACGCAGAATCAACTGCCCGGCCACCTGCGCGTGATTCAGAATCGCCACCAGCGCAATACCACCAATGCAATTACCCAGAAGCGTCGGCGCAAAGAACCGCGTCAGGTAATCCATCATGGACGCATGACCGGTAAACACCAGATAAGCCGCCTCAGCCGACCCGGCGATCGCATGCGGCAACTGACACATCGCAACCACACTCGTCAGAATGATGATCACCGCCGCCCGCGCCGTGTGCGCCGCAGGCAGCATCCACACCATCAGGGCAATCAGCCAGCCGGCAAACGCCGCCTGCTCACAGGTCGCGAAAAACGGCTGCGAGATCACATGAGACGCCAGCTTGACCATCGCTTCCCGCAAAGCCTCATCCCCCGGCGTGCCGATCGCCAGAAGAGCCGCCAGAAGAAACGTCCCCAGAATATTAGCCGCAAGAACCACGGACCACACCCGCGCCGTATCCGCCAGACGGCTACGGCCGCCAGGCGTCAGAACAGGAATCAGAGCCGTCAGCGTGGTCTCCGTAAACAGCTGCTGCTGCCCCAGAACCACAATCAGAAACCCGATGCTGTAGCCCGGAGCCGCCAGAAGACGCGCCCAGGGCGCATCAGGCAGCCCCGCGGAAATGGACGACTCCGTCAGAAACGAAAACCCGATCGACAGACCCGCAGCAAGCCCGGACCACGCCAGACTTCCCGTCGGACGCTTCAGCTCCTCCAGCCCCTGCTCCCGGACAATCTCATAAATAACCAGTGGTCCCGGAGCCGCACGCTCCTCAGCCTGCCGCTGCTCCCCCTCATCAAGAAAAAGAGACTCGGACCCCGCCGCATCAGTCATAGAAAACTCCTGTCATGACAGCCCGCAGCACGGAAAATCACCCGGAAAGGTCCGCACGCAGCCGGTGTAATAATCCGGAAAGAGGCAGGAAAGTTTCCTCAGGCCGTATCACAGGATGAGACTTCCGGGACTCCGGTAGATCGGGGGAGGAAAGCGGAAGGTCTGCTCTTGAAAATATTATAGAAAAACAGACTTTATAATCGAGATTATCAAGGAGTAAATTTCATGACAATGGAGACTGACCCGGCAGATTTAGAATTTCAGCGGGCGCTATATAATAATATGCGCCCTATTTTTGGAGATCAAATATCCGACGCGAGTATTGAAATATATGATACTGCAGGTTTTGAAATATCCGAAGAAGGGGCCCGCCCTTTTGTAGATTTCGTTAGATGGATAAATACGCGACCTCAATTTATATCCGAATGGCGTTCAGAAACAAAAACAGAACAAACACTCTATCCGAGATTTATGACAGTTACTCATGGAGTACGTTCGGCATATTCAGCTGTATGCTATCACTTGATGAGAATTAAAGAAATCGAGGCATCCGTCGATACCATTTTATCAAAATATGATTTTTCGAGTCAATTTAATCCAAATCAAATCGCTGCTTTTGGAAATATGCGGCAGCTTGATTTTGAATATCACGCGTTTGTAATAGCATACCGTCGTTGTTTGGATTATCTATCTTGGGGATTTTCAACTTATTTCAAACAATCGCAAAATTCTTATAAAAAATTCAAAAAAACTTTAGAAAGAGCCCAGCCACGTTCTGTTGCTGAAGCCCTCATGGCCGTCTACGAGAAGCACATAGAAAAATTCTCATTTGTCATTGGAACAGAACGGGGACAGTCTCTCAGAGATCGCATTGGTCATTCGGAGTTTGTGCCAGCTGCTACGATAAACGTAGGATCAAATGGACACAGGTTCGTCGGCGGAGGAGAAAATCTTCGGATATCTGATCCTAATGACGACCGTAAATTTTCAGTAATACTTGATGGAAAAGCGCATGATTTGCATAAGTGCATTTCAGATTTTCTATATCAGTTCAAAGATTCGGTAATTTCATTTGAGAATACTCATACTCGATGAAAATTTAACGGAATATTATCTACACAATATTCTTATTATAACATAGACAATCGTATTTTTTACATAAATATAGAAAAATCATGGAATATTCTATAATATATATGCACATGTAATTTAAAAAATATTAAAATATAGTGATTGTGACACTACATTGATGCCAGTTGGTTAATATCCTCTACTCGAAATCTGATTGGCCATGCCATATGTCCTATATGAAGGCGCAAGCAGTCGCGCTCACAACCAACAATCTTCCATATCCACTGCCACACCCGCACGAACTGCCAGCAGCACCAAAGCCACCCGTTGCACGCCATAAAAAAAGAACATAATATGAACAAATGTCATCCCTCAGTATCACCGAACGCTTGGAGATTCTGGCAGACGCCGCAAAATACGACGCCTCCTGCGCATCCTCAGGCACGGACAAAAGACACAGCCGCGACGGCAAAGGCATAGGCTCGACCCAGGGCTCAGGCATCTGCCACGCCTATGCCCCGGACGGCCGCTGCATCTCGCTGCTGAAAATCCTGCTGACAAACCACTGCATCTTCGACTGCCATTACTGCGTAAATCGCAAAAGCTCCAACGTCAGACGCGCAAAATTTACACCCGAAGAGGTCGTGGATCTGACGCTGAGCTTCTACAGACGCAACTACATCGAAGGGCTATTCCTCTCTTCCGGAATCATAAAATCCTCAGACCACACAATGGAGCAGATGACGGAAGTCGCCCGCTCCCTGCGCGAGGATCACGGCTTCCGCGGCTATATCCACCTCAAGACCATCCCGGAGGCAGATCAGGACCTGATCGCCCGCGCAGGCCGCTGGGCAGACCGCGTTTCCATCAACGTCGAACTGCCCACGGAAAAAGGTCTGGCCGAACTGGCGCCCGACAAGAACGGCACCCGGATCGAAAACGCCATCGCCCATATCGGAAACGTCATAACAGAAGCAAAAGATGCACGAAAACGCTTCAGACACGCCCCACGCTTCGCCCCGGGCGGACAGTCAACCCAGATGATCGTCGGAGCAGACGCGGCAAATGACAGCCAGATCATCGGCAGGGCAGGGCTACTGTACAGCCGCTACAGCCTCCGCCGCGTCTATTATTCCGCCTTCAGCCCCATATCCGAGGCCAGCGCGGTCCTCCCCCTGAAACGCCCGCCGCTCATCCGCGAACACAGGCTTTATCAGTCAGACTGGCTCGTCCGCTTCTACGGCTTTTCCGTCACAGACGTGCAGAACGCCACAGACGCCACAGGAATGCTGCCACTCGATATCGACCCCAAACTGGCCTGGGCCCTGCGCTACAGAGACAGCTTCCCCGTCGATATCAACGCGGCCCCGAAAGACATGCTGCTCCGCGTCCCCGGGCTCGGAACAAAAGCCGTCGGAGCCATCCTGCAGGCCAGACGCCACCACCGCCTCCGCCTTGACGATCTGAGCCGTCTCACACGTTCGATCGCAAAAATCCGCCCGTTCGTCATAACTGCAAACTGGAAACCAACCCTCCTGACAGACAGGATCGACCTGAAAAAACGCCTCACACCCCAGTCGGTCCAGACGGAACTGTTCACATGACCCCCGAAGAGCCCCGGCACGACAGGCTGCACACCGTCACCATCACCTGTCCGGATGATCCTCAGGAATGGCGCGACAAGGCAAGACGCCTGGCCGCAGCAGAAATCCCGCCCGGGATGATCCGGTGGACGGAAACAGACGAAACCGCCACAGACCTGTTCGGAACATATTGCGAAACAACGGATATCCCGCCCGCCCGAAGAACCGTCAGAGCCAGCCGGGCCTTCCTGCACCTCGCCGGAAGCGTCCTGCTGCACAGGGACAGAGCCCGCTTCCCCGCATTATATCGCCTGCTGTGGCGGTTGCAGGGCGCCCCACATCTCATGGAAAACCGGGGTGATCCGGACGTCCACCGGCTCATGATCATGGCCGGACAGGTCCGCCGCGATATCCACAAAATGCGCGCCTTCGTCCGCTTCCGCCATATCGGAACGCCGGACGGAGAGGAACGCTACATCGCATGGTTCGAACCGGATCATCATATCGTCAGAGCCAACAGCAGCTTTTTCATAAACCGCTTCGCCAGCCAGAACTGGTCGATCCTGACGCCGGATCTCTGCCTGCACTGGAACGGAACCGAACTCAGCGAAACAGCCGGAGCCCGGAAATCAGACGCTCCTGCAGAAGACGCAACCGAAGAACTGTGGCAGCGATACTACGCATCGATCTTCAATCCGGCACGCCTCAAGATTTCCATGATGGTCAGGGAAATGCCCCGTCGTTACTGGAAAAATCTCCCCGAAGCCCGTCTGATCCCGGAACTGATCGCCGGTGCCCAGGCGCGTGAGGCCGCAATGGTGGAGACAGGCGCAGACCCGTTCCCCGGACCGCCCCCCGAAACACTGCAGGAGATCGCGGCAGGCATCGCCACCTGCCGCGCCTGCCCGATCGGCTGCAACGGCACCGCCGCCGTCGCAGGGCAGGGGCCGGAAAAAGCCCGTCTGCTGATCGTCGATGAGCAGCCCGGAGAAGCAGAACTCAGTCAGGGATCACCCCAGACCGGACATGCCGCGCAGATACGCAGCCGACTGTTCCCGCACAGCCGCATCACCTACGCCATAAAACACTTCAAATTCACACAGAACGGCAATTTCCGCCTGCCAAAACCCGCCGATGCCAGAGAAACCGATATCTGCCGCCGATGGCTGAATGCAGAACGCCGGATCATCCGCCCGGACATCATCCTCGCACTCGGCCCCCGTGCAGGCCGCGCCATCCTCGGCCGCACGCCCTCCCTGGAACGGGAACGCGGGCAGTTCATTCCTCTGCCGGACGGCTCCCGGCTGATCCTCACCGCTCATCCCGCATCATTCAACGCCCTCAGCCCGGAATCCCGGCAGAAAGCAGAGGAAAAACTGCAGAACGACCTGGACCTGATCCCGCAGGACTGCCTTCAGCCAGCCCCCGAACCCGGACTTTCGGCTGAATAACCGGCGATCAGGCCCGAACCCCGCTCCTCAGGCTACTCCCGCACACGCTCAATCAGCGCACCACAGGCCGAAAGCTTCTTCTCCACAGCCTCATATCCCCGGTCCAGGTGATACACGCGGCTGAGGATCGTCTCCCCGTGCGCGGCAAGCCCGGCAAGAATCAGGGAGAAGGAAGCCCGCAGATCCGTCGCCATCACAGGCGCACCGGACAGACCATGCACCCCGCGTATGATCGCGGAAGACCCGTGAACATTGATCCGCGCGCCCATACGGTTCAGCTCGGGAACATGCATGAAACGGTTTTCGAAAATCGTCTCCGTCACCATCGACGCCCCCTCGGCCACGGAAAGCAGCGCCATGAACTGCGCCTGCATGTCCGTAGGAAAACCGGGATAAGGCTCGGTCATGATATCAACACCGCGCAGCGCGCCCGTCCGGCGCACCCGGATGCCTTCCGCGTCGGACGTGACCTCAACCCCGGCCTCCTCCAGCGTGCGAACCACGGCCCCCAGATCATCCACCCGACCGCCGCGCAGATAGAGATCACCCCCCGTGATCCCCGCCGCACAGGCATAGGTACCGCATTCGATACGGTCCGGCATGATCCGATGCTCCGCACCGTGCAGAGCCTCGACGCCGTCAATCACCAGCGTTCCGGTTCCGGCTCCGGAAATCCGGGCACCCATACGGTTCAGACACTCCACCAGATCGGAAATCTCCGGCTCCCGCGCCGCATTGACGATCTCCGTTCGCCCCTTGGCCAGCGTCGCGGCCATCAGAAGATTTTCTGTCGCCCCCACAGAGGCAAACGGCAGGACGATCCGGTCGCCCGTCAGCCCCTTCGGAGCCGTCGCATGAATATAGCCGCCCTCAAGCCGGATCTGCGCCCCCAGACCCTCCAGACCCTTCAGATGCAGATCAACCGGACGTGTCCCGATCGCGCACCCGCCAGGCAGCGACACCCGCGCCTCGCCACAGCGGGCAAGCAGCGGACCAAGCACCAGAATGGAGGCCCGCATCCTCGACACGATGTCATAAGGAGCCTCGGTCCCGGTGATGCTGCCGCCAATGGACAGCGTTCCGCCATCCCCCTTCACATCCTCCACGGCAACGCCATGCTGCAGCAGCAGGGCCCGCATCGTGTCCATGTCCGCAATCCGCGGCACATTGGTCAGAACCAGCCGCTCTTCCGTCAGAAGCCCGGCAACCATCAGCTTCAGCCCGGAATTTTTCGCACCGCCGATAGCGATCTCGCCACGCAGAGGGCGGCCGCCGCGAATGATGAAACGATCCATGACTGCTGATAACTCCTGGTCAGTATCCGGAGAAAAGGAATTCTAAAGACGTGGCGTGGTGACGCCCGCCTGACGCATATATTTACCGGCCCGGTCGGCATAGCTGATCTCACAGGGCGACGCGCCCTGGAAAAACAGGAACTGACAGATCCCCTCATTGGCATAGATCCGCGCCGGAAGAGGCGTGGTGTTGCTGATCTCGATCGTCACCTGGCCCTCCCATTCGGGCTCCAGCGGCGTCACGTTCACAATGATGCCGCAGCGCGCATAGGTTGATTTGCCAAGACAGACAACCAGCGTATCCCGGGGAATACGGAAATACTCAATCGTATGGGCCAGCACGAAACTGTTCGGCGGAATGATGCACACATCCGCTTTGCGGGAGACGAAACTGTCCTCCGTAAAGGCCTTCGGATCAACAATGGCATTGTTCACATCGGTAAAGATACGGAACTCATCCGCCACGCGCGCATCATAGCCATAGGAAGACAGCCCATAGGAAATAACACCGTCACGCTTCTGATTTTCCACAAACGGCTCGATCATTCCGTCCCGGAGCGCACGTTCACGGATCCACGTGTCGGGCATTATCGGCATGAAGGGTCTTTCCTCTCGTTCGCATCGCCCGCATCCCCCGAGCCAGTCTCAGCCCGCGCACGAGCCTGAGCCTTGCGACGAAGCAGATTGGCACGCAGCGCCGCCGCCTCTTTCTCCAGACGCTGCTGACGCGCGGCTTCGGCATCTGGTGTAAGGTTCGGCTTGTCGCCGCGCAGGGAAGAAGGGTCAGACATAGGCCCGGAAAACTGAAAAATCAGGAAACAGGGACCGGACCCTAGCCCAAGTACAGGCATGATGCCAGACGCGCGCGCAAGAAACAGCAGCCGGAGTGTTGCGTCTGATAGCCAGCAGCTTATCCTGCCTCAAAACAGCGGCGACAGAGACGGAGAACGCGGATGAAAATGTCAGTGAATGGCCGGATGACAGGCCGGATATGGCTGTCAGGCCTGTCTTTCCTGGCGGTGGCCTCCGCATTCCCCGCTGTTGCGGCCTCGAATCGTACAACACCCTCCACCCCGTCGCCTGAACAGGCCACCGGACCGGACCCGGCGACGGAACGCCTGAACGCAGCCCAGGAAGGCGCGAACTATCGCGGCCCGGTCTACTACCCCGGCCAGAAGGTTCAGCCCGCGAGCGCCGCCGTCGTTGCCGCACCGGTCTCTGCCCGTCAGACAGCCCTTCCCGTGGTAAAGGACCTCCCCGCGGACCCGGCCACGGAGCGCCTGAACGCAGCCCAGGAAGGCACGAACTACCGCGGCCCGGTCTACTACCCCGGACAGCAGATTCAGCCCGCCCGGAGCGCAGGAACAATCGCTCAGTAAGTTTTTCCGGATAATCACAAAAACAGCGCGTCGTTTTTCCTATTATTACCCGGGTAATAACGGGAGAACGACGCACTTCAGGCCGATAATGCCCGAAGGCCGTTTTTTCGGGGAACTGAACGGCCCCGGGTGAGTAAATTACAGAACTGATAATAAACCGGCCCGGGTGGTCAGGAGCAGGGAAGAGACAGAACATATGGAGGTGACAGGGCTCGCGGCCGTGCTTCTGGCGACGGCGCTGCTGCTGGTGGTGGTGAGTGCGGTGCAGCCGGTGGCGCGCCGTCTGGAAGTGTCCGAAACCGTGCTTCTGGCGGTGGTCGGAATTATTATCGGTGTCGGAACAGACCTGGTCCTTACGCATATTCCCGCGCCGAGTGCCAACGGGGAACTGCTCAACGGAGCGGCGGCAACCGCGCTCAGCGGCATGGCCGAAACCTTCCGGGATCTTCCCGTAAGCGCTGAGGTCTTCCTTCTGGTCTTCCTGCCTGTCCTTGTGTTCCAGGGGGCGCTGGCCATCGACGTGCGCCGTCTTGCAGACGACGCCGCAACGGTCCTCCTGCTTGCCGTTGTCGCGGTCGTTGTCTCCACCGCGACGATCGGACTTGCGGTGTTCCCGTTCTCCACCATGCCGCTGATCGTCTGCCTGCTGCTCGGGGCGATCGTGGCAACCACGGACCCGTCCGCGGTTGCGGGCATCTTCCGCGATATCGGCGCGGCGGAGCGTCTGACGCGGCTGGTGGAAGGGGAGGCACTGCTGAACGACGCGGCCGCCATCGCGATCTTCTCCATCCTGCTGGATGCGGTCACCTCACACCATCAGATTCATGTCGGGTTCGCAGCACTCGGGTTCTTTATCTCCTTCGGCGGAGCCATCATCATCGGCATCATTTTCGCCCGGCTGATGCTTTATATGATTGCGGCACTGGGTAATGCGCCCGCAGCGGAGACAACGCTGACCGTGGCGCTGCCCTACATCACCTACATCATCTGCGATGAGGTGATCGGCGTTTCCGGCGTGGTGGCAACGGCTGCCGCAGGTCTGACCATGTCGGTCTACGGTCCGTCCACTTTCCGCCCGCAGACATGGCGCTTCCTGAACGAGCTGTGGCAGCAGCTTGTCTTCTGGGCCGGCTCTCTCGTGTTCGTCATGGCGTCCATGCTCGTGCCCAAGCTGCTTCTGGGCGTGACCAAATGGGACATGGTGCTGGTTCTGATCGCCACTGCAGCAGGCCTTATCGCGCGTGCGGCCGTCGTGTTCGGACTGCTGCCGCTGCTCAGCCTGACGCGCCTCGCTCCTCCGGTTCCGATGCCCTACAAGGCGACGATGGTCTGGGGCGGACTGCGCGGTGCGATCACGCTGGCCCTGGCCCTTTCCGTGACCGAGAACTCCAGGGTCTCAACACCCGTCGCGCATTTTATCGGTATCATCGCCACCGGTTTCGTGCTGATCACGCTGCTGGTGAATGGCACGACCCTGCGGTCTCTGGTGCTGTTTTTCCGCCTGGATCAGCTGTCTCCGATCGATCAGGCCATGCGTCATCAGGTGCTGACGATCGCACTCAACCAGGTGCGGGAGCGGGCGAAGGAAACCTCGGAGGAGCTTGGATTTTCCTCCGATGCGACGCGCTCGGTCATCTCGGCCCTGGGACGCAGGGCACAGGAGGAAGGGTCCGCAAACGCCATCGACACGGCGCTGGGTGACAGGCAGCGCGTGACGCTGGCACTGATCACGATTGCCAATCAGGAACGCTCGATCCTGCTGGACCTGTTCCGTATCCAGGGTCTGACCAGACGCGTGATGGAAACCATGCTGCGTACGGCAGAAGCCATGGTGGACGGCGCGCGTCTTGAGGGGCGGTTCGGCTATGTCCGCGCCCTCCGCCGTCGCCTGCGGCCCAGCCTGAGATTCCAGGCAGCAGAACTGATCCATCGCTGGTTCGGCTATGACCGGATGCTGATGGAGTGTCTTTCCGAACGGTTTGAGATGCTGATGGTCACGCATCTGGTCTCAATCTCCCTGATGCGGTTCATGCGCGAGCGGATGAAGCCCACCATGGGAGCCCGTATCAGCGATATCGTGGCTGAGGTCCTGCTGCGTCAGCGCAAGATGCTGGATGAGGTTCTGGCCAGTCTCCGCCTGCATTATCCCGGCTATTCCGAGGCTCTGGAGGAGCGGATTTTCCGCCAGATCGTGCTGCGGCTGGAAAGCGTCGAGTTCGATTCGATGCATTCCGAATCCATGATCAGCGACGAACTGCACCGCGAGCTGGTCAAGGAGGTTGAGCGCCATCGCCAGCGCCTGAACCAGCGGATGAAGTTCAGCCTGAAGAACAGTATTGAGCAGCGTCTGCGGGAGGCCGAGATTTTCAGGGAACTGCCCGCGGCAGCCCTTCATGATCTGGCGATGTCCTCCGCGCTGTGTTTCCCGTCGCCGGGCCAGCGCCTGTATCGCCGGGGCAAGAAGGTGCGGTGGGTGTCCTTCATCAGCGCCGGTCTGGCGGAGATGCATATCACGGATCAGGAAATCCTTTTCGGAGCCGGGGATGTCGTCGGGGCGATCGAGGTGATGGAAGGGCGTCCGATGCCTGCCACCGTGCGGATGGTGCAGTTCGGGCATATCCTGATGATCCGCGCCGAGAAATTTCGTCAGATCATTGAGGATTACCCGAATATTCTCACGGGGCTGTCAGCGCTTCAAAACCGGCTGGAAGCAGCGGAAAAGGCACTGCCCGTTCCGGAACCTGCTCCGCTGCCGGAGAGTGCGGAGCCGCTGCGGATCTCGCATGATATGACGGAACCGGGAGAAGCCTGAGCGGACCTACCGGTTGCGGGTTCTGAATTGCGCTGCACGGATTTTGGCCTTATACTGGCTAAATCCTGTGCAATATGTGTAAAGAAAGAGCATCCTGTATGCTGCTGGCCCCGATTGATCTTGGCGGCGTCGTGATTGAGCGTCCGGTGATTCTGGCGCCGATGGCCGGAGTGACGGATCTGCCATTTCGTCGTCTCGCGCGTCGTCTGGGCGCGGGGCTGGTGGTGTCGGAGATGATCGCGTCCTGGGCCATGATCAGGGAAAACGAGAGCACGCTCCGTATGGCCGAGGTTGCGGATACGGAAGGGCCGAATTCCGTGCAGCTTGCCGGATGTGATCCGGACGCGATGGGAGAGGCGGCGCGGATCGCGGTCGGCAAGGGGGCCGGCATCATCGATATCAATTTCGGCTGTCCGGTGAAGAAGGTGGCGGTCGGGCAGATGGCCGGGTCCGCTCTCATGCGGGACGAGGCCATGGCCGGGCGTCTCCTGTCGGCGGTCGTGCGGGCCGTTGACGTGCCTGTCACGCTGAAGATGCGGATGGGCTGGGATCATGATCACCTCAACGCGCCCGTCCTTGCACGGATCGCGGAGGATGCGGGGATCCGGATGGTGACCGTGCACGGGCGCACGAGGCAGCAGTTCTATAACGGCATCGCCGACTGGGCCTTCGTGTCTCAGGTGAAGCGGGCCGTGGGGATCCCGGTGATCGTCAACGGAGACATTCTGACGGTGGATGATGCGCGGACGGCGCTGCGTCTGTCCGGAGCGGACGGGGTGATGATCGGTCGCGGCTGCTACGGGCGGCCGTGGTTTCCGGCGCAGGTCGCGCAGTCCCTGCTCAGCGGCGTTGACGTGCCCGATCCGACCCTGGCGCAGGAACACGCCATCGTGCGGGAGCATTACGGCATGATGCTGGCGCATTTCGGTGAGGGGCCGGGCATGCGTCTCGCCCGCAAGCATGTGTCTTGGTATTCGGCGGGGCTCCCGGATTCTGCGGGCTTCCGTTCCGCGGTCAACCGCATGGACCGGGCGGAGGATGTGATGACGGCGGTTGATGCGTTCTACGAGCGGCAGATTGGGGCAGGAGCGGTACGTGAGCCGCGCCGTTCGCATCATGAGGCAGACAGGCAGACTGCGGATGCCGCCGCCGTTTCCGCGGTGCCTCAGTCCGCCCTGTGTGACGCATGAGTGCTCCTGTCTGTGAGCGTGTAAGAAAAGTGACGGGAACCGAAACAGACAGCGAACTGGTGCTTGAGAATCTGCCTGCGCCGGTTGTGCTGGTCGATGGCAGGGACCGTATCCGCGTCGTCAATCACGCGGCGGAGAATTTCTTCGCCCGGTCGCGCACCCTCATCAGGGGGCGGTCCCTGAAGGAACTCGTGCCTGCCGATCATCCGCTGTTCCTTCTTCTTGAGCACGTGCGTTCCTCCGGCGGCGGGATGGCGGAGCACGGGGTGATGTTCACCTCTCCGCGCTTCCATCATGAAGGGGTCACGGTTCTGGGCACGCCCGTTCCGGAGCGGCCCGGTCAGGTTGTTCTGTCCTTCAGCAGCGAGAAGGCGGCGCGGACGCTGGACCGGCATCTGGCATTCCGCTCCGCAGCCCGCAGCGTGTCCGGCATGGCGGAGCTTCTGGCGCATGAGGTCAAGAATCCGCTTTCCGGCATCCGTGGCGCGGCGCAGCTTCTGGAAGCATCCGTGCCGCCTGAGGACAGGGAGCTGGCCGTTCTGATCCGGGACGAGGCAGACCGCATCCGTGCTCTGGTCGAGCGGATGGAGATGTTCGGAGAAAAGCCGGTCGGGCGGCGTCCCGTGAACATCCATAAGGTTCTCGAACATGTGCGGCTTCTGGCGGAGAAGGGATTCGCCCGGGGGCTTACGATCACGGAGCGGTATGATCCGTCGCTTCCGCCCGTGTGGGGCAACCGGGATGAGCTGATCCAGGTTCTGCTCAATCTGATCAAGAATGCAGCCGAGGCGATCCGCGGAGAAGGCGGGCAGGGAGAGGGGGAGATCACGCTGCTGACGGCCTACCGTCCCGGCCTGCGCCTTGCCGTGCCCGGTTCCGGCAGAAAACATCATCTGCCTCTGGTCGTGACGGTTCGGGATACCGGGCCCGGCATCCCTGAGGCCGTGCGCCCTCATCTGTTCGAGCCTTTCCTGACGACCAAGGTTTCGGGGTCGGGTCTGGGGCTCGCACTGGCAGGAAAGATCATCAATGATCATGGCGGGGTGATTGAGGTGGAAAGCCGTTCCGGCTGTACGGAATTCAGCCTTCATCTTCCTGTTGTTTCCGAGGATACCGGTCGCCCGGCGTGATCCCGCGGCCCAGACAGACGGAAAAGATTCTTCAGACTATGGCGCTTCCCACAATCCTGATCGCGGATGATGACCGCTCAATACGCACGGTTCTCAGCCAGGCGCTCGGCCGGGCCGGGTATCAGGTGCGGACGACCGGCAGCGCCGCGACACTGTGGCAGTGGATTGAGGACGGGGAGGGAGATCTCGTCATCACGGATGTGGTGATGCCGGATGAGAACGGGCTGGAACTGATCCCGCGCATCCGTCGCCTGCGTCCGGACCTGCGGATTCTGGTCATGAGCGCACAGTCCACACTGAGCACGGCCGTCAAGGCGACGCAGCGCGGAGCGTTCGAGTATCTGCCCAAGCCTTTCGATCTGACGGAGCTGCTGGAAGTTGTGGCGCGTGCGCTGTCCGCGCCTGTCGCGCAGCCTGGCTCTCATGCTCCGGTACAGAGGGATCAGGCGCTGCGGCCCGAGGAGCGGATGCCGCTGATCGGCCGGTCCGTGGCGATGCAGGACATCTACCGGATCATCGCCCGGCTTACGACGTCCGATCTGACCGTGATGATCCACGGGGAAAGCGGGACGGGCAAGGAACTGGTCGCGCGTGCCCTGCATGAATATGGCAGTCGCCGGACCGGACCGTTCGTTGCCGTCAACATGGCCGCGGTTCCGCGTGACATGATCGAGGCGGAACTGTTCGGGCTGGAGCACGGCAGCTACGGAAGCGGAGGCCGGTATCCCGGACGGTTTGAGCAGGCTGCGGGCGGAACGCTGTTTCTGGACGAGATCGGGGACATGCCTCCGGAAACGCAGACGCGTCTGCTGCGCGTGCTGCAGGACGGCGAATATGTGACGGTTGGCGGTCGCCAGCCGATCCGCGCGGATGTGCGGATTATCGCCGCCACCCAGAGGGACCTGCACCAGGCCATCCGTGCAGGAACGTTCCGGGAGGATCTGTTCTACAGGCTGAACGTCGTTCCCGTGCGTCTTCCGCCCCTGCGGGAACGGTCTGAGGACATACCGCTTCTGGCCCGCCATTTTCTGGAGATGTGCGTCAGTCCGGACGGGGTGCAGCGCGTGCTGGCGGAAGATGCGGTGCCGCGGCTGCAGGCCTGGCGCTGGCCCGGAAATGTCCGTGAGCTTGAAAATCTGATCCGGCGGATCGTGGTGCTGCATCCTCAGCAGACGATCACGGGCAGCCTGATCGATCAGGAGCTGGCAGAGACGGTTCAGGAGGATGTCAGGGCGAAGGATGAGGGAAAGGCAGAGGCGCTGGTGGATGCCGTCACCAGGCATATCCGGAGATATTTTGCCGATGGCCAGCAGGATTCGATCCAGGATCTGTATGACCGGGTGATTGCGGAGGTCGAACGCCCCCTGATCCGCATGACGCTGGCAGCCACACGGGGAAATCAGATCCGGGCCTCTGCCATCCTGGGGCTGAACAGAAACACGCTGCGTAAGAAAATCCGGGATCTTGATATCCCGGTCGTGCGCGGTGTCTGCTGACGGCGGCGCAGTTGCGTAACCCGTCTCAGAAAAGGGGACTGATGCGCGGGCTGCTCCGGACCCTGGAGATGCGCCGCGTCACCCTGGCCCTGATCGCCCTGGCGCTGGTCCTGGGTTTTGCGACCTTCATGGTGCTGTCCGGCGGCCGCGCCTTTGCGCATCATCCGGCCCTGCAGATCAGCGTGTTCATCCTGACAACTCTGGCGATCCTGCTGCTGGTCCTCGCCGTAAGCCGCAGGATCTACCGTCTGCTGACCGACCGGAGGCCCGTGGCCGGAACGCGGCTGCACGTGAGGCTTGTGGCACTGTTCAGCCTTGTGGCCGCAGCCCCGACGCTGCTTGTCGGCCTCTTCGCGACGCTGTTTTTCGATTACGGCATTCAGATATGGTTCTCGGATCGTGTGAACACCGCGCTGAGCGAGGCGCTTCTGGCGTCCCGGGGGTATCTGACCGAGCATAACGCCAATATCCGCACCGAGGCGTTCTCCCTGGCGAACTATATCGCAAGCGCGGAGAGCGAGCTTTCGGCAAACGGTACGGATCTGATGCATGATCCGGACGCGCTGGGGCAGCTTCTGGACAGCCAGGCAACTGTCCGCGGGCTGACCGAGGCGGTTGTCTATGATCCGATATCGAACAGGGTGACGGCATCGGGCGGACTGCTGGCACGGGCGGGATATCAGGAGCAGCTTCCGCCTCCGGCCGCGACTATGATGGCCCGGACGAACGAGGTGGCGATTTTCGACAGCCCGGACGAGAAAACCGTGCGGGCCGTCGTGTCACTGGGCGAGACGCCTGAGCGGATGCTGGTGATCACCCGGCCGGTTGATCCCGAGATTCTGGGACATATGCGCAAGACCGGCCAGGTGGTCGCGGATTACCGGCGTCTCAACCATAACCGCGCGAAGATCCAGGTCACCTTCGTGATGATTTTCGCGCTTGTCGCGCTGCTCGTCCTGGCTGCCGCGGCATTCATGGGGCTTGGCCTCGCCAACCAGATCGTCCGGCCTCTCGGGCTTCTCATGGTGGCGGCCCGGCGTGTGAGTGAGGGAGACCTTTCGGTCCGCGTGCCCGAAATCCGGCGCGATGACGAGGTGTCTGATCTGTCGCGAGCCTTCAATCTGATGACGGATGAACTGGCGAGCCAGCGGTCTCAGCTGATGGTCGCCTATGAGCAGATCAATGAGCGGCGGCGATTTACGGAGGCCGTGCTGTCAGGGGTGTCGGCCGGTGTGATCGGTCTGGATGCGGAGCAGCGGATCGAGCTTCCGAACCGTGTGGCATCGGTGCTGCTGAATACGGATCTGATGGTGTTCACCGGGCAGCCGCTGGCGCAGGTGGTGACGGAATTCGCGCCGCTTCTGGCCGAGGTCAGCCTCGCACCGGACCGCGTCGTGACGCGTGAGATCCAGACGGGGCAGAGCGGTCTGAAGCGGATGCTGTTCGTGCGTGTGAGCGCGGAAATGCGCGGCAGTGTTCCCGAGGGCTATGTCGTCACGTTTGATGATATGACTGCGCTTCAGGTGGCACAGAGGAAAGCTGCCTGGGCGGACGTGGCCCGGCGGATCGCGCATGAGATCAAGAATCCCCTGACGCCGATCCAGCTTGCAGCGGAGCGCCTCAAACGCCGGTTCCTCAAGGAAATCACCTCCGATCCGGACACATTCCGCCAGTGCGCCGATACTATCGTGCGTCAGGTGGGCGATATCGGCCGGATGGTTGACGAGTTTTCGGCTTTCGCACGTATGCCGCAGCCGGTGATGGCATCGGAGGATCTGGGACGCCTCGTGCGTGAGAGCGTCGTGCTCCAGCGTGACGCCCATCCGGACATTGTCTATAATGTGATCGTGCCGGAAAAAGGTCCTCAACTGCAGTGTGACCGCCGCCAGATCGGTCAGGCACTGACGAATCTCCTGCAGAATGCGGCGGATGCGATTGCCATGACGGGGCGTAAGGAAGAAGATGGGGAAGGACATATCGGTACCGTCCGGCTCTGCGTTGAGGTGCGGGACGGTCTGGTGCTGGTGAGTGTGTCCGATGATGGTCTGGGCCTGCCGCAGGAGGACCGTGACCGGCTGACCGAGCCCTATGTCACCCATAAACCCAAGGGAACGGGGCTGGGGCTGGCCATTGTGAAGAAAATCATGGAAGATCATGATGGTGACTTCCAGATACGCGAACGCGCGGACGGACCGGGGACAGAGGCTTTGCTGATTTTGCCGTTTAGGGGAACTGATGGCGTATGAAATCCTGATCGTCGATGACGAGCCGGACATCCGTATGCTGATCGAGGGTATTCTGGTGGATGAAGGCTATGAGACCCGTGTGGCCGGTGATTCCGACGCCGCACTTGCTGCGTTCCGTGCGCGCCGTCCTGCCATGGTCATTCAGGATATCTGGCTTCAGGGCTCGAAGATGGACGGGCTCGATGTACTGAAGCAGATGAAGGCCGAAGAGCCCGATATTCCTGTCGTCATGATCTCGGGCCACGGAACCATCGAGACGGCGGTGTCCTCGCTGCGTTTCGGGGCCTATGACTTTATCGAGAAGCCGTTTCAGTCCGACCGTCTTCTCGTGATCGTCCAGCGTGCCCTGGAGGCGTCCCGCCTAGCGCGGGAAAACGCGGAACTGAGGCTGCGGGCCGGTCCTGAGAGCGTTCTGTTCGGCGAAAGTCCGGCCATATCGGCAGTACGCAATCAGGTTGAGCGTGTGGCTCCGACCGGGTCGCGCGTGCTGATTTCCGGCGCTCCGGGGACAGGCAAGGAGGTTGCCGCGCGCATGATCCATGCGCGGTCCCGCCGGACGGACGGGCCGTTCGTCGTTCTCAACTGCGCCACTCTGGAACCCGAACGGTTTGAGGAGGAGCTTTTTGGTCTGGAGGGCGCGGAGGACGTGCCGCGCCGGACCGGTGTTCTGGAGCGCGCCCACAGCGGCACGCTGTTGCTGGATGAGGTTTCTGATATGCCGCTGCAGACGCAGGGCAAGATCGTGCGCGCGCTGCAGGACCAGAGTTTCGAGCGTCTGGGCGGATCGCAGCGCGTGCGGGTCGATATCCGCGTGCTCTCCACGACCAACCGTGATCTCGAGGCGGAAATCGCGGCAGGCCGCTTCCGCGAGGATCTGTATTACCGGCTTGCGGTCGTGCCGCTGCGAATCCCGGCGCTGCGCGAACGGCGTGAGGATATGCCCGGTCTGGCGCAGCTCTTTCTGCGCCGCACTTCCGAAGCTGCGGGCCTGCCCTGCCGTGAACTGGCAATCGATGCGATTGCCGCACTTCAGGCGTATGACTGGCCCGGAAATGTTCGGGAACTGCGGAACCTGATGGAACGTTTGATGATCATGATGCCTGGCGGCAGCAGTGATCCGATTCGTGCTGATATGCTGCCTCCGCAGATCAGCGAGGAGGCTCCCGCGCTGCTCCGGGTTGATGCGACGGCTGATGTAATGGGACTGCCTCTGAGAGAAGCGCGTGATCTTTTTGAGACGCAGTATCTCCAGGCGCAGCTTCTCCGATTTGGCGGGAATATCAGCCGCACTGCGGGATTTGTCGGAATGGAACGGAGCGCACTGCACAGAAAGCTCAAGCAGCTTGGCGTAACCTCTGAGGAGCGGGGGAGTATCTGATTACAGCAGGTCTGCCTTCTCTTCGGGACGGCTTGCCGTAAAAGCGCGGATCATAAATACTCAATCTGATCATATATTGCCGGATGGCGGCTGACCCGTTACGGGTCCAAAAACAAAAATATGCAGGATGCATTCAGGTGTCGAAAGAAACATTGCAGAGCGTTCAGGATCTTTTTCTGGGTCATCTCAGGCGTGCCCGGGCGCCGGTGACTATCTTTCTGGTCAACGGCGTGAAGCTGCAGGGCATTATCACCTGGTATGACGAGTCCTCGGTTCTTCTTCGCCGGGACGGCCATACCCAGCTTGTGTACAAACACGCGATCAGCACTGTAATGCCGCTGGCCCCAGTGGATATGCAGGGTGGCACCGGGACAGCGGAGAGTGACGGGCGCTTTGTCGACGATTTCTCCAGCTGAGACGCAGAAAGCCCCGACGCGCGCGGCGGTTATTCTTCCATGGGAACGGCCTGAGCGGGATCAGGATGTCCGTGCGGCGGACGCACGGCTTGAGGAAGCTGTCGGTCTTACCGCATCGATAGGGCTGGTGATCGTGCGCAGCGCGGTGGTGCTCCTGCGTGCAAGGCGACCGGCCACACTTCTGGGAGCGGGCCAGGTGGAGGCCCTGCACGATCTCGTCGTGGCGGAGGAGATCGGGGTTGTCGTCGTGGATGCGAGGCTCTCGCCCGGGCAGCAGCGGAATCTGGAGAAGGCGCTCGGCTGCAAGGTGGTGGATCGGACCGGCCTGATTCTCGATATTTTCGGTGCACGCGCGGCAACGAAAGAGGGGTCGCTGCAGGTCGAGCTGGCGCATCTGGAATACCAGCGCTCCCGTCTCGTCCGCCTGTGGACCCATCTTGAACGGCAGAGGGGTGGCTTCGGCTTCCTTGGCGGTCCGGGTGAGACCCAGATCGAGGCTGACCGGCGGATGATCGGGGATCGCATCGTCCGGCTGAAGAAAGAGCTGGAACAGGTCCGCCGCACGCGTGGTCTGCATCGGAGTGCGAGAAAGCGGGTTCCGTTTCCCGTCGTGGCTCTGGTCGGCTACACCAATGCCGGAAAATCGACGCTGTTCAACGCTCTGACTGGAGCCGGCGTTTTTGCCCAGGATCAGCTTTTCGCCACTCTGGATCCGACGATGCGGGCGATCAGCCTGCCGTCAGCGCGCCGGGTGATCCTGTCCGATACCGTGGGATTTATCAGCGACCTTCCGACCGAACTGATTGCGGCCTTCCGCGCGACGCTGGAAGAGGTTGCGGAGGCCGATATCATTCTGCATGTGCGGGACATCGCACATCCGGATACGAATGCGCAGAAAGAGGATGTCCTGAGCGTCCTGTCCGGAATGGAGCAGGACGGGATGCTCGACTCCGGCTGGCACGGACGCATGATCGAGGTGCAGAACAAGGTGGATCTGATGGGCGGGCTTGCCGCGATGCCGAAAATGCCCGGTGTCGTCCCCCTGTCAGCCATGTCCGGAGAAGGTCTGCCGGATCTTCTGTCCGTTCTTGATGCGCGGCTTATTGCAGCCATGGAGATAGCGGAATATTGCCTTCCCGTGTCCTCGGGAGCGGCTCTGGCCTGGCTTTACCGTCATGGTGAAATGCTGGAACGGACGGATGACGAGAGTTCCGTTGCGGCGACTGTCCGGCTGATGCCGGCAGACCGTGCCCGGTTTGAGCTTCAGTTCTCGGAGGATCTGCAGTCCGGGGCTGCATGAGGTGTCGGTAGGGTCGGAAGACCGCGCACCGCTGTCCGGCGGGCGGGAGAAAACAGGAGCGGTCGGAATATGAAACACTGGCGCATGGAAAATCTGGACTGGGACAGTTTTGATCCCTCCAGGGTGGATCCCGGTCTGATTCCTGCCATCAGGGCGGCATCAGTGGTCGAACGCAACAGCGTGGACTATGCGATCTATCTGAACCACGTGTTTTCCGATGATCCTGATTTTCAGGAAGCGGTTGATAACTGGGCCGTCGAGGAGGTCCAGCACGGGGACGCTCTCGGCCGCTGGGCAATGCTGGCCGACAGTTCATGGAATTATCCCGAGGCATTTGAGCGCTACCGCGAGAAATTCAGGATCGACCTGGACACCACGGATTCCGTACGCGGATCACGTGCGGGCGAACTGATTGCCCGATGTATGGTCGAGACCGGCACGTCTTCCTTCTACTCCGCCCTCGCTGATTCCACCGAGGAGCCCCTGCTCAAGGCAATCTGCCGCCAGATCGCCGCAGATGAATACAGACATTTCAAGCTATTCTACGATCATATGCACCGCTATCTGAGGCGTGAGAAACTCGGAACGCTGACAAGAGCGCGTATCGCCATCGGCCGTGTGGCGGAAAGCGAGGATGACGAACTGGCCTCAGCCTACTACACAACCAACCTTCCGCCCTCCGTACCCTACGACCGCAAAAGCTGCATTTCGGCCTATATGGCAAGCACGCTCAGCGTGTATCGCCGCAAGCATCTTGACCGCGCGACAGGCATGATTCTGAAGACGATCGGCCTGCGTCCGCATGGGCGTCTGCATGACTGGGCATGCTCCGTGGCGTATTTCCTGATCAGACGACGACTGCAGGTTTCTTTCAGACAGGTGGAGCACGCGCCAGTCTGATGTAATCTGCGTGTTACAAATGTTTCCGTCCGTGCTGAACTGGATTCGCTGATGCCCCTTTTTTCCTCCCGCCGCTCTCGCCTGCTCACCCTCCTTGCGTCTGTCTGCGCCGTATCCGCACCTGTTGCCGCAATGGCACAGACACAGCAGGTCGCAGCTCCGGGCAGCGCCGTCACAGCCCCGGATCACTACGGAGAGTGGGGCTTTGACCTTGCTGGCAGGGATACGTCGATCACGCCGGGTGATAATTTTTTCGGCTACGCAAACGGCAAGGCCGTAAAAAATCTGGTTATTCCGGCAGACAAGACCAGCTACGGACCGTTCGAGCAGCTGCGTGAGCTGTCCCGTTCGCGGGTGAATGACATCCTCACCCAGGCATCGGCCTCCGTGCCGGATGCGCCGAAATCAGACTCTGACAAGCTTGGTGTGTTTTTCAAAAGCTTTATGGATGAGGCCGCAGTCGCAAAGCTCGGCAAAGCCCCGCTGGCACATGATATTGCCGCGATCCGGGGCGTGGACAGCCAGGCCGCATTCGCGCATCTGGTCGGCTCCTCCCAGTTTTCCTTCCAGTTTTCTCCGTTCGGGCTGGATATTCAGCCGGATGCGAAAGATCCGCGTAAATTCACGCTCAGCCTGGATCAGTCCGGCCTGGGGCTGCCTGACCGTGATTATTATCTGAAGCCGGAATTTGACTCCAAGAAGAAGGCCTATCGCGCATATATCGTTCACATGCTTGAGCTTACAGGCTGGAACGATGCCGAGAAGCAGGCCGATGCCATCGTTGCGTTTGAGACGGAACTGGCAAAAGTTCACTGGGCGCGCGAGGATCTCCGTAACCCGGACAAGATCTACAATCCGCGCACGGTGGCGGAACTGCAGAAGGAAGCCCCGGGTTTCGACTGGACAGCCTGGCTCAAGGGCGCCGGTATTCCCGACAAAATGGCCGAAAGCGGCACCGTGATCGTCGGAGAGCCCTCCGCCATTACAGGCGAGGCAAAAATCCTCGGAGAAACGCCGCTGCCGGTGCTGCAGGCCTGGCTCGCGTTCCACCTGACCGACAACGCGGCTCCCTATCTGTCCGAGCCGTTCGTTCAGGCATCCTGGGAATTCAACAACCACACCCTGGCAGGGCAGCCGCAGCAGGAGCCGCGCTGGAAGCGCGCCGTTTCAGCGACCAGCCACGCCATGGGCTGGGCGATCGGAGAGGAATACGTAAAGCGCTATTTCCCTCAGGAAAGCCGGACGAAAATGGCGGCCCTGACCCGCAACCTCAAGGCTGCGTTCCATGCCCGCCTGGATCACAACTCCTGGATGTCTCCGGAGACGCGCAAAGCTGCCATCCGCAAGCTGGAAAAATTCGACATCCAGATCGGCTATCCGAAGAAATGGCGTGACTACACCTCCTACGATGTGAAGCCGGGAGATGTGTACGGCAATGCGGCACGTGGCATCGCGTTTGAGTGGAACTACTCCCTGAGCCATCTGGGGCATCCGGTGGACAAGGATGAGTGGGACATGACGCCGCAGACGGTGAATGCCTACAACAATCCGCTGTTCAACGAGGTTGTCTTCCCCGCATCAATCCTCCAGCCGCCGTTTTTTGATCCGAAGGCAGACCCGGCCATCAATTACGGCGCGATCGGCGGCGTGATCGGTCATGAAATGACGCACGGCTTTGACGATGAAGGCCGGAAATTCGACGAGAACGGCCGCCTGCATGACTGGTGGACGAAGGAGGATGCACGGCGGTTTGAGGAGCAGGCCTCCCGTCTGGGCAAGCAGTATGACGCGTTTGAGGTGCTGCCGGGCGTTCATCTGAACGGAAAGCTGACGATGGGCGAGAATATTGCCGATCTCGGCGGCCTTACCCTGGCGCTGGATGCCTATCATGCCTCCCTGAAAGGCAAGCCCGCACCGGTCGTCGATGGCCTGACCGGAGACCAGCGGGTGTTTCTCGGCTGGGCGCAGGTCTGGCGGATGAAGGTGCGTGATGACCGCGCCCGCCAGCTTGCCGTGATCGATCCGCATTCCGCACCGAAGGCGCGGGTCAACATCCCGATGCATAATATCGATCTGTGGTATAAGGCGTGGGACGTAAAGCCGGGACAGTCGCTGTATCTTCTGCCTGATCAGCGCGTGACGATCTGGTGATCTGTCTGCCGGGGAGCTGTCTCCCCGGCATTTTTCTGTGATGAATGCGGGTCTTTCCCGCCAAGGCGGGGAGTTTTCCGTGACCTATCTGACACTGGCCCATCCTGACACACCTCTTCATGCCGGAGTGGCTGCGGCCGTTGCGCGCGTGGTTGAGGCGCATGACATGGAGCCGGAATATGCAGCCGGTCCTGAAAGCAGTCTGCGGGCCATGCTGTCCTCGGGTGAAGCCGATCTCTTTGTCACGGCATGGGTGAAGGAAGGGGAGAAGGGCGATTTCATCGGAACGCTCTACCGTCCTCGCTTCGGCCTGTTCGTGCAGGACGGCTCTGCGGTGTCGTCCCTGACGGAACTGGCGGCATCAGGCGTGAACCGGGCGCTGATCACGCCTGAATCCGTCCTGCCGCATGTGCGCAGCGTCGTGTCCGCCTGCGGACTGACGGAAGCAGGCTTCACCATTGAGGCGGAGCCGGACGAGCGCGCCTTTGCCCGGCTTGAGGAACTGGCGGGGCAGGGGGAGGATATCGTGTTTCCCCTGATGATGCCCGGCTGTCTGCATCACCGTCTGAAGCTCAATCTGCTGCAGGATCCTGAGGGCGTGACCGGCAGCGAGCTGGAGGCCCGGATCATGATCCGCCCCGGCCTGCGGGACGATGCGGACAGCGACATGCTGGACGAACTGGATGAGATGCTGCTCAGCAACAAGGTGGTCAGCGCACTGGATGACGCGATCCGTTACGGCGGGATGACGCCCGATGATGCTGCGGAAGCCTGGCAGCGCGGGCGTCTGGTTCCGCGCTGAGGGGAGGAGCCGGGATGAGCGCAGATCCTGCCGATACGGAACTCGCCGCGCAGTATGAGGCCTATCCCTACCCCGCGCGTGACCCGCGGGAAGAGGCGAAGCGCCTGCTGATCGGAAGCCCGGGACACCTGCGGGAAATCGACTATTGGGTGTTCGGCGCCCGGCGGCCGGAGGATCGCTTTTTGCGGGTGCTGATCGCAGGATGCGGAACCGGCGACGGTGCAATCATGCTGGCGACGCATCTTGCGCGGGCCGGTCGCCCGGGTGAGGTGATCTGTCTCGACCGCTCCGGAGCAGCCCTGAATATCGCCCGCGAACGTGCGGCTGCCAGAGGACTGGAGAATATCCGGTTTGTCCAGGGATCGCTGCTTTCAGACCCGTTTCCGGTCGAAGGACAGTTCGACTACATCGACTGCTGCGGCGTGCTGCATCACCTGCCGGACCCGGATGCGACACTGGCCCGGCTGACGGAACGTCTGGCTCCGGGCGGGGGCATGGGGCTGATGGTCTATGCCCCGTACGGACGCACCGGCGTCTATATGCTGCAGGACGCGCTGTCATCCCTGGCTCCGCATGACCAGACACCGGCGGACCGGCTGGACATCGCCCGGCGCGTGATGCGCAATCTGCCTGCAACGGCATGGCTGAGGGCAAACGGTAATTTCGGTGATCATCTCAGCGGCGGGGATGCCGGTCTCTACGATCTGCTGCTCAACCCCCGTGACCGGGCCTATGATGTCAGGGCGTTTCACAGACTGATCGGAGGAGCCGGGCTGGAGATATCCTGCCTGATGGAGCCCGCACGCTACGATCCGTCCCTGTTCCTTCCCGATCCCCGGCTGAGGACACGGCTCGGAGAGCTCTCGCCGGTCGAACGGGCAGCGGTGGCCGAGGAACTGACCGGAAATATGGCCACTCATGTGGCCTATGTCGTCCGCAGCGGGGAACGTATCTCCCCGCCTGATCCGCTGGATGATGCCTCCGTGCCGGTCATGCGCGAAATTCCGGGGATAGAACTGGCACGGCAGATGACGCCGGATCATCGCCTGATGTTCGAGTTCGGCACGCTGGTCGTTCCCGTGCCGCTCCCGCCGCAGACACGCGGCCTTCTCCCTCTGATTGACGGAGAGCGCACGGTCGGGGAACTGGCGGCAGCACTTGAGGGGCGCGGCGTCGGCCGGTCGCAGTTCGACCGTGTGTGGGGAGAGGCATTCTCTGCCCTTGAAAGCCTGAACCGCGTCCTGCTGCGTGGTCCGCGGACGGCGGCAAAGTGACTGCCGCAGGAGGGCTGCCGGTCATCGTTTTCGGTGCAGCCCTCAGACCTGACGGTCAGCCGTCGGACATCATGCAGGCACGTGTTGCTGCCGCAGTACGATTTGCATCCTGCATTCCCGGGTCATGGTTCCTCGTGACCGGAGGAGCTGCCCGCAACGGTGTGACTGAGTCACAGGCCATGCACCGGCTTCTGACGGATGCGGGGATTTTCCTGAACTGCATTACAGAGGAGACACGTGCGGAAGATACGTATCAATCCGTGCGTCTGTGCAGCGATATCCTGAAACAGGAAGGATATGGGGGAGAGATTGCCGTGGTGACGAGCGATTTTCATCTCTTTCGCTGCTGCCTCCTCATGCGGCTTGCGGGATGGCGCGTTATTCCCGTCTCCGCACCATCCGGCCCGCTGCTTTCATGGCGCGGGTTGCGTCTGCGGCTGCATGAGTTTCCTGCAACTCTGTGGGACGCAATTCTTGTCGTTTTGTGGCGATTGCGACACAAACACCGGAACTGAAGCGATTTCAGATAATAAACCATCCTGTCGCCGCAAATGGCGATCAGGGAGCGTGTGGATATTCAGGAGGCGGAATGCCGGTTACAGCATTTATTTTCCCGGGGCAGGGCAGTCAGACAGTCGGAATGGGCGGGGATCTGGCCGATGCCTTTCCTGCGGCACGGGAAGTCTTTCAGGAAGTTGACGATGCCCTGGGAGAGAAACTCTCGAAGATTATTTTCGAGGGACCGGCAGAAACACTGACCAGCACGGAAAACACGCAGCCTGCGCTGATGGCCCTGTCCATGGCGGTCCTGCGCGTTCTGGAAACCGAGGGAAAATTCAGGATCCCGGACGTTGCCACGCTGCTGGCCGGTCATTCCCTGGGTGAATATTCCGCCCTCGCCGCAGGGGGGGCGCTGGGCCTGTCCGAGACGGCGCGCCTGCTGCGCGTGCGCGGTTCAGCCATGCAGAAGGCCGTTCCGGCGGGCGAGGGAGGAATGGCCGCCCTGATCGGAGTGACCCCCGAACAGGCGCAGGATATCTGCGACAAGGCTGCGATCGTTCAGATCGAAGGCCAGCCTGAGTGGCGCGAGATCATCGAGCTTGCAAACGATAATGGCGGCGGACAGATCGTGATTTCCGGCCAGATGGCAGCCATCGAACGAGCTGTCGTGATCGCAAAGGACTCAGGCGTGAAGCGTGCGGTGAAGCTGCCGGTCTCCGCACCGTTTCACTGCTCTCTGATGAAGCCTGCGGCAGACGTGATGGCTGAAGCTCTGGCGAAGGCAGAAGTGCGTGCTCCGGTTGTGCCGGTCGTAGCGAACGTGACGGCCGCGAAAGTAACGGAGCCGGACGAAATTCGCCGCCTCCTGACGGAGCAGGTCACGGGACAGGTCCGCTGGCGCGAGAGCGTTGCGGCCATGACGGCAATGGGCGTGACGCGATTTGTCGAGATCGGAGCGGGAAAGGTTCTCAGCGGTCTGGTGAAGCGGATCGCCCCGGATGCGGAGGGCGTGTCTGTCGGAACAGTCGCCGATATTGAATCGTTTCTGAAAACTCTCTGAAAACAGCAGGAAGAAAAAACATGTTCAGTCTTGAAGGTAAGGCGGCGCTCGTAACGGGTGCCAGCGGCGGAATCGGTGCGGCGATTGCCCGGACCCTGCACCGGCAGGGAGCCGGAGTGGTGCTGTCCGGCACACGGCTTGGCGTTCTGGAAGAGCTGGCATCCGAACTCGGGGAGCGGGCCTGGGCCGTTGCAGCCGATCTCGGAAATCCGGAGGCCGCAGAGGCTCTGGTCGGGCAGGTCGAGGAAAAAGCCGGAAAACCCCTGGATATTCTGGTGAATAATGCCGGTCTGACACGCGATATGCTGGCAATCCGCATGAAGGACGAGGACTGGAACAAGGTTCTCGATATCGATCTCAGCTCTCCGTTCCGCCTGTCGCGCGCGGCGCTGAAGGGCATGCTGCGCCGCAGGAGCGGGCGTATCGTCAATATCTCTTCCGTGGTGGGCACGACCGGAAACGCCGGTCAGGCGAACTACGCCGCAGCCAAGGCAGGTCTTGGCGGCATGACCCGTTCCCTGGCGCAGGAAGCAGGGTCGCGCGGCGTGACGGTCAATGTGGTGGCACCGGGATTCATCGCAACGGCGATGACGGACGTCCTGGCTGATGCGCAGAAGGAAAAACTCCTCGGCGCGATCCCGCTGGGACGCATGGGATCACCTGAGGATATCGCATCCGCCGTGCTTTATCTGGCATCTGACGAGGCCGCCTGGGTCACGGGAACGACACTGCACGTGAACGGCGGAATGGCCATGATCTGACACTCCTGCAACGTTGTGTGAAGGAAGTGCCTTGGCGACGTGGCAGAAACCATGCTAATCGCCGCCACAGTCTCGTCACAGAATGCATGTCTGGTCCGCGTGGTCCGGGACAGGCGAGACGGGTGAATACTTATATCAGCCCGTAATTCCCGGGCAGACAGGAAGCAGAACAGATGAGCGAAATTTCTGATAAGGTTAAGAAGATCGTTGTCGAGCATCTTGGCGTCGAGGAAAGCAAGGTAACGCCGGAAGCGTCCTTCATCGACGACCTGGGCGCAGACAGCCTCGACACCGTCGAGCTGGTCATGGCCTTCGAAGAGGCTTTCAATGTCGAGATTCCGGAAGATGCGGCTGAGAAGATCGCCACCGTGAAGGACGCCATTGACTACATCGAGAAGCAGAAGGCTGCCTGATTAACTCAGGACGTCATTGCCGGGCCCGGTCTTCGTGCGGGTCCGTCATCTGAATATTTACGGTAAACAGGAGCGCACCGGGGTGCTGCAGTCAGCTGGATCAGGACGCAGGCGCGTCGTCGTGACGGGTATGGGCATGGTCAGCCCTCTGGGTCTCGGTGTCGAAAATATCTGGAAACGTCTGATTGCAGGAGAGAGCGGAATCGGCCGCATCCGTGCATTCGATGCGTCAGAACTTCCGGCCCAGGTCGCCGGGGAAGTTCCGCAGGGTCCGAAATCCGAGGGGCTCCTGGATATCAGTGAATGGATCCCCGTGAAGGATCAGAAAAAGATGGATCGTTTCATCCATCTCGGCCTGATCGCCGCGGAGGAAGCCGTTGAGGATTCCGGCTGGAAACCTCAGAACGAGGAGGATCGCTGCGCGACCGGTGTCATGATCGGTTCGGGTATCGGCGGCCTCCAGACAATTTATGAGACATCCGTTGCGGTGCATGAGGGACGTGCGAGGCGTGTGTCTCCGTTCTTTATCCCGTCAGCCCTGATCAATCTGGTCTCTGGGCATGTCTCCATCAAATACGGATTCAAGGGACCGAACCACGCTGTCGTGACGGCCTGTGCAACCGGCGTGCACGCAATCGGTGATGCGGCACGCATCATCATGCTGGGCGATGCGGATGTCATGGTCGCCGGCGGTGCGGAAGCAACGGTCTGCGCGCTCGGGATTGCAGGATTTTCTGCAGCCCGCGCGCTCTCCACGGGCTTTAACGACACGCCGGAGAAGGCCTCCCGTCCCTGGAGCAGGGACCGTGACGGCTTCGTGATGGGCGAAGGCGCCGGTGTGGTCGTTCTGGAAGAGTACGAGCACGCTAAAAAACGCGGTGCAAAGATTTACGGTGAGATCATCGGATACGGCATGTCCGGTGATGCCTACCATATCACCGCGCCTGCAGAGGGGCATGACGGTGCGTTCCGCGCCATGAAAGCCGCCCTGAAAAGCGCCGGGATCGAACCGTCCCAGATCGGCTATGTCAATGCGCATGGCACGTCCACCATGGCGGATGATCTCGAGCTGGAAGCCGTTGAGCGGCTGTTCGGGGATGCGGCGAAGAACGTTGCCATGTCGTCCACGAAATCGGCCATCGGCCATCTCCTGGGAGCGGCAGGTGCGGTGGAGACCATGTTCTCCATGCTCGCCATCCGGGACGGTGTCGTCCCGCCGACACTGAATCTTGAAGATCCGTCAAAGGAAAGCGTGATCGATCGCGTGGCGAAAGAAGCCCAGCAGAGGAAAGTGGATATCGCCCTTTCCAACAGCTTCGGCTTTGGCGGAACAAATGCAAGCATTCTGGTCAGGCGTGTCTGAACCGCTCCGGAAAGGCTGAAAATGCCCCGCAGTTCCTCTCCGGGACTGCGGTTTTTTTTTGCGAATATCCCGGGCAGGGTTTTCTCAGCGCCCGGAAGAGGGTATCCGCCCTTGCTGTAAGTCTGTCCGTCATCCGTAGAACACTGCTGAGGCTTTATGACCGAAGACACCGATCTCCTGCGCGAGGAATGTCAGTCCGCTCTGGCCGCTGCTGCCGATCAGAAGAGCTGGGACGCCGTGCGCGTGTCCTGGCTCGGGAAATCAGGGCGTCTGACGGGACTGCTCAAGCAGCTTGGCGGCATGGACCCGGACGCACGTAAAGCGCGTGGTGCGGAACTGAACCAGCTCCGTGACGAACTGTCCCGTGCAATTGCCGCGCGCGGAGAGGAGCTGGAAAATCAGGCTCTTGAGGCGCGCCTTCTGGCCGAAAGCGTGGATGTAAGCCTGCCGGTGCCGCGTGCCGCGCGCGGTATGCTGCACCCTGTCAGCCGGGCAATGGAAGAGATCACGGCGATCTTCGCGACGATGGGATTCTCCGTTGCCGAAGGGCCGGATATCGAAACGGACTGGCATAATTTCTCCGCACTCAACACACCGTCCCATCATCCGGCGCGCACGGACCAGGATACATTTTACCTTCCGCCGGAGGAGCCGGGGCAGTCTGACCGGGTGCTGAGAACCCAGACGTCCGGCGTGCAGATCCGCACGATGCTCGGGCAGAAGCCGCCGATCCGCATCATCGCGCCCGGCCGGACCTACCGCGCCGATCATGACGCGACACACTCGCCGATGTTCCATCAGTGCGAGGGACTCGTGATCGACCGGGGGATCACACTCGGCCATCTCAAGGGCTGCCTTACGGAATTCCTGCGCGCGTTCTTCGGTAAGCCTGATCTGCCCGTGCGTTTCCGCGCCTCCTACTTCCCGTTCACGGAACCCTCGATGGAGGTCGATATCGGCTGGTCCCGGAAAACCGGTGAGATCGGAGAGGGTGAGGACTGGCTTGAGGTGCTCGGTTCGGGAATGGTGCATCCCCGCGTTCTGGCAAACTGCGGTCTTGATCCGCACGAATGGCAGGGATTTGCGTTCGGTATGGGGATCGAGCGCCTGACGATGCTGAAAAACGGCATTCCGGATCTGCGCTCATTCTACGAAAGCGATGTCCGCTGGCTGACACATTTCGGCAGCGATCCCCTGTCTCCCGCACTCCTGCATGAGGGTCTGTGACGATGAAATTCACGCTTTCCTGGCTGCGTGAGCACCTCGATACGCAGGCTTCAATGGATGAAATCTGCAGGACGCTGAACCGTATCGGCCTTGAGGTTGAGGACGTTACGGAACCGGGCGCAGCCCTGCAGCCGTTCCGCACGGCCCGCATACTGGAAGCGGTTCGGCACCCGGATGCCGACCGTCTCAGAGTGTGCCAGGTTAATGCGGGGCCGGAGATCGGGCAGGTTCAGGTGGTGTGCGGAGCCCCCAATGCACGCACAGGAATTGCCGTGATTTTTGCGCCTCCGGGAACATATATCCCGGGCAGCGATATCACGATCAAAGCCGGAAAAATCCGCGGCCAGCTGAGCGGCGGCATGCTCTGCTCCCTGCGTGAACTGGGCCTTGGAGAGGAATCCGACGGCATCGCGGAGCTGCCGGAGGACACTCTGCCGGGCCAGTCCTACGCAGATTTTGCCAATATGGATGATCCGGTGATCGAGATTGCGATCACTCCGAACAGAGGCGATGCGCTGTCCGTACGCGGCATCGCCCGCGATCTTGCAGCAGCAGGTCTGGGGCAGCTGAAGCCGTTTCTCGCGGAAACCGTGGAAGGCACCTTCCCGTCGCCCGTATCATGGGAAGCAGAACGTCCGGAAGACTGTCCCTGGGTGCTCGGCCGGGCAGTCAGGGGCGTCCGGAACGGCCCTTCTCCGGACTGGCTGCGCAGGCGTCTTGAATCCATCGGCCTGAGATCCGTCTCAACCCTGGTGGATATCACCAATTTCTTCACATTCGATCTCGGAAGACCTCTCCATGTCTTTGATTCTGAAAAAATTTCAGGATCACGCCTGATCATCTGCCGGGGTAACGGAGAAACGCTCCGTGCCCTGAACGGGAAGGATTATGTCGCCACAGCCGAGGACTGCGTGATTGCGGACAGTGCGGGCGTTCAGTCCTTTGCCGGCATCATGGGCGGGATGGAGACCGAGGTCTCGGACGAGACGACAGATGTCTTCATCGAATGTGCGCTGTTTGATCCGATCCGTACCGCACTGAGCGGACGGCGTCTGGGCATCCACTCCGATGCCCGCTACCGCTTCGAGCGCGGGCTGGATCAGGCCTTCCTTCCGGCTGCGCTGGAAGCGGCGACACGGATGATCCTCGATCTCTGCGGCGGAGAGGCCGGAGAGGTCGTCTCGGCCGGTGCCGAACCGGACTGGCGGCGGGAGGCAACCCTGCGCTTTTCCCGCATGGCGGAGCTTGGCGGTCTGGATGTCGCTTCTGACGAGGCCGTCACGATCCTGGAACATCTGGGCTTTGAGGTGAAAGCACGCGATTCCGCGCAGGTCACCGTCCATGTCCCGTCCTGGCGCAATGATGTCGCGCAGCCGGTCATTCTGGATCCGGCGCCCGGAATGGCAGGGGATGTTTTCCGCAAGGCAGAGGAAAGCGTAAGGCAGATCGAACCGGAATGCGATCTGATCGAAGAGGTTCTGCGGATCAGAGGCTTTGATTCCGTGCCGTCCGTCCTGCTGCCTCCGGTTACGGACCCGCTGCAGACGGCCTGCACCTCCTCTCAGGTCCGCCGGGCTCTGGCCGGGCGCGTCCTTGCGGCGCGGGGACTGATGGAGACGATCGGTTTCTCCTTTGTTTCCCATGAACATGCGGAAGCGTTCGGCGGCGGCGCGGAAAATCTGCGGCTCCTGAATCCGATCGCGGCGGATCTGGATCAGATGCGCCCGACCCCCCTGATCAACCTTCTGCTTGCAGCCAGAAAGAATGCCGCACGCGGCTGGCCGGATATCGGCCTGTTCGAGACGGGTCCGGCCTTTCCGGATGGCCGTCAGGAGATGATCGTCGCCGGTGTCCGCGCAGGACATACGCCTCGTGAAGCCGGTGCTGCCGTAAGAGCCGTCAGCTTTATGGATGCGAAGGCCGATGCCTGGGACGTCCTGAGCACTCTCGGCGCGCCGATGGACGGCCTGATGACAACGGCGGATGCACCCTCCTGGTATCATCCTGGACGCTCGGGCGTTCTGCGCCAGGGGCCGAAACTGGTCCTGGCCCGGTTCGGAGAGATACACCCGCGCCTGCTGAACCGCTTCGGGTTCGAGCATCCGGTCGTGGCGTTCGAGGTTCTCCCCGATGCGATCCCCGGGCAGAAGCGCAGGCGCCGCACGGCGCTGAGCCTATCTCCGCTGCAGCCGGTAAGACGTGATTTCGCCTTCCTGACGGACAGGAGCACACCGGCAGAGGCCATCCTGCGTGCAGCACGGCGTGCGGAGCGCAATTTCATCACGGATGCAACGCTGTTCGATGTCTATGAAGGCGACCGACTGCCGGAAGGCAAGAAATCCGTCGCGATCGAGGTCGTGATCCAGCCCGGAGAAACCAGTCTCACGGATTCTCAGATTGAGGACATATCCGCAAAAATAGTTGCCGCCGTTGGCAAGGCAACCGATGCGGTGCTGAGAGGCTGACATGACGGACAGCCAGAGTTTCAATCTGGCGCTTCTCCCCGCAGGATTTACGGATCTCCTGCCCCGGGACGCGCAGGCCGAAGCGGACGGAACGGAAACCCTGATGTCCGTTTTTGCCAGCCACGGCTATGAGCGGGTGCGCCCGCCTCTGCTGGAGTTCGAGGAAACGCTGCTGAGCGGTTCCGGAGCCGCCGTTGCCGGTCAGGCATTCCGTATCATGGATCCGGATACGCGCCGGATGATGGTTCTGCGTCCCGATATCACACCGCAGATCGCACGGATCGCCTCCACGCGCATGGCCGCCACGCCGCGCCCCCTGCGTCTGTCCTACGCCGGAATGAGCGTCCTGACGGGCGGCAGCGGCGCACGGGAAACCGGCCGCCAGATCGGTCAGACAGGGATCGAGCTGATCGGCCCGGACAGCGTGCAGGCAGATGCTGAAATCGTGGCGGTCACTGCCGAGGCCATCGCACGGCTTGGCGTGACGGATGTCAGCTTCGATCTCACGATGCCGCTCCTCGCGCCCGCGATCATCAAGGCGTCGGGCCTCGGACAGGATGAGACACGGGCACTGATGCACGCTCTCGACCGCAAGGACGCGGCAGGCGTGGCTGCACCGGGCGGAGAGGTTGCGGAGATCCTGACCCGGCTGCTGCAGGCCGCAGGCCCTGCGGATCAGGTGCTGGCAGAACTGGAACGCGCCGTGCTGCCTGATGAGGCACGGTCATACAGCACACGCCTGGCTGAGACGGTGCGCGAGATCCGCAGACGTCTGCCCGCATTGCGCCTGACGATCGATCCGGTCGAATTCAGGGGCTGGAAATATCATACGGGCGTCTGCTTCTCAGTCTATGCTGCAGGCAGCCGTGAAGAGCTGGGCCGGGGCGGTCGCTATCTCTGCATGGATAATGAACCGGCCTGCGGCCTGACCCTGCGCCCGGATGCGCTCTTTCGCGTGGCGGTCCCGCGAAAGAAGCGGATGCGCGTATTCATTTCACCGGATGCCTCGGAGCAGGCGGCAGAACGCCTGCGCGAGGAAGGTTATGCAACGCTGGCCGCGCTGGAGCCGGTTGCGGATGTCAGGGCAGAGGCGCTGCGTCTTGCATGCTCTCATATTCTTCAGGGCGATAGTCTGAACCCCGTCGGCTGAATGTCCGGGCGGTTATACAGGAGTCTGATATGTCGAACGTTACGGTCATCGGGACGCAGTGGGGCGACGAGGGCAAAGGCAAGATCGTTGACTGGCTCGCCAGCCGGGCCGACGTGGTCGTCCGCTTCCAGGGCGGGCACAACGCCGGGCACACGCTCGTCGTCGGCGATCAGGTCTATAAACTGTCCCTGCTGCCTTCAGGGCTGGTCCGTGGAAAGGTCGGCGTGATCGGCAACGGCGTGGTTGTTGATCCTCAGGCGCTTCTGAGTGAGATAGACCGCGTTTCGGCGCAGGGACTGAAAGTCACGCCCGAAACACTCAGGATTGCGGAAAACGTACCGCTGATCCTTCCCGTGCACGGCGCCGTGGACCGCGCGCGCGAGGCCGCGCGGGGCGATCGCAAGATCGGGACGACGGGCCGCGGTATCGGCCCCGCCTATGAGGACAAGGTCGCACGCCGGGCCATCCGCCTGTGCGATCTGACGGAGCCTGACACGTTGGACTGGAAGCTGGACGAACTCCTCCTGCATCACAACACGCTCCTGGCCGGGCTGGGAGCGCCGACCTTCACGAAAGAGGAGCTCAAGGCCTATCTCGCGGAGATCGCTCCGAAGGTGCTGCCGTTCATGGCACCGGTCTGGGAAATCCTGGAGGAGGAGCGCAGCCGCAAGAGCAAGATTCTGTTCGAGGGCGCGCAGGCCGTCATGCTGGATGTGGACCACGGCACCTATCCGTACGTCACCAGTTCCAACACCGTTGCCTCCAACGCAGGCGTCGGCTCAGGCATGGGGCCTGCCGCAGCCGGATTCGTTCTGGGGATCGCAAAAGCCTACACGACGCGCGTGGGGGAGGGACCGTTCCCGAGCGAACTGCACGACGAGACAGGCCGCCTCCTGGGAGAGCGCGGACATGAATTCGGAACCGTGACAGGCCGCCCGCGTCGCTGCGGCTGGTTCGATGCGGCCCTCGTCCGCTATGCCGTACGCGTGGGCGGCGTGAGCGGAATTGCCCTGACCAAGCTGGACGTGCTGGACGGGCTGAAGGAAATCAGCATCTGCGTCGGCTATGAACTGGATGGCAAAACCATCACCCGCTTCCCCGCGGCACCCGGAGCGCAGAAGCGCGTCCGCCCGGTATTCGAGACCGTGGAAGGATGGGAGGGCTCCACACAGGGAGCCCGTCGCTGGGCCGATCTGCCGGCGGAAGCGATCAAATACGTGCGCCGGATCGAGGAGCTGATCGGCGCACCCGTCACGCTGCTTTCGACCAGCCCGGAACGCGATGATACGATACTGATGAAAGATCCTTTCGATTCCTGAGCCGTAAGGCGCTTATTAATTTTCTGCTCCTACTCTCCGGTCAGAGTTCAGGAGAACACTGCCGGTGGCAATGGAGCAGGAAAACGACGATTTCGAGCTGGATGAGGACACCTCCGGCGACAGCAGGATTACTGTCGCCGGACGCTATGTCGTCAGTCCGGACGTACCCGCAGGCTCGCTCGCAGGGTGTGCGGCGTTTGAGGTGCAGGATATCCACAGACCCGGCGCACGTCTGCTGGGTCTCGCCCCTTCGGTTTTTCTTCAGCCGATCTGCTGTGAGCCGCTTTCATCTGCGATCTGTCCCCTTCAGCACGGGGGTAGGGCCGGATTGAGGATGACGTCTTTTTCCTCGCCGTTCTGGCGATAAGGCTGCTGACCGGTCGCCTGCCGGATTTTACCGGCGGAGACAGGGAGTTTCTGGAAAGACGTTTTCTGGAGGGCAGTCCGGCTGCCCTTACGGCAGGTCTGCAAGTGGTAATCCCCTCACAAAAAGAGTGGCTTTTGGATGAGAATTTTCTCAGCGTGAGGATGAGGAGATTCTGATGAAGAGTGATCGCTTTACTGATGCCCAGATTATGGGTGTGATCCGCCAGGCTGAGGGCGGCGTCCCGGTTCCTGACCTGTGCCGGGAGCATGGGATCAGCAACGCCACATTTTACCGATGGCGCGCGAAATACGGCGGCATGGATGCGTCAATGATCAGTCAGATGAAGGCTTTGGAAGAAGAGAACCGTCGGCTGCAGCGGATGTATGCGGATCTGAGCATGCAGACGGATATCCTGAAGGAAGCCCTGGGAAAAAAATGAAGCGGCCAGCCGAGCGCCGGGAACTGGCCGCACAGGCTGTGGCGCATCACGGGGTCGGCATTGCGCTGGCCTGTCGGATTTTTGGGATATCCGAGACCTGCTTTCGCTATTGTCCGCGACTGGCGGCGGAGAACGACAGGATTGCCGATCTTCTGGCGGGACTGATCCAGGCTCACAGGAGATGGGGATTTGGCCTGTGTTTTCTGTATCTGCGTAACGTGCAGGGACAGGTCTGGAATCATAAGCGGGTTTATCGGATTTATCGGGAACTGGAACTCAACCTGCGGATTAAACCCCGCAGGCGTCTGGTTCGCGAAAAGCCTGAAAAGCTGTCGGTTCCGGTCCTTCCCAACACGGTCTGGTCCATGGATTTTTGGGCGGACAGGCTTTTGGATGGACGCGCTTTTCGGCTCCTG
>NZ_JAJJND010000140.1 GCF_029759835.1 Acetobacter sp. AN02
CAAAACCGAACAGAACCTTCAGTGTCAGACAGGTCTGGATCGCGGCATCTCTGTAACCCGGCTGACGACCGCAGCACACACGCTTGATACCGGGACCAAGCGGCTCTTCATCCCGGAGTGTGGGAGAGGGGGAGGATGCAGGGAAGATGAGCTGCGACGTGTTTCAGGCGCTCTGTGGCGAAGTCTTCGAAATTTATGTTTTCCCTATCATGCTGCAGTCCGGTGCAGAACGGGGGCTGGCGTGTAGTAGTGCCGGACATAGCGTTCCATGCTGCTCTGGTTATCTTCAGAGAATGTCAGCAGTAGGCTCTTGGCCGGGAGCCGGCGCCGATCAGACTGGTATGAGCACCCGGGGTGGTATCATGGAGTGGTACAGCCGGTGGAGAGGGATTTTGTGTCCTATACCCCGGTCCCGGTTCCAGAAAAATTTACGAAAGACAGAAAGAGAAAAAGCGGGAAATGATTGATGGGTATTAATGATTTTTTGTTTCTGTATCGGTCAGTTTAAGAACTATTTCCGCTGTCAGGATCTGGGGTAGAATGACCTCGCTGCCGTGGGGCGGATAGTAGACATAGAGCGGCACGCCGTCGCGGTTGCGGGCTGTGAGGAAAGTGCTGATTTCGGGATTTCTGCGGGTCCAGTCCCCCCTGAGCCAGACGATGTTTCTTTTCCGGAAAGCGTCCCGGATACGTGGCGTGTTGAGGACCATGCGCTCGTTGACGAGGCAGGTGATACACCAGGCAGCTGTCATATCGACGAGAACCGGTCTTCCTTCATGACGCAGCGTTTCAAGGCGCGCGGCCGACCAGGGTTCCGATCCCGCTCCGTGCGTGGATTCCGTCGTGCCGGCATCGGTTTCCTGCAGTGCAGGGAGGGTGGCAAGCGGGATGAGCAGCAGCAGAAGGGCAATAAGCCGCAGGATGAGTCGCGGAGCAGGCCGGAGATCGGCGCGGCTCATTCCGCCAAGCCACAGAGCCAGTCCGATCACCAGACATCCTGATCCGAGGATGAGAATACCTGAGTTTCCGGTCTGGGAGACCAGCACCCAGGCGAGCCAGACGCAGGTCCCGAAGACCGGGAAGGCGAGGGCCTGCCGGAGAATAACCATCCATGGACCGGGGCGCGGAAACAGGCGGGCAACTCCTGGCAGGGCGGCGAGCAGGAGATAAGGGGAGGCAAGACCGAGGCCGAGGCCGAGAAATATACCGAGCGCGGGCAGAGGCGGAGCGGCAAGCGCGCCTGCAAGGGCGGCCCCCATAAACGGCGCGGTGCAGGGTGTGGCGATCAGCACGGCAAGCAGCCCCGTCAGGAAATCGGCCGCAAGGCCGCGGCTGCGGCTGAGAAGGGACTGCCCGGCGCTGACGGGACCGAAGCCTGCGGCATCTGTCATGCCGAGACCCACAGCGAAGAGCAGCCAGCAGATTCCCGCGACGAAGGCGGGGGACTGGAACTGTGCGCCCCAGGCGGCCTGGATTCCGCTTTGTCTGAAAGCGAGGACGATAAGACCGAGTGCGCTGAATGTGACCAGAACACCGGCTGTATAAGCAAGGGCGCTGCGTCTCATGGCGCGGGGATTGTCCGCGCGGCTGAGCGCCAGGGCTTTCATGGCGAGTACCGGGAATACGCAGGGCATCAGATTGAGGATCAGCCCGCCGAGGATGGCGAGCAGGAACAGGCTGAGCCAGGAGGAGGAGACAGACGCAGGCTGAACGGCAGGTGTGGCCGTGGCTTTTGCAGAGATCGAAAAGCCGTTTTCCTGTCCTGAACTGTCCTTGAGGACGACAACACCGCTGAGGTCTGAGCCGGGTTTATATCCGTCGAGAAGAGCAAGCTTCAGGGTCAGGCTGTCCGGGGCCTGTGTAAGAGGCTGAGGAGCTGCCTGTTTTATAAGTCCGGGCGTGTCAGGAAGGAACCAGGCGTCTCTGATCTTGTCCGGGATCTGTCCGTGCAGAGTGAGCGCGCCGTCCGGCGCGATATGTGCCGTGAAGGGCGCGGTGCGGGGCCGTGCGTTAAGAGCAGCACTGATCAGCGGGGCTTCGGCAGAGGAGGCGGATGTGCCTGCCTTCAGCGCCAGCTGGAAATCACCGGATTCGGGAACGCAGACCTCCGCACAGACCAGCCATTCGGCATGGGCGGTAAGGGTTGCGGTGCTGCCGTTGCCAGATTTTGGAGTGAGAGCGACGGGAAGAATGACGTCTCCGGTATAACCGTAGGACATCAGTGCGCCTTCGGGCAGGCGGCGAGGAACGGACCAGAGAATATCCTTACCAGCCGCGGTTGCGGCACCTGTCAGCCGGAGATCCAGAGTCGGGGCATCGCCCGCATCCCCTGCATTACGCCAGTAGCTGTGCCAGCCGGGCTTCAGGTTAAGGCGCAGTGCAGCATGGAATGTCTGGCCCGTGCTGAGACTGTCCGTGTCGGTGATGAGAGTTGCGGTGTCGCGTGCAGTGGTCAGGGGAGCGCTTTCCGCAGCCCGCGCAATGGTATTTCCGCAGAGCGGGACTGTGCTCAGCAGAGCTATGGTCAGGGCGGGGAGCAGATTGCGAACGGACAGGCGCTTCACTCCGGATCTCCGAGGGGGGGGGCTTAAGGTCAGCCTTTATAGAGGCTGTTCCGTAAGGAAGGCCAGTTTCGGCGCGGGGTCATGAATCTGTTGTCAGAAGCCGGGTCTGAAGTGCGAGAACCCTGCGGAGGACCGGGATCAAAGCAGGTCTGCCCTTGAGTCTGATCCATTCGTCGAGGGCCGTGCGAAAGGCAGCGATTGCGGAACGCGCGGCAACGCGCGCGGCAAGCTGACTGTCCGGGCCGGGAGGGAGACGGAGGATGAGCGCAGCAGCGAGGCTGTCTTCCCATTGTGCATATTTGCGGAGGCTGACCGGGAGAAGCGTCGGCGTGCGTTCGATCAGGCAGACGAAGGCGTAGGATTCGGCGCGTGTTTTTGCCATATGCGGCACGACGGCTTCCAGTGCGGTACCGATGATATCCTGCGCTGTGGCGTTTTCGGGGCTGTTTCTGACGCTGGCCGTCAGAACGTCGGTCATCTGACGGGTCCAGGCCGTCACGATATCGGCCTTGGCAGGAAAATACCGAAACAGGGTGCGGCGGGAAATGCCTGCGGCAGCGGCGATTTCGTCGGTTGTGGTTTCGTCAAAGCCCTTTTCGGACAGAAGCCGCATGGCGGCTCTGATCAGGGCGTCCGTCGTTTCCGTGCGCCGGGCTTCCCTGCGGGACGGGATGGCTGTTTTTCCGGCCTGCCCGGCAGATCCGGTCGGGCATGTTGCGGGAGAGGAGATCGTGGTCATGGCGCGCGCAGGATAGCCTGAAACTGCGCCCGGACACAGAGCCGGTATCTGCGTCAGCCGGGCAGTCCGCCCGTTCCCGTCAGCAGGGCTGTTGCACAGGAGAGAGCTTCCTGCTGACGTTTTACACCTTCATGGTCCGGCAGGTGTGAGAAATATGACGTCTGCGCATATCCTGTCAGGCGGCGGATAATCTCCAGCGCTGCGAAGCCTGTTGTGTCATCATGGATTTTTTGCAGATATGAGGTGATAAAGCCGTTCCTGCCACTGTGCCCGGACAGGATCGGCGGAGCAATATCTCCGGTTTCGTCACGTGTTTCCCACAGGCGGAGGAATTCCGCTTCGAAAATCTGTCTGAAGAGCGGAACAGTCCGGAGATCAGGTTCCGATGATGTCCGTTGTGGCTGAAACCGGCCAGAATCAGGCTGGCGATAAAAAGCCCGCAATCGAATCCTGCCGGGCCGATAAGGGCGAATTCTCCGTCTATTACGGAAGAAGTTCCGGGTGCGACCATGACGGAACCAGCGTGGAGATCTCCGTGCAGAAGACATTGCCCTGCGGTCAGGAAGCGTTCCTGCAGGATGCAGACGGCATTGCGGATGACCGGATCGGCTTTCAGTCCGGAGACAGCATCTGCCAGTGCCGGATGAGAGTGATTTCTACGTCGTGTCGTCAGTTAAGCAGTATGATGATTGAAGCGAACTGCACTGCTGCGAGGAAAGTAGATTTGAGTT
>NZ_JAJJND010000141.1 GCF_029759835.1 Acetobacter sp. AN02
CGCTTCGATTTGTTGCTCATGAATTCTTCTTACCTCTCGGGTCGTTCTGTCTCCACAAAACCCGGGGCAATTCAATCCGAGATTGTAACTTTTTCCCAAGCGGTCACTGTAAAACGATCCAAGAATTAGAAATTATACGTTTGAATTGGTCATCGACTTGCGCCCAATCCAGCACATCGACTTTCCATGGAAGATCAGACTCCGAAAACGCCTCTTCCAGCTGCGCCCGCGTCTCCAGCGGCAACGGCTCATCCCCCATCACTGCCAGATCCAGATCCGAGAACGGCTTGGCCTTGCCTGTCACGCGCGAGCCGAACGCCCGCATCTCGCGGTCAGGCACAATGTCGTTGAGGATCCGCAGCACGATGGCCCGTTCTTCGGATGTAATGTCGATCCGGTCTGTCACGCGGTCCGGTCTTTCAGAACGGCCAGCAGAAACGCCGCCTCGTCGATAAAATCAGGTATCGTCGCCACGACCTGCTTTGCGGACGCCTCATTATAGGTATGGCTGGTCATGTTCCGCATCTTGCGAAACACGCTCCATTGCGGCCAGGCGCTTTTGAGCAAGCCGGCTTCATTGGCGGAGCGGATCAGGTCCGGAAAGCCCATGCGGTCATATTCTTCCGGAGAGGCCGCGTTGGCTTCCAGAAATCGCTTCAGGGTCTTGTGGCTAAGTTCGTAGGTGAACTCGAAACGCTGGATCAGCCCATCGCGTAGCTGCTCATCATCAGGATGGGCAACATGCCGCGCCCAGCCTTCCTTCAGACGATCCAGCGCCCGTTCCAGTGGCGTGAGGTACAGGGTCATGAAGCCTCCTGCGGGACGATCAGTTTCAGAGACGCAGTGATTTTTGCGTTCAGTTCCTCGCCCTGGCGGAACTGCTCCTGCAAGGTTTTCTCCAGCGCTGCGAACCGTTCGGCAAAAGGCACGCTGTCTTCTTCAGCTTCTTCTGCGCCAACATAGCGGCCGGGTGTCAAAACAAAGCCGTGCTTCTCAACATCATCAAGCGTGACGGATTTGCAGAAGCCGGGAACGTCCTCATAGGAGGCCGAGTCCTTCTCGCCGCGCCAGGCATGGTAGGTGTCAGCGATGCGCGCGACGTCCGCATCCGTCAGTTCGCGGCGGGTGCGATCGACCATCGTGCCGAGCTTGCGGGCGTCGATGAACAGCATCTCCCCGCGCCGGTCGCGCCAGCCTTTGGGATGTTTCGTGCGGGTCAGGAACCAGAGACAGGCCGGGATCTGGGTGGAATAGAAAAGCTGGCCGGGCAGGGCCACCATGCAGTCCACGACGTCGGCCTCGACCATGCGGCGGCGGATCTCGCCTTCGCTGTTCTGGTTGGACGACATGGACCCGTTGGCCAGCACGACGCCTGCCGTCCCGTTCGGGGCGAGGTGCCACAGGATATGCTGGAGCCATGCATAGTTGGCATTGCCCGCAGGAGGCTTGCCATACTGCCAGCGCGGGTCTTCCTCCAGCGAGGCGTTCCACCAGTCCGAGATATTAAATGGCGGATTGGCCAGAATGGTATCGAAGCGCAGGTCCTTGAGTTCGTCCCGCAGGAAGCTGCCTTCGTTGTTCCAGCGGATGTCCGCGCCGATGCCCCGGACGGCGAGGTTCATTTTCGCCAGACGCCAGGTCGTGTGGTTGCTTTCCTGCCCGTAAATGGCGATGTCGCCCAGTTTGCCGCCGTGGGATTCCACGAACCGCTCCGACTGCACGAACATGCCCCCTGACCCGCAACAGGGATCATAGACGCGTCCCTTATAGGGTTCGAGCATGGAGACCAGCGTGCGGACGACACTGGACGGGGTGTAGAACTCGCCCCCGCGCTTGCCTTCCGCGCCCGCGAAGCCACCGAGGAAGTATTCATAGACACGCCCCAGCACGTCGCGGGCCTGATCCTCGCTGCCGCCCATGCCGATCTCGGAAATGAGGTCGATCAGTTCGCCCAACATGACACTGTCCAGCGCGGGACGTCCGTAATCCTTGGGGAGAACGCCCTTGAGCTGTTCAGGGTTGGCCTGCTCGATGACCAGCATGGCGTCATCGATCATTTTGCCGATGCCGGACGAGCGGGCATTGGCCTGAAGGTGCGACCAGCGGGCAGTTTCTGGCACCCAGAAGATGTTCTCGGCCAGATATTCGTCCGGATCTTCCGCTGCTGCCGGGTCATCGTGGAGAAGGATCTCGTGATACGCCTCAAACGCCGTGGAGATATAGCGCAAGAAAATCAGTCCGAGCGTGACATGCTTGTAGTCGGATGGTTCGAGGTTCTTCCGCAGCTTGTCGGCCGCCAGAAACATCTGCTGCTCAAAGCCAAGGTGGGCAGCTGTTGTCTTCGCTTTTGTCCGTGTCGTCTTCTTGGGAGCCGGTGCGGCATCCGGGTTCTTGCGAGGGCGACCACGGG
The DNA here is from genome assembly GCF_029759835.1 of Acetobacter sp. AN02. Classification (GTDB taxonomy): domain Bacteria; phylum Pseudomonadota; class Alphaproteobacteria; order Acetobacterales; family Acetobacteraceae; genus Acetobacter. The sequence continues at coordinate 2,411 of NZ_JAJJND010000141.1, forward strand.
GCATGGGAACAGGCTTTCAGGCTGACAGAACAGGTCGTTACAATCTGCCCGATCAGACCCTGAACGTCGAGGGTTGAGAGAAGCCTTGATGAGAGGTCCGGTTTCGAGATGATAGAGCTGTTATGGCACCTGTCAGATCAGGCCTTCCGCAGTCTGCTCGACGATACTGTTTGTCAGCGACTGTTCGGAGAGTTTCAACCTTGTTCGAACTCTCCGGCTTGCAAACCAGTCTGCCCAAAAGTGAATAAATACCCTTTTCGACATTCAGGAATGGCATTCATTCCTGCACGTCGCTGTGGCCATTCTGCTTTCGCACATCGCTCTAGCAACGGCCCCGCGTCGGTATGCCTGCCGAAGTGCATAAATTGACCGAAATTCAATATAATCAAGGTATTTGAAAAAAGCTGATTGAGAAATTAAAGTCTCTCGGATCTGGCGTAGATCCTCGAATTTCATTCGCGCCAAGGCAATCGCTTCCTGTAATTTCGCCTTGTTTCCTTGGACGCCCGCGATGCCCAACTGGTGCTTCAGCTTTTTGCGACTGTGAGCATTTGTTCTGGCCCTCGCGCGCCGTAAGGCATCTTCATAAGCTAGTTCCGACGCCCGATACGCCATCGCAATTTCCGGATTATCCCAGCCAGAATCCGGAGTGCGCGGCATTTCCGGCTGCGCGCCTCGCCGGTTTTGACTGGCGAAGTGTGCTTTATAATACAAGCAATCCCTCACCTCTGTTTCGCGGCAAAAAATGTGAGCAGTGAGAGGCGCATTATAAAGATTCTTATCTTTTTCAGGATTACTACCAGATGGAGAAAGCGTCTTGCCGGTTGAGTCCGCCGTAAGACATGGTATTGACCGCCAGTATTTCCGGACCGTACGCTCGCTGACTCCGGTTTTTTCGGCCAGAGCCGTCTGTGTGATCTTCTTCCCTGCTGGCCACACGCGGACGGTGTCGACGAGCAGCTTAATAAAACTTTCGGATCTGCGCCGTGCACTTTCTCGTCCTGCTGCCGCCTGTCGCTCCCGGCCCGGAATACTGTCGCGAGCATCCTTCTCGGCCTAGATTACCCGATAGGCCTGAATACGCTCGCACATCTCACGGACATTCAGGCGCTTCAGGGGAGACGTGAAACGAGCGTTGGTCTGGTAGGCAAAGCGTAAAATGGTCTCAAGAGGTGTGGCTTTCCGAAACCGTAGACGCACGATGTCAAAAAGCAGCCTGTTTCGCTCGGGAATCGACAAACCCTCGTCGAGAGGTTCATTAATGGTGGGCTGCCTTGCAAGAAGCTTCAGTAATGCACAATTGAGAAAATGCAGATCGACCGGTGTAGTTCCTGACGTAGTCTCGATATGTGTCCCCCAGGGCGCAGGGATGAGTGTTTCCGGGGGCTGAGGTGTTGCTCCTAAAAATTTTCCTATCAGGCTTTCCGCGAGGTCAGCGTAACGCTGCGGTGCCTTTCTGGCCCCTTTTCCTAAAATGACGGGATCCTCAAGCCATAGGACTGCAAAAACCTTTCCGGTCATGCGATCTCTTATACCAACCATTGATTGCTAGAACCTATGCGCCCAATTGCGCAGTCCGATTGACATGATGCGCCAAGGTTGTTC
>NZ_JAJJND010000142.1 GCF_029759835.1 Acetobacter sp. AN02
CAGCCTGGAACAATCTCTCTGCCCTGCCGGAAACCATCCGATCCATCGGTCTCAGAAAGTGGGCTCACACAGGTCAGACCCTATAACCGTTGGTATTAGATACGCAAGAACCTCTCTCATGGAAGCGGGATAGCAGCCTGCTGATTGCCACCGGAAGCCGGAATGAAACCGGGCACGGAACATATTTCTATAATTTCGACGGCCAGGCTTTTCATCTGCTCACGTCAGAACCGATGACAGAAAAGCCGGATAACTGACTCTCTCCCGGCCACCAGAACCTCAGCCCCGATGGCGCCTGCGCGGCCGGAGCAGGCAGCCATGCTTCCTGTCCGTGTAATACATCGCCGTGCCGACCTGAACCTGATCAGACCGCCTGTGGCCGGAAGACCGTATCCGGGCCGGACCCCGGCCCGCTCCGGGAGAAATCACAACGGAACGCCGCCCCTCACCCTCACACAGATCAGCCGGCGCATGAGACGCACGCGCCCCCTTATGCTGGGACTGACGCGCAAACGCCGCATGACCCGCAAGCCCCCCGGCAGCCAGAACCAGACAGAACACCGCACCGCACAGCTTCCAGCGCGCAGGCACAATCATCCCGGCAGATCCCCGGCCTTCGGAACATGGCCCCCGTTCACCCGCTCACGAAGCTCCTTGCCCGCACGGAAAAACGGAGCCGCCTTGTCCGCAACCTCAACAGCCTCACCAGTTCTGGGATTGCGACCGCTCCGGGCCGCACGCTGCTTGACGGTAAACGCACCGAAACCGCGAAGCTCGACACGATCCCCCCGGCCCAGAGCCTGAGAAATCTCATCCAGAATCGTCTGGACAATCAGCTCGGCCTCCCGGAGCTGCAGATGCGGATTGGCGGCAGCGATTTTCGCTACAAGTTCGGACCTGGTCATCGGCCTTCCCCTTTCTGAGGAACCTAAGATTTCCAGATCGCCATCACGCCGTCAACATAAGGCGTCATGCTCATGAAGCCTGAAGGAAACACGGAAGACAGCAAACCCGAAGGACGCAGAAGCAGACGCCGGACAAAATCATACTTCTTCTGATCATCCCCGATATCGTCAGGCTTCGCCGAACCCGGCAGCTTCGTCTCATGACGCAGCCAGACCAGAGCCTCCTGCCGGGAACCGATCGCATCAATCAGACCCAGCTTCAGAGCCTGCCGCCCCGTATAGGGACGCCCGTCAGCCAGCGCACGCACCCTGTCCTGTGGCATGTGGCGCCCGCGGGCCACAATATCCACGAACTGGTCATACATATCCAGAACAACGCCCTGAAGCATCTCCCGCCCCTCAGGAGACAGCGGCTTCACAACGGAAGGCTGCCCCTTCATCGGACCGGAAACCAGCACGTCAAAATTCACACCGATCTTGCCAAGCAGCCCCGACACGTCAGGAGCCTGCATGATCACCCCGACAGATCCCGTCAGGGTGCTGCTCTGCGCGAAAATCCTCTGCGCAGGCACCGCAATCATATATCCGGCAGACGCACCCAGCGCCCCCATCGACACCGCAACCGGCTTCTTCCGCGCAAAACGCTCTATGGCATCATGCAGCATCTCCCCGCCGGTCACAGCCCCGCCAGGACTGTTGATGGTCAGCAGAAGCCCCTTCACGGAAGGGTCCTTCTCCGCCTCCGCCAGAGCATCCGTCCAGCGCGAGACATCCGAGCCGATCTCCCCGCTGACATCCATCCGCACCAGATGCGGACCGGACGGACGATTCCGCACACTGAACGAGACAAAACAGGCCACAACAAACAGCCCGAACGCCCCGATCCGCCACAGACGCATCCTGCGGCGTATCCGGTCGCGAATCACCAGCCTGCCATCCTCGGTCTCACTCATCACTCAGCTCCCAGGTCAGGCAGGCACGGCATCACGGATTCTCAGGATCCGGCAGAAGGGGCCGTCTGCGTCTTGCGCGCGGCAGCACGCTTGCGGCCACCCTCGCCATCCCCGCCTGAAGACGCGCTGATCTTGCGGCCCAGACCGATCTCACGCGCCAGCGTGGAGCGACGCTCGGCATAGTTCGGAGCAACCATCGGATAATCAGCCGGCAGACCCCAGCGCTCACGATACTGCTCCGGCGTCATGCCATAGGCACTCTGCAGATGACGCTTGAGCATCTTGAGCTTCTTGCCGTCCTCAAGACACACAATGTAATCGGGGAACACGGAACGCTTCACCGGAACGGCAGGCTGCAGCTTCTCGGGCTCCGGCTCAGCCTGACCGGCTGACTGCAGAGCAAGATAGACATCGCGGATAAGAGCCGGAATATTTTCCGAAGAAAATGTATTATTTGAAACGTGAGCCGAAACAATCTGCGCCGTAAGATTAAGCAGATCTGCAGATGCTTTCTGATTTTCTGACATTTTAAAAAAAACCCTTCAGAGCGGGAAACTCCGTTACAAACCAGTAACGCTCACTTCCCTGCATGACGAAGATTAACCCTCTTCTTCTGCGGTAAATAATGAATATGATCTTTTTCCGCAACACCCTGATGAGAAAGTTTCCTGAATGTCATGTTTACAAAAATCACACAGACGTGTCGCCGTATTGGGAAGCATCAATATAGATATCATTGCAAAATCTTCCTCACTCCCTCATCCCGGTGAGACAATTATAGCGGAAAATGTTTTTTTCTCACCCGGCGGGAAAGGCGCAAATCAGGCGATCGCCCTGCGAAGACTTGAAATCGATGTAATGTTCTCAGGAACAACAGGTGATGACAGCTTCGGAGACATGGCCCGTAAAATACTGATAAAGGAAAACATCTCCCTCGATCATATAAAAACATTACCATCTCTTCACACAGGACTTGCCCTGATCAGTATCGATTCACATGGTGAAAATATGATAACTGTCTCATCAGGCGCGAATTCAGAACTTGATGAAGTAACAGCCCGCGAGATCATCCGTCATCTCAACCCCGGAGATTTCCTCCTGCTGCAGCGGGAAATCCCTCCCGCAACCAATATCGAAGCCATCCGCCTCGCCGTGGAAAAAGATATCCGCGTGATCCTCGATCCCGCCCCGGCACCCCCGGAAGGAATTTCCGATGATCTGCTGAGGAAAATTTTCATTATCACGCCAAATGAAACGGAAACGGAATGCCTTACCGGCATCCGCCCGCACACTCAGGAAACCGCTCTTACCGCCGCAAGACAGCTTCGCGAACGCGGTGTCAGCATCGCCATCGTCAAACTCGGAGCCGCAGGCGTGTGCTACGCAGGACCCGATGAGGAAGGCTTCATCCCGCCGTTCAGAGTCACCTCAACAGACAGCGTCGCCGCCGGAGACTGCTTCAACGCCGGACTGGCATCCGCCCTCCTGCGCGACGCCCCCCTGCCCGAAGCCGTCCGGACCGCAGCAGCCTGCGGTGCCCTCGCCACGACAAAAAAAGGCGGCGCGGACTCAGCCCCCTATGCTCAGGAAGTCAGTAAACTCCTCAGGGAACAATAAGGATCATTCCCACATGCACCGCATCATCCTCCTCAGCCTGCTCCTCCTCGCGGCCTGCCACGCACCGCAGGGCAACATGACATACGGACAGCACCGCACACACGCAGGACAGCAGGGTCCCTACCTCGGAACCGGAGCCGGCTACGCCCCGTAGATCTCCGCATCCCCCGGAACCCGCCGGCGCGACCAGGGCATCCGGAACTTCCGGACCCGTGCCGAAATCCGCTCCATCAGAAGATAGACCGCAGGCGTCGTGTAAAGCGTCAGAAGCTGGCTGGTCGCAAGCCCGCCCACAACCGCAATCCCGAGCGGACGCCGCAGCTCCGCTCCGTACCCGTTGCCCAGAACCAGAGGCACCGCCCCTAAAGCCGCAGCCAGCGTCGTCATCAGAATGGGGCGGAACCGCGTCAGACAGAGGTGGCCCCGGTTTTTTGGACAGGGGGTTAAGCTATAGACCGGCCTGAGAGAGGACGGGTTTATGGGCAAGG
>NZ_JAJJND010000143.1 GCF_029759835.1 Acetobacter sp. AN02
GAGAAGGCCTTTTATCCGTTCCCACTGATCGTCGCGTAAACCGTAACGCCGCATCTGTCTGTCTCCCTCAAAACCGGAAAAACAGTCTGCACAGGAAGCCGGAAAGTACAACACTCACGGCACACGCGCAGCACTTAACTGACGACACGCCGTAACTCTTTTCTGTTTTCGTCGAATGGTTTCATTATCGTTTTCTTCCCATATATCTGACCGTATCGGGCCTTTTCTTCTGGAAAACAGTAATAGCAGTCTGGACTCGGTGAAGACGGGGCCGACCGCTACTGCGGCTTATCCCGCCAAGGCAGTTCCGGGACTTGATCTGACGGTCAATATGTTCGTCGGGCATTGGCAGACGAATACGGGCAGTAATGTCGACTCAGAAGCTCTTACTGCCGGGATACGTTATAAATGGTAGAATCTGTTGCCTTTTTAGGCGACGATTGAAACCGGAACGTAAAATCATGTTCCGGCTTCTGAGGTTTTATCCGTCTGATCGGGAAGCTGTCTGCGGGGCTCCGGAAGCGGTGAGGGCTGTCTGGTAAAGATCGGGGCTGAAGCCGATGATCAGGCCTGAGGGTGTTTCCATGACGGGGCGGCGAATCATGGACGGGTTTGCTTCCATCAGTGCGACAGCTCTGGTTCTGTCGAGATTTTGCTTTTCTGCTTCGGGTAGTTTCCGGAATGTTGTTCCCTTGCGGTTGAGCAGTGCTTCCCATCCGGCCTCGTCTGCCCAGGCTGTAAGTCTGTCGTGTGTGATGCCGTCGGTTTTGTAGTCGTGGAAGTGGAAGGCGATACCGTGTGTATCGAGCCAGGTCCGGGCTTTTTTCATCGTGTCGCAGTTTCTGATGCCGCAGAGTGTGAGGGTCATGCGCGGGTCCTTTCGGGGCTTCGTTTTTGATTCAGGCAGATATTATAGAATGTTTCCGTTTTTTCTGCCTGGGCCGGGAGCAGGAATCCTGACAGATCCGGTTTCTGCCTGGGCTGTCCGTGCAGGCGTTGCAGGGCCTGTGTGAGGGCCGGGATATCGCCTGGCGGGACGAGGCAGTCCGGGCGGGTGCCGAGGATATCCGGCACGCCCCCGGCCTCTGTTGCGATCACGGGCAGACCGGCGGCCATGGCTTCGAGCAGTACGAGGCCGAACGGCTCTCTGAGGGAGGGGAGCACGAAGGCGTCGAATCCCTGCATGTCCTCCCGCAGGGACGGGCGGTATCCGGTGAAGATCACGTTCTTCGGGGCCATTGCTTCCAGGCGCGCGCGATCCGGTCCGGTTCCGGCGATGACCAGTTGCGTGCGCGGGAGGGCGGCGCGGCGGAAGGCGTCGAGCAGGAGGTCGAAGCCTTTTTCCGGGATCAGCCGTCCGCCTGCGGCGATCAGGAATGTGTCGTCCTCGATTCGCAGTTCCGTCCGGATGCGGGCGCGGTGGTCCGGGTCCGGGGGGCAGGGGCGTGTCCAGTTGGAGATGGTTTCGACATGGCCGGGGAAGGAGGCGGGAATACCGGCTTTCTGCCAGGAGGCGATGCAGATCAGCCCGTCATGGCGGCGATAGACCCGCGGTACCCAGGCGCGGTGCAGCGTGGCGATGAAGGCCGGGAGCGGATGGCGGACGGGCAGGCGGTTCAGGGCGGTCGAGATCAGTCCGGCGCGGATGCTGGCGAGGCCCAGATGGGTATGGACGATGTCCGGGGCGAATCGGCGGATTTCGCGCAGGAGGGCTGCGGCGTATCCCGCGCGTCCGGCCCGTGTGACGGTGCATCCGGCAAGCTGCGTGGCGAGGTCGGCACCGGTTTCGCGATCGGCGCTGGAGCGGGCGAGGAGCACGCGGACATCGTGCCGTGCGGCCTGAAATGTGGCGAGTTCGCTGACATGTCGTTCGGTGCCGGCGACTTCATGCGTGCAGATACAGTGAAGGATACGCACCTGGCAGCGCCCGTCCGGTTGTCGAGGCTTCCTGCTTACCCGGTGCGGAAAACAGCGGGAAGAAACAATTTCTAAACTTTCTTTCCGCAAAGTTGGCGCGATCAAGGAGGCTGCGTCTGGTATGGACAATACGACCTACATTGCCCTGTCGCGTATGGACACGGAAATGCGTGCGATGACGGTGCTGGCGAACAACCTCGCCAATGCATCCACGGCGGGATTCAAGTCCAGTCATGTCCTGTTTTCCGATTATCTTTCAAAGATGAAGGATAATAACGGAATTAAGGGTGCGGATACGGATTTCTATACGCAGGACCGTGCGACCTACCGGGATCAGACGCAGGGGACGCTGGAAACGACGGGCAATCCGCTGGATCTTGCCCTTGTGAGCGACGGGTATTTTTCGGTTCAGACGGCAAACGGCGTGCGCCTGACGCGGAACGGCCGATTCCAGAGGATGAGTGACGGCCGGATTGCGGATGCGGACGGCAATGTTCTTCTGGACCGCCGCGGTCAGGCGATGGTCGTGCCGCAGCGGGATGTGCAGATCACGGTGGCCGCGGACGGCACGGTTATGAGCGAGAGCGGCGTTCTGGGTGAGATCGCGACACTGACGGTTGATAACCAGAACACGCTTCAGGCGGAGGGCGGCCGGCTGTTCCGCGCCACGACGCAGACCCGGCAGACCCCGACGCGCGAGATCCGGCAGGGCATGATCGAGAGCAGCAACGTCAGCTCCATGACGGAGATCACCAATCTCATTCAGTTGCAGCGGGATTTCCAGATCACGGCGTCTCTTGTCGAGAACGAGGCGACGCGGCGGCAGAACGCCATCGACAAGATTACCCAGCTTCAGTCCTGACGCGGTTCGGGACCGGTTTTCATTCTGACATGTCTGTTTACAGGAATATCTGCTTATGATGCGTTCACTTGACGTTGCCGCCACGGGCATGCAGGCGCAGTCCAACAACGTTGCTGTCATTTCCAACAACATCGCGAACATGACCACGACGGGCTACAAGCGCCGGCGTGCCGAGTTCCAGGACCTGATCTATCAGGATATCCGCCGTGTCGGCACCATGAGTTCGGATTCGGGAAATCTCGTTCCGGCCGGGGCGCAGATCGGTCTTGGTGTCCGCACGGCCGGTGTCTATCGCATTAACGAGCAGGGCACGCTGGAGCAGACCAGCAACAGTCTTGATCTGGCTATTGAGGGACAGGGGTATTTCCAGGTGACGCTGCCTTCGGGTGAGTATGCCTATACCCGCGACGGCACGTTCTCCCTGTCCAATGACGGAAATCTCGTGACTGCGGACGGATATCTTCTGAATCCGGGGATCAATATCCCCAACAACGCCCAGACCATTACGGTGGATCAGACGGGTCAGGTGCAGATCAGCGTGTCCGGTCAGACGGCGGCGATTACGGTCGGTCAGCTTCAGCTGGCGACATTCCAGAATGAGAACGGTCTGGCGGCCATCGGCCAGAACCTGTTTACGGAGACGCAGTCTTCCGGAAACGCGATCACGGGAGCGGGGCAGAGTGTCGGATTCGGAAGTATCCGTCAGGGATTTGTCGAACAGTCCAACGTGAACGTCGTGACGGAAATCACGGATCTGATCACGGCGCAGCGTGCCTATGAGATGAACAGTAAGGTGATCACCGCGTCTGATGAAATGCTGCAGACTCTGTCGAATCTGAAATAATGCCCGGACACTCTGACAGACGGATATCTCCCCTGCGCGGTCTTGTATCTGCCGTTATGGCGGCTGCCCTGCTGCTCCCTGCGGGAGCGGGGCGGCGACCCTGAAGAAAGTGTCCGTGCTTACGGGCGGGCAGGTTCATCTGTCGGATCTGTTTGACGGGCTTCTGCCGGGGCAGGACTGCGAGATCGGACCGGCTCCGGAGCCGGGGAAGCGGCTGACAATCCAGGCGGCCCAGATCGGGGCCATTGCCAGCCAGAGAGGTGGCCCCGGTTTTTTGGACAGGGGGTTAAGCTATAGACCGGCCTGAGAGAGGACGGGTTTATGGGCAAGG
>NZ_JAJJND010000144.1 GCF_029759835.1 Acetobacter sp. AN02
GGTGAGCGGCTTATAAGCCCCACCCGCAAACACCGTCAACACAGAAATTCAAAAAAAAATCAGAAAGACAGGAAAACCGGCGTTGCTGTCAGTTCAGCCCTGCCCCGGAAGGTTTACACTTTCACCTCGCGGCATGAAGGACTATCCTGCGCGGCGACCGGCCTTCCTCCGGGACCGGCATCCCCCCACGCCTGTTTTCTGCCCTGTGGCGGGACAGTCAGGGTTTCAGGAATCAGGAGAAAGGATATCACGGGTGGTTCAGAACACCGGAAAACCGGAATGGACGTTCCGCGAAGGACAGGGCGGCGCGATTCTGTCCCTCAGCGGTCCGTGGACCTCTGACACCGGACTGATTCCCTCCTTCAGTGCCGACGATCTCACACGGATTCGCGAAGGTGATTCGCTGGGTTTCGATACCGGCGGGCTGCAGGAATGGGACACTGTTTTCATTTCTTTTCTGTGGGATGTGAAGCAGGCGGCGGGCAGAAGCGGGATCAGGACGGATTTTTCGGGTGTTCCCGAATCGGCCTCGAAGCTGGTGTCCCTTCTTCCTGAGCATCCGGACCTTCCGCAGACCATATCCCGTGTCTCTTTCACTCCGCTTCTCCTGACGGGGGATCTTGTCGTCCGTTTCCTGACGAGTGCGGGTGCGGTGTCCGAACTGGCCTGGAATACCTTCCGCAGTGTCCTGTCTCCGCGCAGGAAGGGTCAGGGACATATGCGACCGGCGGATCTGTTCCGGGATATCAGCGATGCCGGTCCTTCGGCGCTGCTGATTGTCAGTGTCGTGAATTTCCTGCTGGGCAGCATTCTTGCTTTTGTCGGTGCGGTGCAGATGCGGAAATTCTCGGCTGACGCATATGTTGCCAATCTGGTGGGAATCGCCTGCGTGCGTGAGCTGAGCGCCGTGATGACGGCCATCATCATGGCCGGGCGCACCGGAGGGGCTTATGCCGCGCGCATCTCGACCATGCTGGGGAATGAGGAGATCGACGCGCTGCGGGTGTTCGGGATTCCCGTCACGTCCTATCTGATCCTGCCATCCGTGCTTTCGCTTATCCTGACGATGCCGCTGCTTTATCTGTATGGCTGTCTTCTCAGCACGTTTGGCGGTTACATTGTGACGGTGGGAATGCTTCCGAGCGTGACGACTGCGGGGTACTGGCACCAGCTTTTCGGGGCTGTCAGCCTTTCCCAGTTCTATTTCGGCTTTGTCAAAACTATCTTCTTTGCAGCCATGATCGCATTCTCCTCATGTAATATCGGTCTGCAGGCCGGACGCAGCGCTGCGGATGTCGGTGAGGCGGCGACACGAGCCGTTGTTGTCGGCATTGTGGGTGTGATTGCCCTTGACGCGATTTTTGCCGTCATTGCGAATGTGATCGGGATATGACGATGTCCCCTCCCCCGCCGCAGAAACCGATCCTCAGTGTCCGTGACCTGACGATCGGCTATGGTCGCAAGGTCATCCAGAGCGACATCTCCTTTGACGTGAAGCGCGGCTCGATTTTTGCCGTCATGGGCGGGTCCGGCTGCGGCAAGAGCACGCTTCTGCGCTCCATGATCGGGCTGCTGCGTCCGCAGACCGGCAGCTACACGGTGGATGGGGATGATTACTGGCATGGCCCCGATTCCCATCGCACCGCACTGAACCAGCGTTTCGGGGTACTGTTCCAGAGCGGCGCGCTGTGGAGCTCCATGACGGTCGGGGAGAATGTTGCTCTGCCACTAGAGATGTTCACCCGCCTGGATCATGACGCGATCCGGAGACTGACGGAGGTGAAGCTCGGTCTTGTCGGCATGGCTCATGCCGTCAATCTCTATCCTTCGGAAATTTCGGGCGGCATGTGCAAGCGGGCCGGGCTTGCACGTGCCATCGCGCTTGATCCGGATATTCTTTTCTTTGATGAGCCTTCCGCCGGGCTTGATCCGATCACCTCGGCCCGGCTGGACGAGCTTATCCTCAATCTGAGAGACGGTCTTGGCGTGACGGTCGTGATTGTCAGCCACGAGCTTTCGAGTCTCTTTGCCATTGCCGATGACGGGATTTTTCTTGATCCCGTTACGAAGAAACCGATCGCGCACGGAGCCCCTAGGGATATGCGCGATCACTCACCCGACCCGCGCGTCCGGGCCTTCATGAACCGACAGCCCTCGCTTCAGGATCAGACGCCGCAGTCCCCCTCCGGTCAGCAGCAGGAGCGCAGAACGTAATGGTCGCCGCCACCACCAGACAGACATTCATCGGGGGCTTTGTCCTCGGGGGTGCTGCCCTTGCCCTCAGTGCTTTCGTGCTGTTCGGGAATGCACGCATCTTTTCCAGGACGGATCGTGCCGTTGTCGTGTTCCAGAATTCCGTCAGCGGGCTTGCCGTCGGGGCGCCTGTTACCTTCAGAGGCGTGCTTGTCGGGCAGGTGACGGGCATTTCCCTTCGATTCGACTCGGTCAGCCATACGGCCTATATTCCGGTTACACTTTCTCTTGATGCCGATAAGGTCATGGTCGTCAGACACGGGAATACAGAGGGCACGCTTCCGTCCCTTGGAGACATGGTCAGGAGCGGGCTGCGCGCCGAGGAGAACGTGCAGAGCTTCGTGACCGGACAGACCAATATCGAGCTTGATTTCTTTCCCGGATCGGCGGCGGATCTTCATCCGCAGGTGACGGACGAGACCGAGATTCCGACGCATATCTCCTCTGTCGAGAAGGTAAAGCAGGCCCTGATGGATATGCCTCTGAAGGATATCGCGGCCCATGCTGACCAGACGATGGTATCTCTGAACAGGCTGGCGGACCGGCTGGACCAGAGCCTGCCTCTGCTGCTTGAGAGTGTGAAATCCACGTCGGATCATTCGCGTGAGACGGTCGATGCGGCGACAGCCGCGATCCGCGAACTTCAGCAGAAACTCAGCGTTACACTGACAGATGTGGATACCCTGATGAAAACGGGTACGACACAGCTTGATCAGCGCGGCCGCGAGCTCCATACGCTGCTGGTGAGTGCCGGAAAAACCACGGAGGACACACGCAGGACTCTTGATGATCTGCATGGCATGCTCTCCCCACGCAGTGCGGAGCGGGCAAATATCAGTGCCGCACTGCGCGATACGGCCGCTGCTGCTGCCGCGCTGCGTGGCTTTGCATCCGATATTGAACGTGACCCTAAACTTCTCCTGATGGGACGACGAAACTGATGTTTCCGACATATACAGCCCGCACATCCGCCTTCAGGGCGCTTTCCGCCGCCTGCGCGCTGACCCTTGCCGCCAGCCTGGCGGCATGCGCCGGACCGCCGCTGAAGCTCTATACTCTGGCGCCGCCGTCACCCCCGGCGAGCGGTGCATCACCCGAGACGACTCTTCAGGTCGATCATGTGGTCCTGCCCGCCTATATCGATAATCAGGACATCCTGACCCGCAACGACAATGACGTGAAGCGCAGCGATGACGGACGCTGGGCGGAGACTCTGTCCTCGGGAATCACCGATCTTCTGACGGCCGATCTTGCGAGCAGACAACCCAAGATCCTGGTAACGAAGCAGATCACCGGCGGTGCTCCGACGGCACGTCTTGATGTGACGATCTCGCGTCTGGACATCACGACCGGCGGTGAAGGCACGCTGGTTGCCCAGTGGGCCATTATTCCCAAGAATGAGAACATGCTGGTCCGTCGCATGACGGCGACGATCACGCGCACGGCCGATACATCCTCAGATGAGGCTGTGGTGGCCATGACGCAGGCCCTGATCAGCGATCTTACGGACCGGATCGTCACCTCCCTGCCTGGCGCATTCTGAAGCCGCCAGACCTTTCCTGACCGGTGGACTAAGGTCTGTGGGGATTCACTCGTAGCTTGAGATGTGATTCAAGCTTTGGATGGAACGTTTTGTGCTGACGGACGCCCAGTGGGCGTTGATTGAACCTCACTGCCTCGGCAAGTCGAGCGACCCAGGTC
>NZ_JAJJND010000145.1 GCF_029759835.1 Acetobacter sp. AN02
ACGCCATACGAATTCATTTGTCAGCAATGGGAAAAAGAACCATCAAGGTTCATACATAATCCGCACCATCAAATCCCAGGACCAAACATCTAGATACTGAAATTCTTCCCACATGGCAGAGGCGGAAGGAGTGGGCGGGACAAGAGTTTTTGCGGATGAGATATAGGCGATCTGGCCAGACATAGGCAGATAATCAGCGTTTCTCAGGGTCGCGTCAAAACGATTGAACAAAACGTCAATCGTACCCGAAACAGCCATATCGTTCTGCCAGCAGGAACACGATCCGACAGCCCCAGACCTAAAAATCGCATGAAGGAGAGGCGGTCGCTGATCAGGTATTCCGTCCGCTCGTCGGATAAATTGTTCAGTGTCTGTATGACCAGAATTTTGAACATCAGCACTGGATCAAACGGCTGTCGGCCACATTTTCTTCCGTCCGGATGGGCCAAAGCTTTTTTACGCCTTCGATGAGACATGACAATGGCAAAAGCTGCCCCCTCACGCGCAGCTTCGACGGTACAAGCTGTTGCCATTGTAGTTTTCGACTGCCCGCCTTGCTACGCGAGGATTGACCAAGTCTGCATATATCCTCCGACTAAGAGATTTTACGATTTATATCGCTTAAGTTGAATACGCCTATTCCCATATAGATTTAAGTTAATACAAATATATATTATTTAAATATAATCCTTTTTATATCTTTTTTATACTTTAAAAAATTATTATTTTTTCTTATATTTTCTATTTCATTTTGTCTTATTGTATTCCATATATTTTTATTATAATATAAATTTAATATCTTTTTCCTGAAATCCTCTGGATCATATGTAGATGAAAGAAAAGCTTCTTTTCCGTCTTCCCAACCTAGCTGAACACCTAGAATATCAGAAGCAACTATTGGTATTCCATAAGAAGCTGCCTCATGAATTTTATATGGTATTCCAGCAGCATACCTTGTTGGAGCGATAAAAACTCTTGAATTATTATATAAATTTCTAAGATTTTCTACTTTCCCAAAGAATTTTACTCTTGGCGATGTAGATAATCCGGAGAGAGACAGGCCTGGCCTGATATATCCGGCTATTTTTATACAGACATTATCTGGCAGTTCCCTCTCAAGATCCGGCCATACATTACTGAAAAACCACAATAGAGAATCATAATTCGGTGAATTATAATCATGTATGGCCCCAACAAAAAGTATATCAGATCTTTCTTCCCATTTATTTTCATAAAAATGATCCCTCTGGAGATGCCCTAAAACAGAAACATTCATAAAACCATTTTTATTGAGAATATTTTTATCAAAATAATTAACTGCTACTATATCATTAGCAATAGAAAGGCATTCAAATTCATTTTGAATTTTTCTATCAAGAGATATTCTATTTTCTTCCGGAATATTATCAATATTTTCTTTCTGTTCATCTCGAACTGAGCTTACAGCTTCCGTATCTACTATAATTTTTACTTCATAAAAAAGATGAGATACCTTTTCTATAACAGAAATAAGACGATGTGCATTATGAGTTCTGGATATCCATATCACATCGTACATGCCGGCACGCTGCCCGAGAAACTCCTCAAGATCCTTAAGATCTCGGTCCCATATGATTTCGACATCATCCGGGAAATCCTGATATACCTCCGGCGTCGGCTCAGTAGGTTTATATATAGGAAATACGGTTACCGAGCAGGATATTTCAGACATAGTATTTATAATATCGTTTGCTCTTGAAAATCCTGATCCGAGATACTTTAATGGTATCCTATCATCTATAAAAAGAACATTTTTCTTATTTTTATTTGATACAGATCTTGCTCTATGTATATTGCTATCACTTTTTATATATTTTTTAGATAAAAAATCTTTATTTTTTGAAATAAATATATTCCTGTTTCTATTTATATATCCTGATCCACTTTTTATATCAGATGTTCCATACTCATAGTGTATGATAACTATAGAAGGATCATAAACAACTTCGTATCCAGCTTCCCATATTCTGACGCAAAGATCCGTCTCCTCGTAATAAGCAGGGATATAGTCCTCCCTGAACCCGTTCAGCTGACGCAGAAGACTGGTCCTTACAAAGAGGAATGCACCTGAACAGAAATCGACCTTCCTTACGAAATTGGCTTCCGGGACATCAGGGCTCTGCCCTCTCAGATAACCGACAACACTGCCATCCCTCCAGATGACAGATCCAGCCTCCTGCAACATACCATTTGTCCGGACCAGCTTTGCCCCGATTGCACCGGTTTCCGGATATTTCTGCGCTCTGGAAAGAGCCTTATCTATAGCACCAAACTGTATCTCCGCATCATTGTTCAGGAAAACCGTGAAAGGCGATAATATATGAGGGATAGCCGCATTACAGCCTCTAAGAAAACCTATATTCCCATCAAATCTTAAAACATCCAGGCCGTAGAAATATTTCTCTATATTTAAAGTCTCGTCGGAAGAACCGGAATCGACAATTATAACCTGCATCTCATCGTCATAAGATGATCTCAAAGAAAAAAGAGAATTTAAAGTCATAGAAAAATTATTATAAACAACAATGACAACTGTAACTTTTGGAATTTTATACCTAAAGTCTATCTTGTTTTTTGATAAAAACAATGAAATATATTCAGATTTTTTTTCGAATGATAATTTTGTTATATCTTCATTCGCAATAAGCTCATGATTTACATCAATGTTTTTCTCACTCTGCAAACAATAAGAAATAAAAACATCCGGAAATCTTCCATCTTTAATTAAATACTGCACCCTGCTGTTATTATAATATTCATCAAGATCTATATTTTCGTTTGGGCTTCTTCTCTCTTTTATCCCATATATGAGGAAATGTTCATATGAGCATCTGAATCTTCCATCATCTATAGCACCCTGTATATCAGGATATTTTCCGAGATAGTATTTTTCTGAAAAATAAGCGCTCGGATTATAATTTTTATTAGAAAGATAATGATGAAGAACAGATCTGAATTTTTTTTCTTTTATAACATCATGAATTTCAGGATATGTTTTTATGTAGTACTCATGATCAAAATACATGCTGTTTGCATACAAAGAGTCTGATCGGAGATAATGATCAAAGGGATTTCTTATGATAACATTAGAAGTTGATTTTATATATTCTCTCGGATCGAAAAACCATGATCCGCTTCTGAATTCACTGTCACCCACACTCAGATAATGATCGTATCCATTCAGATAATGATCAGTAAGATATTTTCCTGAAGATATATCTTTATATTTTATATAATATTCTTCACTGAACAACCAGTGAGGATTTTTCCCTAAAAACCCTTTTTTTCTATAATGATCAAATCCTGATATATATTCACCGGAAGATATAAGATCTTTAACTTCCTTATATCTTTCAACATACCACTTTTCATCAAAATACGGATTAGGGGAATAACCATATTTTCCGAAAATTTCAATGATATTTTCAAACTCAAGAGAGTTTATATCATCTAATATAGATTCTATTTCAGGGTTCTGGATCTTACACCAGTCGAAATCAAAATAATCCCAGAAAGCTTTTCTGCGCGGCATCAGAACATATCCCCTTTAGCGCGAAAATATATGATTTTTCTTAAATATGTAAATATGGGCATACAGAGGTGGACCCGTCTGATCGGACAGTTTTTGGGTTTGAATAAGCTATACCCGGTTGTTGTCATGCCGCCATTCTGACGGCGCTGC
>NZ_JAJJND010000146.1 GCF_029759835.1 Acetobacter sp. AN02
TAGGCAGCAGCAGCCACGACGCTGCGACCGGCCGAGCGCGAGATGGATTTGACGGACAGGTGGTAGATCGCCACGACGCGCTCCGTTCAGGAAGGGTTCAGGGAAGGAACGGCCCTGACGCACGCATTGGAACAATGCTAAAGTGCGCCCTTTACTCCTTTGTCGCAAGGGTTGTTTCGCCTCCCGCGAGAGGCAAGAATGGTCTGGAAACAGGGCATCCGGAAAAGGAAAATGCCATGCCGGAACTGACGCCAATCGAACGCGCCAAACAACAGGTCGAGCAGGCCAAGGCCCGGTATCAGGCTTTGCTCGCCAGACAGAACGCCGAGGAACGCAAGAAGGACACCCGGCGCAAGGTCATTCTCGGGGGGCTACTGATCGACGCAGCCGGGAAGGATGAACAATTCGGCCGGGTGATCGACGAACTGATGAACCGCATCTCCCGCGACCATGACCACAAGGCGTTCGAGGGGTGGCGGAAGCCGGAACCTGACAAGCCATGACCGACGAACGCGAGCTGGATGACGGGCTGGCCGCGTTCGACCAGCTCGGCCGCGAAATGGCGGAGACGAACCGCCTGCTCCGGTCCGTCCAGACCGATCAGGAAGCCCGAAACCGGCAGGAACACGCCCTGTCGGTCGAAATACAGACCGCGCTCAAACAGGCCACAGGAGCCTCACAGAACGCGCTACAGGCCGCCCAGACAAAAATACGTTCATCTCTACTCTGGGCGGCCCTGACGGCCTTCCTGACCGTTCTGGTGGCGTTTGGCGGGGGATATTTCTTCGGTCAGAAGGCCGGATGGGATACCGGGCACGCGGAAGGATACCAGAAAGCCCGGGACGAACAGGCGGCCGCAAGCTGGGCGAACACCCCGGCCGGACAACGGGCTTATGGCCTCGATCGACGGGGCGACCTCGACCTGCTGGCCCGGTGCAGGGGGGACGGCTGGACTACGGAACACCGTAACGGCGGCACCGTGTGCTTTCCGAACGCGGACGCCAAGGGGAACGTGACCGGCTGGTATCTCCCCTGACCATCACCGGGATGGGAAAGCCGTCTCGTCCCCTCATCGCTTCCTGAGCGAGTCTCTCTCGCCCGATTCTGCCGGCGTCACAGGGTCCGGGCGAGCGCGGAGCGGGAGCGGCGTAGCCCGCCCGTAGGGCGCCGGAATTGCCCCGAAATGGCAGTTTTCCACCGAAAAAGGGGGGACAACAGGGGGATTAGATTCTTTTCTCTTTCTTAGGGATCGCCACACCCCGCAGAAATCCGGAAGAAAAGGCTTGTTTTAAGTCCCGGATTCCGGGACTAATTGATCCCGGATTCCGGGACTTAAAAACGGGTTCTCCACAAGGAGCGGATCATGGCCCAGATTGTGCGCCTCACCACAAGGCAGCAGCGATCCGAACAGGAGGAAGCCGCACAGGCGGCCGAGCAGCTCTCGCTCCTGTCCGAAGAACTTCTGAAGCATTTGCCGGGAGAGGCGCGTATAGCCCTTTCCAAGATCACCCACGCACTTCAGAAGGCCGCGCGTCCGGACACTACCGAAGGGCTTTGGCCGGGAGGTTTTACCATGTTGAGCCGTATGCAGACCGCCGCGATCTGGGACGCCATCCGCGCCCTGCCATCCGATGACCGGCCGCATCAGGTTCGCCATGCCTTCGATCTGGTGCTGCTCAATCTCCGGCAGGACACCGGCGAGGTGCTGCTTAACCGTGACCAGCTCGCCGAAGAAATCGGCTGTGCCCCCAAACACGTCAGCACCATCATGGGGACGCTGGAAAAAATGGGCGTAATCCGGCGCGAACGGCGGAAAATTGAAGGAATGCAGGGCCGAGGCGTGGCCGTGTATTTCATCAATCCGCATGTGGCATGGAACGGCTCGCTGGACGTCCGCAAGACACAGGCCGCGGAAACCCGGCCACCCATGCAGCTCGAACTTCTCCATGGAGACGCGACATGAGCAAGACAGCCCTTTATGACCGCGATTTCTACGCTTGGGCCAATGAACAGGCCGGACTTCTGCGCGCCGGAAAGCTGGCGCAGGCCGATATTGACCACATCGCGGAGGAAATCGAGAGCATGGGAAAAACGGAAAAGCGCGAACTCATCAGCCGCCTGACCGTCCTTCTGCTTCACATGCTCAAATGGGAATTTCAGCCCGCTCGACGCGGTGCGTCATGGGAGGTGTCCATCGGCACCCAACGCCGCGCGATCGCACGCCATATGGCCGACAACCCCAGCCTTAAAGCCAAGCTGCCGGAAGCCATCGAAGATGCTTACGTCGATGCGCGCAGCGAAGCTTATGCAGAAACAGGCTTAGCGAAAGCCTCCTTTCCGTCCACCTGCCCGTGGACGTTCGAGCAGATGATGGATGAAAATTTCTGGCCGGAAACTTCGCACTGATCTTTCGCCGCGTGTCAGACAAGCCTGTCAGGCACGAGTTTCCGTACAAGCGCTCCCATCCCAAAAACTATCGCCAGCAAAGCCTACGCCGCCTTGCTGGAGTGCCTAAAAAGACGTTCAGCAGCACAAGGCTGCACTTCCACCGCCCACTTCCGACGATCCCTCCTTGCCCTCTGATAAACGTGCTTCTGTTTCCCTTACATCCATTGCTTCATAATAATGGACGTGCTCTCTCTAACGAGAGCATCAGATTCGCTAAATTCAAAATATAGGGCAACAAAGATGACAGAATCACTAGAAATGCAAAAAGGTACTCTAGTTGAGTGGCTCCACGATTTTGGATACAAGGCAAAAATAAAAGATAAAAACAAGAATTTTATTTTAACAGCTGCAGATGGATACAATATAAATATTACAGTTTACGATTATAGCGTTCAATACTCATGCAGTTTTTCGATCAATTCAAACGAAGCGACATTAAAATCTTGCAATGAGTTTAATTCTAAATGGCGCTGGGTTAAAGCATATATACACACATATAATGATGGAACAAATGCCTGTTTTGTAGAGTGCGATAATAGAGTTAACTACCTTGCTGAAGATGGAAAAAAAGAGTTCGAATCTGATTTTCAAACTTTTATTGAAATTTTAAGGAAAACAAACTCCTTATTTTCTAATAAATGATGGTTTTATATGTTAATTACATGACACCCTCACATACTCGGCCCCCGGTCACGTGACCGCCTGAACGTCGGCCGCTCTGTCTCCTGCTGGCGCTGCTTCTGCCGCTCCAGCTCGGCGGCCTTCCGGGCTTCCTCGACCGCCCGCAACTCCGCCTGTCGCCGCACCTCGCGCCTGATTTCAGCTTGACGCACCCGCTCTTGCCTCCTGATCTCGGCTTCTCTCTCCCGTTCCATCCGCTGCCCGATCTTCCGGGCCAGAGCCACCGCCAGCCGCGCCCGTTTCTCAAGGCCCGAGAACAGCTCCTGCGCCGTCTCCACAGCTTTGCGGGCTGTCTCCAGAACCCGGTTCCGCTCACGGATCTCCGCGTTCTGCTTCCCGAGATCCGTCACAGGATCACGACCGGGGATCTCACGGGCCGCCTGACGCTCCATAGCTGTTGCTGACACGCCCATATGCCAGGTCGGCTCCTGTTCTTTCCCCTGACGCTCGAAGCTCCGGTGATCCACCCGCTGTTCGACCTGGTGCCGTTCCAGAGCCGTGTTGACCTGGCGCGCCCACACACCCCGCATATGCTCGATCTCGGCCGAGGCGGTGCTGGCCACGTCCAGAACC
>NZ_JAJJND010000147.1 GCF_029759835.1 Acetobacter sp. AN02
GGCATGGATCTTTGTCGTCAACCCGCCTCGTGATCGTCCGATGGCCTGATCCGTCCCCCTTTTTTGAGAGCTCCGGCTATAAATCGCATGTTTCCATCGATCGGAAATACCGGTTCATCCGGAAATGGAAAACAACGCATGCCGCCGCCAGTGATGGCGCGCGATTGAGAGAGGGGCTGCTGGATAAAACCAATACGGCCTCAAGTGTCTGGGCTGACACGGCCTATCGCTCAAAAGCCAACGAAGACTTCATGGAAAAGCAGGGTTTTGTCTCAAAGGTTCACAGAAAAAAGCCGCATCTCAAGCCTATGCCCCAACATATCCAGAAATCGAATGCTGGAAAGTCGGTGATCCGATCCCGCGTCGAGCACGTCTTTGCCGATCAGAAGTCACAGACAGGGCTGTTTGTCCGAACTGTCGGTATCACCCGGACTACCATGAGGATCGGGCTGGCCAATATCGTCTACAACATGCGCCGCCTCATCTTCCTGGAGCGGATCAGCGCGAGCGCGTAGCAACCCAGCGGGGGACAGCCCCCAATCCGCTCAAAGCGCAGACCGGATGCCATCGCAAAAACCGTCAATCAAATCGCCAAAACCCAGAAATTACTCGCCAAGAACATCAATCAACGGTTCTTCGATCCCTCCAGAAGGGAGAGCTTGAGGGCGTGCATGGGGTCCCGTTTTTCAGGGTGATGTTATGACATAATGTGACAGGCGGGGCGGGATGTTTTTGTTTTCAGTCCGGTTCGGGGACGCTGATGGCGGTGATGCCGGAGGCGAGGACGAGGCGCAGATCTGCTTCCGAGAGGGCGATGCAGCCTTCGGTCGGTCTGCTGTCGGGGGAGCGCAGATGCATGAAGATGGCGGAGCCGCGTCCGCTGATCACCGGATCGTCATTATATCCGAGCACGATGATGAGATCGTAAAGCCTGTCGTCCCGCCAGAGTTTTTCGTGACGCGCCTGTGAGGGCAGGCGTATGTGCGTGTTGTAGGCCGGGGAGGCCGGGTCGTCGCACCAGCCGTCATCGGGGGCCAGAGGTTCTGCGGGGAGTGTGGTTGCGGGCCGGGCGATGCGGTCTGCCCGCCAGAACACGCGGCGCAGGGGGAGCAGGCCGGACGGGGTGGCGTGATCTCCTTCCTGTTTGTGACGGACGATGCCGGAGGCGCCGATAACGGCTGCGAGAGGCTGTCCCTTGCAATGCAGAAGCGCGGTCGTGCGGGTTTCCGGTTCAAGGCGGGCGTGTATCATGGCCGGACTTTATGTATCCTTCGGGCTGCTGTGCGGTCGGCGGTTCTGCCGGGTTGTCCTGCAGCAGTGTCACCCGGTGCGGTTCTTGTGTCGAGGGCCGTTTAGGGTTACTCAGCCGGCAGAGCGAATGAGGAAGTGATGACGGGCAGCAGACCTGTTTTGATCGTCGATGATGACCGGATTCTCGGGCAGATGCTCGTTGAGCAGCTTCTGGTTGACGGGGAGTTCCGCCCGGTTCTGACAGAATCGGTGGCTGCGGCGGCTCTTGCTCTGAAGGCGCCGGATGCGCGGTATGACGCCATTATCATGGATGTCACGCTGCCTGACGGGGACGGGCGCGATTTCTGTGCCGATCTGCGGCGCAACGGCGCGAAAATGCCGATCATCATGCTGACGGGATCAGATGATGAGGCGGATGTGGTCCGCGGGCTTGATGCCGGTGCGAACGACTACGTTGCCAAGCCGTTCCGCATTGCCGAGCTTCTGGCGCGTCTGCGTGCGCAGCTGCGGATTTTTGAGAACAGTGAGGACGCGGTGTTTACCGTTGGTCCCTACACTTTCCGTCCGGCGGCAAAGCTTCTGCAGGAGCCGGAGAAGAACCGTCGTATCCGTCTGACGGAGAAAGAGGCGGCGATCCTGAAATTTCTCTACCGCGCGGGCACGCGTCCGGTTCCGCGTCAGGTTCTGCTCAATGAGGTCTGGGGCTATAATGCTGCCGTGACCACGCACACGCTTGAGACGCATATCTATCGTCTGCGTCAGAAGATCGAGCCTGATCCGGCGAATGCCACCCTGCTGCTGACGGAGGGGGGCGGATATCGCCTCAATCCGGAAGCCGGTGCCCGCTAAGCCCCTTTCGGATAACGTTTTCCGGACCGCCTCAGAAATGAGGCGGGTTTTTTTATGCCGGAATACGGGAGGCTTCTGTCCTTCTTTTTCCGTCGGTTCTGTCTGTTCCTGAAAAAATCTCTGAAGTTTCAGATCCGAATGTGCAGGGCTTAGGTTTGTTCGCGTGTAAGGGTTAAAGAATTATTAATTGTACACCATAGGTTGTTTTTCGCAATATATTGTTAATGAAAATACTTTCATGGGAACGGAAAATGAATAATTCCTGGACGGGTAGCGGTGCGGATGGCCTCTGGTCGAATTCTGGAAACTGGTCCGCGGGTGTTATTCCGCAGCAGGCTGACGGGCAGATTCCTGTCATTTCCGGTACTGCGTCGGCGCCTGTTACGGTGATTTATGATCGTCCGGACGACACGCGTCTGAGCAATGGTCTTGTTCTGCAGCCTTATGCGACCCTGCAGGTGCATGCCGTTTCTCCGGACGGTTCGACCGTTCTGACGACAAACGGTGTGAGTGTGGCGAAGAATGCGGTTCTGCAGATCGCTACATCCGATCCGGTTGATCTCGGAACGGGATCGACAACCGTGAATGGTGTTCTGGAGGTGATTGGCAACCATTCCGTGACCATGGCCTACTCTCCGGTCGGGACGGGGCAGCTTATTCTGGACAATTCCTCAATTGCGGGCAGCAATGATTACGGGTCTCTGAACATCACGCTGACCGGCGGCTCGACGCTGCATGCGAACGGTGCGACGGCGGGGGCTTCCCTGACGTTCGGGGATCCCGGTGCCAACGGGGCGGCGAACAGGCTCGTTCTTCCTGACTGGGTGGGGAATTTCTCCGAGCCTGTCTATAATTTCAGTGATTCATCAGTTATCGAGATTTCCGGAAAGCAGCCGCAGAGTGCTGTCTTTACGAAAAATGACGACGGTACCTATACGCTTAAGATCAGTTACGACGAGTGGAATTCGACGACGCTGACGGATATCCATCTGTGGAGCGGCTATTCCCCGGGAACGGCGGAGATCCTGCCGGTGGGCGATGACTGGGCCGTGTCGGTTCCGTCTTCTTCCTCGTGTTTTCTTGCCGGTGTTCTGATTGCGACGCCGGATGGTCCGGTTGCTGTGGAGAAGCTGGGGCCGGGTGATTCCGTTGTGGTTATGGAGAACGGGCAGGAGGAGATCCGCCGGATTGTCTGGTCCGGCCGGGCGCAGGCATCCGTGCGTGCGGATCTTCCTGATGATGAGGCCGGCTGGCCGGTTCGTGTGCTCAGGGATGCTTTTGCGGAGGGTGTTCCCTCACGCGATCTGCTGATCACGTCCGGGCATTGTCTGTTTATGGAGGGGCGGTTTCTTCCGGTGCGGATGCTGGTGAACGGTGTTTCCGTGTTTTACGACCGTTCTTTCAGTTCCTATGAGTATTATCACATCGAGACGGAGCGGCACTCCGTTGTCATGGCCAACGGGGTTCCGACGGAGACCTATCTGGACACGGGTAATACCAACCATTGATTGCTAGAACCTATGCGCCCAATTGCGCAGTCCGATTGACATGATGCGCCAAGGTTGT
>NZ_JAJJND010000148.1 GCF_029759835.1 Acetobacter sp. AN02
CACGGCTTCACGCAGCATAAGACAGGTCAGCCTCAGCCCTATGATCCGCAAAATGCCCAACCCGACAGGCTGCTAGCCGCTGCATCTTCCCGTCATTTCCCGCATTGTTTATCTGCCCGTTTGCGTTGACATGACGGAATACCACCCTCATGGTCCGCCTGTTTTCAGTTCCAAGACATCTTTTTACCGGGGAAATTTCATGGGCCACGACGCGCTTCAGCACCGAATCGACGAACTCTGGGAAGCGCGCACGCAGATCACTCCGGCAACCGGAGGGGCAGACCGCCAGGTCGTGCTTGATGCCCTTGATCTGCTCGACTCGGGAAAGATGCGGGTGGCGGAGGTCAGTAACGGCTCCCGGACCGTGAATGAATGGCTCAAGAAGGCCGTACTGCTTTCATTCCGGCTGTTCGATAACCAGGTGATGGAAAACGGCAGCGCCGGGGCTCCGGTCTTCGATAAGGTACCGCTCAAGTTCGAAGGCTGGACCGGAGAGCGTTTTGCCTCAGCAGGCTTCCGCGTGGTCCCGGGGGCTGTCGTGCGTCGTTCTGCCCATATCGCGCCGGGCGTGGTGCTGATGCCGTCTTTCGTGAATGTGGGCGCATATGTCGACAGCGGAACAATGGTGGATACATGGGCCACCATCGGAAGCTGCGCGCAGATCGGAAAGAACTGCCATATCAGCGGCGGGGCAGGGATCGGCGGTGTGCTGGAGCCGCTTCAGGCTGCTCCGGTGATCATCGGGGATGACTGCTTCATCGGGGCACGGTCCGAGGTTGCGGAAGGCGTGGTTGTCGGGCGCGGTTCCGTGCTGTCCATGGGCGTCTATCTCGGGGCCTCGACGAAGATTGTCGATCGTGCGACAGGCCAGATTTACATGGGCGAGGTGCCGGAATATTCCGTCGTGGTGCCGGGCACACTGCCCGGACGCGCGGGAGAGGACGGCAAACCGAATCCGTCGCTCTACTGTGCCGTCATCGTCAAGCGCGTTGATGAGCGGACCCGCTCCAAGACGTCCATCAACGAACTTCTGCGCGACTGAGATCGTGGCGATCGACGTAGCAGAGCTGGCGGCGGAACTGATTCGTGCTCCGTCGGTCACTCCGGACCCCGGCTGCGCTCAGGATATTCTTATCCGCGTTCTTGAGGAAAACGGTTTTACAGTCACGCGCCTGCCTTTCGGGGAGGGCACGGACCGGACTCCGAATTTCTTTGCCCGCAGAGGGAGTGGTGCGCCGCATCTCTGCTTTGCCGGGCATACGGACGTTGTCCCGCCGGGCACCGGTGCCTGGACCCATGATCCCTTCAGCGGCGTGATTTCTGAGGGTGTGATCTACGGACGCGGTGCCTGCGACATGAAGGGAGGGATTGCTGCTTTCGTTGCGGGAGCTCTGGCCTTTCTTGACCATACGCCGGATTTTCCCGGGTCCGTGAGTCTGCTGATCACGGGTGACGAGGAGGGCCATGCCCGCCACGGTACAGTCAAAGTCCTGGAATGGATGCAGGAAAACGGTCAGATTCCGGATTTCTGCGTGGTCGGGGAACCAACCTGTCCTGAAGCACTTGGCGATATGGTCAAGATCGGCCGTCGGGGAAGTCTGAACGCCCGGATTACGGTGCGGGGCCGCCAGGGACATGTGGCGTATCCTCATCGGGCGGATAACCCGGTGCATCGCCTGCTGCGTATTCTTGATGATCTGACCCGGACTCCTCTGGATCAGGGATCTCGGTGGTTTGAGCCCTCCGGCCTGCAGATTACGAGCATCGACGTCGGGAATACTGCAACCAACGTCATTCCGGCAGAAGCACATGCGGCGCTGAATATTCGTTTCAACGATCTGCACACGGGCGCTTCCCTTGAAGGCTGGATCCGGACGATCTGTACCCGCCATGTACCGGATTATGAGGCGGTAATTCATATCAGTGGCGAGTCTTTCCTGACGTCGCCCGGCCCGGAGACCGAAGCGCTTGTCGCAGCGGTGAAGGAGGTTACCGGGCAGGAACCGCGCCTCGATACCGGAGGCGGTACTTCCGACGCACGGTTTATCGCGCGCTGCTGTGCCGTTGCGGAATTCGGTCTCGTGGGGGCGAGCATGCATCAGATTGATGAACACGTCCTCGTGCAGGACGTGCATCAGCTTGCGCGGATATATGAACTGTTCCTGAGCAGGGCAGCGGAGGCAGTATGATGCGCAGGCCGGGAGACCCGCAGCCTGATCCGAAATCGGTGCTCAGGGGCATCATGCTGCTGGGTACCGGGAGGCAGGAAGGTATCACCTGCTTCCGCAGTACGATCCAGACTTTTCTGGCCGCACTCGCGCCTGGTGTGGCGCTGAATATTATTGCCGCTCTGACCGGTCTGATGTCGGGGCACAGGCTTATTGCACTTACGCGTGTGAGTCTCTCGCTCTGCGCGTTTCTTGCACCGCCGGTGATCTCCCATGCTCTGGCAAAATACTGGAAAAAGGAAGATCTCTGGCTGCGCTATGCCACGGCAGCCTTGTGGTGCGACTGGCTGCAGCCGGTTGTCATGGTGCTGACCTTGCTGCTGGCTTCGCTTCTGACGCCGTCTCTTGTCGGTCAGCAGGGGCTGGCAGCGGCGGTCGTGATCGTGTCGGGCCTCTACAGTCTCTGGCTGATGTGGTTTGTCGCGCGCACGGGACTTGCGGTCAGCAAAGGGCAGGCTGCGCTTCTGTGTATTGCGAACATCCTGTTTATCCTTGCATGCTATGGCGTGGCGACGCTTCTTTCTGCGGAATATAACTTTCTGAGAGAACTTATTCTCCCGTCTTCCCTGAGACGAGGCTGAGTCCTGCCGTCAGGGAGAGTGCAGGTAGAGAATGAGTAATACCAGAGAGAATAAAGCAGTGTCAGATACGACAGATACGAAAGCACATAAAGGATCAGTTCTCAGAGGTTCTTTGCTTCTGATGACGGGTCAGGAAAGAGGAATATTTTTCTTCTAAAGTACAACTAAATTTTTATTATTTTCGCTTATACATTCTATATTTATAGAATTAATTTATTCTTCTTTTGTGTTTTTAAATTCGAAAGATTATTTATATAATATTTTAATTTTAATAATATGCACATTATATTATATCATTTATTACGGGATATTTTTTCAAATATATGGAATAAAGTATATTTGTATAAAAGATATATAACATCCATGATTTGGCGTTATTATATTTTCTATACTATTTCTTTATTTCATTTATTATGAATTTTATTCCATTTTCTCCTGATGTGAACTCTATTTTAACGGCGGTGATTGATGTTTGGGTAATCTCCCCATTTTTAATGGGGCGTTGAATGAGAATTCAGGCAGCTGTTTTTAGTTTCTGGGCGGGTGTGAACCCACCGTTCCCCATGTTGGGTCTGTCATGGTTATACCAACGGTTATAGTGGCTGACCTGTGTGAGCCCACTTTCTGAGACCGATGGATCGGATGGTTTCCGGCAGGGCAGAGAGATTGTTCCAGGCTG
>NZ_JAJJND010000149.1 GCF_029759835.1 Acetobacter sp. AN02
ACAAACTCAAATCTACTTTCCTCGCAGCCGTGCAGTTCGCCTCAATCATCATACTGCTTAACTGACGACACGACGTAAAGAAATCAAATATGAGTCAGGGCATCCCAGAGTTGGTATAAGGCCACTGTCGTGGTCACCAACCCGACGCATTATGCCGTCGCTCTGGCCTACGATACCGGAGACGGCAATGCACCGCGTATTGTTGCAAAAGGCACGGATGAGCTTGCTGCGCGCATCAGGGAGTTTGCCTGGGAAAGCAAGGTGCCGGTAGTGCCCAATCCGCCGCTGGCCCGCACACTCTACGCTTTCCCGGAAGATACCGAGATTCCCTATGAATACTACCAGGCGGTCGCGGCAATCATCGCATGGATCTGGAAGAAGAAACAGCCTGCCAGTCCGCAGCCTCCCCTGACCTGAACCGGCCCTTACCTTCTGCTCTCAAGGCTGTTGCGATGGGAGTATCCGAAATAAATCCCAAGGCCCAGCACAAGCCATACAGCCATCCTGATCCATGTCAGCACGTCCAAGGACAGCATCACCGCAAGGCATGAGACAATACCGAGAACCGGGAACAGCATGCCGCCCGGCACCCGGAAGCGGCGCGGACGCTCCGGCTCCCTCACGCGCAGTACCATTACACCGGCGCAGACAATGATAAAAGCCAGCAGCGTGCCGATGGATGTCATATGGCCAAGCTCGGAAATCGGCAGGAATGCGCAGAGCAGCCCCGTCAGCACCATAAAAAACAGATTGGACATCCAGGGCGTATAGTACCGCTCATGCGTGCGGCTGAACATGGACGGCAGCAGCCCGTCACGGGACATCGCATAAAACACGCGACTCTGCCCCAGAAGCAGGACCAGCAGGACAGAGGTGAAGCCGCAGATCACCCCGAGCTTGACCAGAACCTGAAGCCAGGGAAACGGTGTCCGGTCGATCGCGGAGGCCACCGGCGCGGCATCTCCGATCATGTCATGGAAATTCACAATTCCGGTCAGAACCAGCGAGAACGCCACATAGGCCGCCGTGCAGACAGCAAGACTGCCGAGGATACCGATCGGCATGTCGCGCGCCGGATTCCGTGCCTCCTGTGCGGCCGTCGAAACCGCATCGAAACCGATATAGGCAAAGAATACCGTGCCTGCAGCCCGCATGATTCCGGACCAGCCGAAATGCCCGAACGTGCCGTCATTAGGCGGAATGAAGGGATGATAATTGGCGGTCGTGATGTAGGGCAGACCAAATACGATCACCGCGACAATCACGGCCAGCTTCACGGCGACGATGATTGCATTCACCCGCGCGGACTGGGAAATTCCGCGGATCAGAAGCAGCGAAATAACGCAGACGATAAAGACGGCCGGAAGATTCATCAGTCCGCGAACAGAAGAGCCGTCGGCCATCACGATGGTTTCAAAAGGAGAGGCAGTCAGTCGGGGAGAGAGCGAAATACCCCAGCTGTTCAGCAGTGACGTGACGTAACGCGACCAGCTGACGGATACGGTCGCCGCGCCGACCGTATATTCCAGCACGAGATCCCAGCCGATGATCCAGGCCACAAGCTCGCCGAACGCGACATAGGCATAGGTATAGGCACTGCCCGCCACAGGGATCATGCTGGCCAGTTCGCTGTAGCACAGAGCCGAAAATCCGCAGGCAACCGCTGCGATCAGATAGGCGATAAGCACGGCCGGACCCGCATTTTCCGATGCGGCAATACCGGTGAGGGAAAACAGCCCGGCCCCGATCGTGCAGCCGATTCCAAGCGCAATCAGATTCCCTGCCCCCAGAACCCGCCTCAGCCTCGCGCTTCCGGCAGGGGCACTGATCGATTTACGCCGGAACAGAGTGCCCGGCCCGGGACGCGTTTCGGGCATACATGTCTCCTCTTTCGGAGGATGATACGACAGCGCACCGTTCTGTAAAAGACAGCTCCGCGCTCTTGGGTGCGGGAGGAAGCTGCGGTAAAGACCTTTGCAAGGCCTGCCCGGTATCCGGCAGGTTGCGTGACCATACTTCCTCAGGAGAATCCCCTGTGAGTGAGCCCGTGAGCCAGACGGACCTGCACCGCTTTTTCAACGCGTCGGTCAGCGACACTGATCCGGAAGTGGCTGCAGCCATTCACGGTGAACTCGTCCGCCAGCAGGACGGTATCGAGCTGATCGCCAGCGAGAATATGGCGTCTCTCGCCGTCATACAGGCACAGGGCAGCGTTCTGACCAATAAATATGCCGAAGGCTATCCGGGACGTCGCTATTACGGCGGATGTGAGGAAGTCGATAAGGTCGAGGTTCTGGCCATTGAGCGCCTGAAGCAGCTCTTCGGTGCGGAGTTCGCCAACGTGCAGCCGCACTCCGGCGCCAATGCCAATCAGGCCGCCTTCATGGCCGTGGTCAAGCCGGGTGATACCGTTCTGGGGATGAGCCTTGCAGCCGGCGGTCATCTGACACACGGCGCGGCTCCGAATTATTCCGGAAAATGGTTCAATGCCGTGCAGTACGGAGTCCGCCGCCAGGATGGCGAGCTGGACTACGACGAGATGGAAAATCTGGCACGCGAGACAAAACCGAAACTCATCGTTGCCGGCAGTTCAGCCTATCCGCGTATCATCGACTTCCCGCGTTTCCGCAAAATCGCGGATGAGGTCGGCGCGCTGCTGATGGTCGATATGGCGCATTTCGCGGGTCTGGTCGCAGCGGGTCTGTACCCCAGCCCGATCCCGCACGCGGACATCATCACCTCCACGACTCACAAGACGCTGCGTGGCCCGCGCGGCGGTCTGATCCTGACGAACACCCCGGATCTGGCGAAGAAAATCAATTCCGCCGTCTTCCCCGGCCTTCAGGGCGGGCCGCTGATGCATGTCATCGCCGGTAAGGCAGTGGCATTCGGAGAGGCGCTGAAACCCGAATTCAAAGCCTATCAGACAGCCGTCGCCGCAAATGCAAAAGCGCTGGGCAAAACCCTGCTGGCCCGTGGATTTGACCTCGTGACCGGAGGCACGGACAGCCATCTTCTGCTGGTCGATCTGCGCCCGAAAAAGGTCACAGGCAAGAGCGCCGAGCAGGCACTGGAGCGTGCGGGGATTACGGCAAACAAGAATGCCGTGCCGTTCGATCCGGAAAAGCCTGCCATCACGTCCGGTATCCGCCTCGGAAGCCCTGCCGCAACCGCGCGCGGCTTCCGCGAGGCAGAATTCCACCAGGTCGGAGAGATGATTGACGAGGTTCTGGCAGCCCTTGCGGCCTCCGGCGGTGAGGGAGATGCAAAGATCGAGAACGCCGTGCATGAGCGCGTTAAGGCACTCTGCGCCAAGTTCCCGATCTATCGCGGCTGACAGATCATGTTTCCGGCGCGCCGGACAGATCCCGGCGCGCCGGATCTTAAGCTGCCTATATTACGGCGTGTCGTCAGTTAAGCAGTATGATGATTGAGGCGAACTGCACGGCTGCGAGGAAAGTAGATTTGAGTTTG
>NZ_JAJJND010000015.1 GCF_029759835.1 Acetobacter sp. AN02
AAACTCAAATCTACTTTCCTCGCAGCAGTGCAGTTCGCTTCAATCATCATACTGCTTAACTGACGACACGACGTAATAAAAAATCATATTCATCTTAATTATGTCTAAATTAGCATCTTGTCACCTCCGTTTTGCGAAACAGGGATATTGGAAGTTGAGCCCAAGCTTTTTTGATTGCCCACGGAGATATCTCATCATAATCGTCCTGATCCCTGCTGTGACGAGGCTCACCCTGCAGGCGCAAAATCTGAGCTACCCGTTTGCAACAGATGGAGAAGAGTTGAATGTTTTGAAATTTCGGGATAGCGGAACTTTTGCGGGTTGATCATCTCGCGTGGCCGGCGCACTATCCGTGTGTCATGCGGTGATCAGGTGATATTCTGCCCACCTGAGCACGTCCGGATGGACGGGGCGTTATTGCGGGGTTTCCGGCAGGCCCCGTCCGCATGACGCCTCAATCAGCTTTTCAATCCGGCCATATACGTGTGTCGGAATCGTGCCTGTGATGTTCTCATTTATGAGGACAGACGCCGGAGTCAGCGGCGCGGATTTGCGTGCGCCGAATAACTGCTCTCAGGCATATCGCGCGTGGACTGAGGATATTCAGGCCGGAACCGGCTATGACACTGATATTTAATCGGAAAACATGGTGGGTGCGACAGGGATTGAACCTGTGACCCCCGCCGTGTGAAGGCGATGCTCTACCGCTGAGCTACGCACCCATGTTCCGGGGCGACTCATACATCCCGGGCAGGACAGGTGCAAGGGGGTTTTGCCATATTCAGCGCCGGACGGAGCTTCTGATTTAGCTCCGGGCGGGTTTGTGTTGTATGGTGGGCCGGATTGAGCGGAGCGCCGGAGGCGGGAATGACAGATTCAGTGCAGAATGCGACCCCGGCGCCCGTGGATAATACGGCTGCCGATCCGGACCGGATTGACCGCACGGTTCTTAAGGACGTGCTGCAGATGATACTGGCGGTTCTTTTCGTCTCCGTGCTGGCGGCGGCCTGTGTTCATGCGGCCTCCTTTGCCGGGAACTGGCCTTTCTGATCTGATGCCTTCACCTGATGACGATCTGTTCGGCGGGTCTGTTCCGGACCGGCCTGCCGCTCCGCCTTCCGCATCCCAGCCTCTGGCTGACCGGCTGAGGCCTGCCGGGCTGGGGGATGTTGTCGGGCAGCCGCATCTTCTTGGTCCGGATGGTGCTCTGACGGCGATGCTGGAGCGCGGCTCTCTGGCCAGTCTTATTCTCTGGGGCGGGCCGGGCTGCGGCAAGACCACGATTGCCCGGCTTCTGGCCGGTGCGGCCGGGTTGCGGTTTGTTCAGCTTTCTGCCGTGTTTTCCGGTGTTGCCGATCTCAAGCGTGCGTTTGACGAGGCGCGGAGCCTTGCGCGTAAGGGCGGCGGAACGCTGCTGTTTGTGGATGAGATTCACCGGTTCAACCGCACGCAGCAGGACAGTTTCCTGCCGGTTGCCGAGGACGGGACCATTGTTCTTGTGGGGGCCACGACGGAGAATCCGTCCTTTTCCCTCAACTCCGCCCTGCTGTCCCGCTGTCAGGTTCTGGTTCTGCGGCGTCTGGATGATGAGGCTCTGGAGGCTCTGCTTGTGCGGGCTGAGGCTCTGTCCGGGCGGGCTCTGCCTCTGACGCCGGAGGGGCGGATGACGCTGCGGGCAATGGCGGACGGGGATGGCCGGTATCTTCTGAACATGACGGAGCAGCTTCTCGCACTTCGCAGCGGGGAGCCGCTGGACCCGCAGAGGCTGGCCTCGCTTCTGGCGAAGCGGGCCGTTCTTTATGACAAGGATCGTGAAGAGCATTACAATCTGATTTCCGCGCTGCATAAATCCCTTCGCGGGTCTGATCCCGATGCTGCTCTGTACTGGTTTGCGCGGATGCTGGAGGGCGGTGAGGATCCGCGTTATATCGCGCGGCGTCTGACGCGGTTTGCGGCTGAGGATGTGGGGATGGCGGACCCTTCTGCACTGACGCTTGCCGTGTCTGCGTGGGAGACTTATGAGCGGCTGGGGTCTCCTGAGGGGGAGCTGGCTCTGGCGCAGCTTGTCGTTCATCTTGCGACCGCGCCGAAATCCAATGCGGTTTATGCGGCTTACAAGGCGGCGCGGGTGGCGGCAAAGTCCACCGGCAGCCTGATGCCGCCGACTCATATCCTGAATGCTCCGACGAAGCTGATGAAAGAGATTGGCTACGGGGCGGGATATGCCTATGACCACGACACCGAGGACGCCTTTTCCGGACAGAATTATTTCCCCGACGGCATGAGGCGCCCGCAATTCTATAACCCTGCGGGCCGCGGGTTTGAGCATGAGATCCGGCGCAGGCTGTCTGTCTGGGCTGAGAAGCGTGCGCGACGCGCATCCGGGGAGGAGCCTGCATCATGAGTGTGTCGACCCTGACCGTTACGGCGGATGAGGAGAACATCCGTCTCGACCGGTTTTTCCGGCGGCACTATCCGCATCTGACGCAGGGGGCTTTGCAGAAGATGTGCCGGACCGGGCAGATCCGCGTGGACGGGAAGCGCTGTGAGGCGAACACGCGTCTTGTTCCGGGGCAGGTTGTGCGGATTCCGCCGGTTCCGGCTCCGTCTGCTGACAGGCCGGTCCGTGAGGTGCGGCAGGAGCTGGATGAGCGTCTGGTCCGGGAAATCCGTCAGATGGTGATCTGGAGTGATGAGCAGATCATCATTCTGAACAAGCCGTCCGGTCTTCCCACTCAGGGCGGGCCGGGCATCCGCAAGCATGTTGATATGATGCTGGACGGATTGCGGGAGGGGGATGAGCCGCGCCCGCGTCTTGTGCATCGTATTGACCGTGACACGTCGGGGCTTCTGCTGGTGGCGCGATCTCCGGGTGTGGCGGCGAAGCTGGCGGAGCGGTTTCGCGGGCGGGATGTGAAGAAGGATTACTGGGCGGTTGTTGTCGGGCGTCCTGATCCGATGGAGGGTGAGATCGATCAGCCTCTGGCCCGGCTTGGTGCGGGTCCGAATGCTCTGGTTGTTCCGGCGTCCCGTGGTGATGAGGATGCCCAGTCTGCGAAATCCGATTACAGGACCGTTGATTCCGCGGCCCGGAAATTTTCCTGGCTGGAGCTGTCTCCTCTGACGGGTCGGACGCATCAGCTTCGCGTGCATTGTGAGGTTCTGGGGACGCCGATCCTGGGCGATCCGAAATATGGCGGTGATGCGGTGCATATTGACGGTTTTCCCGACCGTCTGCACCTGCATGCGCGGCGTCTGCAGTTTCCGCATCCGGCGGGGGGCTGGATGGAGGCGCATGCCGAAATTCCGCCGCATATGAAAGAGACGTTCAGGGCGCTCGGTTTTACGGCCGGGTCCGTGCCCCCTCCCCGCCGCTCCTGATCTGCGGAGATTATGTCGATGAAGTTCCGTACCAAAGCCGGGATTACCCTCGGGGTTCTTGTTGTCGGTGGCGGTGCCCTGACGTTTGGCGTATCGCAGTCGGATCAGTCGTGGCTTCGCACGCGGATCATTGCTCAGGCGGAGCGTCAGACGGGACATTCCGTGAGGATCGGCGATGTCCGGCTCTGGATTCTGCCTGTTCCCTGGGTTCAGCTGCGGGATGTGTCTGTGGGCAATCTTCCCGGGCAGGGTGGTCCGGACCTGTTTCATGCGGATGAGGTGCGGATACGGCCTTCCCTGAGTGCGATTTTCAGCCGGAAGTCCGATATTTCCGATCTGTCGGTGTCCGGCGGTACGCTGGCGCTGCACCGTTATGCTGACGGGCGTGGCAACTGGCTGGTGCAGCCGCAGGCGGCGGCGTCCGGTGGCGGGCAGAGTGGTGCTCCGGCTGCGCGGTCCTCCGGGGCGGATATTCGCAATATCAGGATTTCCCGTGTTACGGTCTCGTGGAATGATGAGAAGCTGCATCTGACGGGCAGGGCTCTGGTGGAGAGTCTGTCTTCCTCCGCGAGTTCGGGGTCTTCGTCTTCCGATCTGATGTTCCGTGTGCACAGCGGAGAGGGTGTGGCTGACGGGGATGGCACGATTCCTCTGGCCTATTTCCTGCACAGAGCGTCTGATTCCGCGCCTTTTGATCTGCATGTGAATTTCCGGCAGCAGGGCAGGACGGCCGGGAACGGGCATATTTCGGGCAATTTTGCTCCTTTTGCCGTCAGTATCGAGATGAATCTCGACAGCACGGATATTCTGAGCACGCTGTTTCCGAAAATGGCGCTGCCTGTCGGTGCGAAGGAGCTGAGTCTTTCCGCTGCGTTTGACGGTGATCCGAAAAATCTGAAGATCAGGTCGTTCCGTTTTTCGACCGGACAGATTCATACGGCGAGCGTTCTTCCGCGCAGTTCCGTGCTGTCGTCCGAGATCGAGATGAGCGCGCCGGATTCACCTGTGATTCTCAAGGCGCAGGGGGCGGTTTCCGGAATTCCCCTGACGCTGAGCGGGAGTACCGGGTCGCCGCAGATTTTTCTGACGCACGGGGCGTCTTCCGTTGATTTTCCGTTCGATCTGTCCCTGATGAGCAGCGAGCAGGAGCTTCATGCGAAGGGGAACTGGAACGGCCATGCTCTTTCTGCGAAATTTGACGGATCTGTCAGCCGGTTTCAGACGCCTGATGGTCATGTTACTGCGGAGAAGCCGGAGCTTGCCGGTCAGGCTGAGCTGACCCTTCCTTTCGTGAAGGGGAACTGGTTCCGGACGGCGCGCGGGACGTTTGATCTGCACAGTCCGGCGATTCATTATGACAAGGCGACGTGGAACAGTGTTTCCGCGCATATTACTTTTGCTGACGGATATATGTCTGCCAGTCCGGTCCGGGCGGCCGGCCCAGATGTTCCGCAGTCGGTTGCGATTGAGGGGGATGTTGCGTCGTTCTCTCCTTTTATTCTGCGCCCTGCCCGTCTGAGTGCCTCTCCGCTGCTGCTGCCTGCGGATGTCATTCTCCGCGCTCTTTCCCAGCCTCCTCTGGTCAGTGGTCAGCTGATGCTGACCGGGACGATTGATCTTCCTTCCTTTCCCGGCGCGGCCTCCCTGCGTGATCTGACGGGTCATGCGGGCCTTTCCATGGTCAGCGGCGAGTTCAGCGGGGTGCATCTGCCGGATATTCTGACGCAGAAGCTGCATCTGAAGGGGACGCTGCCGCTGCGCTGCCTTGGGGCGCATTTCACTCTTGCTGACGGGCGTATGGATTTTGATCATCTCGGTCTGGACAGTGTCCGGGCGGCGCTGATCGGGAGCGGGTCTTTCAACATTCCTGACAAGGCTTCTGACTTTCACTTTCAGGCTCATGTCGGCGCGGGATCTGCTCTTGTCTCCTCCCGTATCTCCGTGCGCGGGGTTCCGGGCAGTCTTGCGGTTACGCCCGAGAGCGGTCCGGACAAGGTGTTCACGCTGACGATCGGCAAGGCGTCCGATGAGGGTGATCCCTGTCCTGCCATTCTGTCCGATGCGCGTGAGGGTGTTGCGGGGCCCGGGCCTCAGACCGTTTATACGCCGCGCGGGAATAAACTTCAGAACATATTCCGCAAGCTGGGTCTGCTTGATCCTGGCTGAGTCCGGCCTGAGAGGGACTGTTTTCCATGGTTTTTTCTGCAGCCGGTCAGCGTTTCTGGAAGCGGGCTGATGTTGCCGTCTCTGACGGGCAGTGGTCCGTGCAGCTTGACGAGCGGCCGGTCCGGCTGCCTGGCGGGGCGGTTCTGCGTGTGCCTTCCCGGTCTCTGGCCGAGGCCATCTGTGCGGAGTGGGATGCGGCCGGGCGGGATGATCCGAAGGGGCGTCTGAGGCCGGAGGAGTTCGGGCTGACGCGGATTGCGGGAACGATGATCGAGCGTATTGCGCCGCAGCGGCAGGAGATGGAGTCTGCGCTGCTGGCTTATGCGTCATCGGATCTGCTGTGTTACCGGGCGGATCATCCGCATGAGCTGTGTGAGGAGCAGGAGCGTCTGTGGGGGCCGATTCTTGATCTTGCGGAGCGGCTTTACGGGGCGCGCCTGAAGGTTACGCACGGCATTCTGCCTGTGGAGCAGGATGCTGCGGCTCTGGCGCGGCTTGCGCGGGTTCTTTCGGGTCTGTCTGACGCGCAGCTTGCCGGGCTTGGGGTTGCGGTTCCGGCCTGTGGCAGCTTCGTGCTCGGGCTGGTGCTTGCAGGCGGGCATCTGGATGCGCGGGAAGCTGCTTATGCCGCGATGCTTGATGAGCGGTTCCAGATGGCGCGCTGGGGTGAGGATCACGCGATTACGGACCGGCTTGCGACTCTGCAGGCGGAGCTGGACGAGGTGGTCCGGTTTGTAACTCTGGCTGCTGATAACAGGGCTGTCTGAAAATCCGGGTTACTTATTTTATCATCCGGTACGATTGACGCGTCGCTGTATCGATCCGTGACTGTCCTTCACATCTCAGCCACTGTTTTGCCTTAGTCTGCCCGTCTGCTGACCCTGCAACCGTCAGTTCCTCTGGTTTGTGAAGGCGAAGACAATGATGCAGCAGACCGATCTTTCTGCCACCGCCCCGCGGTCTTTTTCCCGGCGTCTCCGTCGCAGGGTTGCCCGTGGCGTTGCCCTGTGTGCCATGGGGTCCTGGGTGCTTCTGGCCATTGTTCCGGTGGTGGTTGTCATCCTGGAACTGGGCCGCTGAGCGGCGCGTCGTTCAGGCGCGCCTTCTGCGGGTGTTTTTCTTTTCCTGCTGCGGTCTGGTTTCGGAAGGATTCAGACCCAGTCGCTGTTCCTCCAGCCGTCTGACCTCATCACGCAGGCGGGCTGCTTTTTCGAATTCCAGGTCTGCGGCTGCGGCGTGCATCTGTTTTTCGAGACCTGCAATGGTCTCATCAAGGCTGCGGCCGACGAATTCCTCCGTTTCCGAGGCCTGAGACGGGCTGACGGTGACGTAATCCTGTTCGAAGACCGAGCCGATGATATCGCCGATATGTTTACGGACGCTTTTTGGCGTGATTCCGTGTTCCTCGTTCCATTGCGACTGTTTTTCCCGCCGTCTTGCGGTTTCCTCTATGGCGTAGCGGAGGCTGTCCGTCATTTTGTCGGCGTAGAGGATGACGCGGCCGTCCACGTTACGGGCGGCGCGACCGATGGTCTGCACCAGGGAGGTGCGTGAGCGCAGGAAGCCTTCCTTGTCCGCGTCGAGAATGGCGACCAGGGAACATTCGGGAATATCCAGACCTTCCCTCAGAAGATTGATTCCGACGAGGACGTCGAACGCGCCCAGGCGGAGGTCTCTGATGATTTCTATGCGTTCCAGCGTATCGATGTCCGAGTGCATGTATCGCACGCGCACGCCGGCCTCGTTCATATATTCCGTGAGGTCTTCGGCCATTTTCTTGGTCAGGACCGTGACCAGAATCCGACCGCCTTTTTTTACCGTTTCGCAGCATTCCGCCAGAAGATCGTCCACCTGGCGTTCTACCGGGCGGATATCGGTGACGGGGTCGATCAGTCCGGTCGGGCGGATGACCTGTTCGCTGACCACGCCTCCTGTTCTTTCCAGTTCCCAGGGGCCTGGTGTGGCGCTGACGAACAGGCTCTGCGGGCGGAAGCTGTCCCATTCCTCGAATGTCAGCGGGCGGTTATCGAGGCAGGACGGGAGGCGGAATCCGTATTCCGCGAGGACGGATTTGCGTGCGAAGTCTCCGCGTTCCATGCCGCCGATCTGCGGGACCGTGACGTGGCTTTCATCCACGATAAGCAGTGCGTCTTCCGGGAGATATTCGAACAGGGTCGGCGGGGGTTCTCCCGGATTGCGGCCTGAGAGATAGCGGGAGTAGTTTTCGATTCCCTTGCAGACGCCGGTTGTTTCCATCATTTCAAGATCGAAGGTCGTTCTCTGCTGGATCCGTTCGGCTTCCAGCAGTTTGCCTTCTTCCGTGAAGATGGCGAGCTGCTGTCTGAGTTCCTGTTTGATCTGCGAGATGGCCTGGTTCAGTGTCGGGCGTGGCGTGACGTAATGGCTGTTGGCGTAGATGCTGACTTCCTGGAGATCGCCGGTTTTTTCTCCGGTCAGGGGATCGAATTCGATGATGCTGTCCACCTCATCGCCGAACAGGTCGATGCGCCAGGCGCGGTCTTCGTTCTGGACGGGGAACACGTCGATCGTGTCGCCGCGGACGCGGAACGTGCCGCGGGTGAAGGCGAGATCGTTGCGTCTGTATTGCAGTTCCACCAGGGCGCGGATCAGTTTTTCCCGTTCTGCCTCTGCGCCGGTTTCCAGTCTGACGACCATGCGGGAATAGGTTTCGACCGAGCCGATACCATAGATGCATGAGACGGAGGAGACAATGATCACGTCGTTGCGTTCCAGCAGGGCCTGTGTGGCTGCATGGCGCATCCGGTCGATCTGTTCGTTGATCTGGCTGTCTTTTTCGATATAGGTGTCCGAGCGCGGTACGTAGGCTTCGGGCTGGTAGTAGTCATAGTAGCTGACGAAGTATTCCACGGCATTATTCGGGAAGAACTGTTTCATTTCCCCGTAGAGCTGTGCGGCCAGGGTTTTGTTCGGCGCGAGAATCAGTGCTGGTTTCTGTGTTGCCTCGATCACCTTTGCCATTGTGAAGGTTTTTCCTGAGCCGGTGACGCCGAGCAGCACCTGGTCGCGCTCGCCCTTCTCAAGGCCGTCTGTCAGTTCGCGAATGGCCTGCGGCTGGTCCCCTGCCGGTTTGTATTCGGAGACGACTTCCATGCGGAAGCGTTTTTCCTTCGCGGCCGGGCGCTCCGGTTCGAACAGAACCGGGCGGGGCGTGTTCATATGTGCGGGCTTTTTCTTCGCGGGCGATTTCATACTGCTGAAGATGGTCCTGCGGGCGTGAGAGCGCAAGAAAATCCCTGGCAGTGCGGTCCGTGAAAAAAAACGGGCCTCTGACCCGACAGGATCAGAGGCCCGGATTGTTGCGGAGACCGGATTTTACTTCCGGTTCCACCAGCCGCGGCGTGGCTTCTCTGAAGGTTCCGCATCATCGATGACGACAGGCTGGACGACGACGGAGGGGCGCTCTGCCGGTTTCTCTGCCACGGCGGGAGCAGGAGCTGCCTCTTCCGCGACGATGACATCCACGTCTCCGGTCACATCGCTTTCGGCAGCTGGTTTACGACCACGCCGTCCTCCGCGGAGGTAGCGGGAACCGCGTCGGCCGCGGGGTTTTTCCTCTGCAGCCGGAACTTCTTTCGCTTCTGCATGGGTGGCTTCGGCCGCTGCGTTTTCTTCCGGCTCGTCTTCTTCCGGAGCCGGAGCGATATATTCAACCGCCTCCTGCTCCTGATCGGTATCGTCCATCAGATCGAAGATGTCCGTATATCCGCCTCCGAACGGATCTGCCGGTGTCGGGCCGCGCCAGTCCTGACGCGGGGCCTCAGCGGGCTGCACCGTGCGGCCTTTGCGGGCCATTCTCGTGCGGCTGCGACCGGGCATGAGGTTTTCCTGCGTTCCGGTCCGGGTTGTTTCTGCCACAATCGGCTCGGGAGCATCGGCCTCTCCTTCCTCGGGAAGGAGATCGCTGCCGGTCTCGTTCTGCTGATCTTCCTGACCGCGCTGACCGTTCCGGCGGCGACGGCGGCGGCGACGGCGGCGGCCGGTTTCCTCTCCGCCGTTTTCCTCTTCTGCGGAAAGCGGAGCGGCTGTTTCCTCGCTCTCCTCGGCGGGGTCTCCGGCGGGCATGTCGTCTGCGGGGGATGTGTGCCGGATCGGGATATCGCGTATTTCCTGTTCCGGAGCGTTCTGTCTGGCCTGTGTCTGTGCACGGACCCGCTCCACCCGGATGGTCGGGATCGGCAGGCTTGAATCGGCTGCGAACTGCACCGTCATGTCGTGGCGGGATTCGAGTTCCGCGAGCCAGGAGCGTTTGTGGTTCAGGATGTAGAGCGCGATCTCTCCTGCCACATGGACGATGATTTCCGCGCTGCGGCGACGTGCACCTTCTTCCTCGACCGCGCGGAGCACGTGCAGGGCCGAGCTTTCGATCCCGCGTATGATCCCCGTGCCCTGGCAGTGCGGGCAGGTGATGAAGGCGGATTCCGCGACGGACGGCCGCAGACGCTGGCGTGACATTTCCAGCAGGCCGAAATGGGAGATGCCGCCGACCTGGATGCGGGCGCGGTCGTGTCTGAGGGCTTCTTTCAGACGCCGTTCGACCTGACCGTTGTGGCGGCGGGATTCCATGTCGATGAAATCGATTACGATCAGCCCTGCGAGGTCGCGCAGGCGGAGCTGGCGGGCGACTTCATCGGCGGCTTCAAGGTTTGTCTTGACCGCCGTTTCCTCGATATTGCGTTCCCGTGTGGACCGGCCGGAGTTCACGTCGATCGAGACGAGGGCTTCCGTCTGGTTGATGACCAGATAGCCGCCGGAGCGGAGCTGCACCGTGGGGGAGAGCATTGCATCGAGCTGCCCTTCCACCTGGTAATGCGCGAACAGCGGCTGGTGCTCCTTGCGCCACATATGCACTTTCTGCACGTTCTGCGGCATGAGCATACGCATGAAGTCACGCGCGGCTTTCCAGGCGGTCTCTCCGTCCACGACGATTTCCTCGATGTCGCGGGTGTAGACATCGCGGATTGCGCGCTTGATCAGGCTGGCTTCTTCGTAGATGAGCGCCGGGGCCATCGATTTCATGGTGAGTTCGCGGATATCGTCCCACAGATGGAGGAGATATTCGCAGTCCCGCATGACTTCCGGGCGCGGTCTCTGTGCGCCTGCCGTGCGGACGATCATGGCCATGCCACGCGGAAGCTGGAGTTCGGCGATGATGTCTTTCAGGCGGCGTCTGTCACTGGCGGATGTGATTTTCCGCGATACGCCACCGCCGCGAAGGGCGTTGGGCATCAGCACGCAGTAGCGTCCGGCGAGGGAGACGTAGGTTGTCAGGGCGGCGCCCTTGTTCCCGCGTTCTTCCTTGACGACCTGGATCAGCAGGACCTGGCGTCTGCGGATGACTTCCTGGATCTTGTAGCTCCGCAGGAAGCGGGCCATTTTTTTCTGGATGAGGGCTTCGTCGCCCGTGTCGGTCTCTCCGCCGACATAGTCGGGCGCGGGCATCTCTGCCTCTGCGGAGGCGGTCTCTGCGGAGTCCGTGTCCTGCACGTCCTCTTCCGATTCCGCGACGATGTCCTCACCATCGTTGTCGGCTGAGGCTGCGGCCAGTTCCTCTTCCTGCAGCGCGAGGAGTTTCTCGCGGTCGGCCACCGGAATCTGGAAGTAGTCCGGGTGAATTTCGCTGAATGCCAGGAAGCCGTGCCGGTTGCCGCCGTATTCGACGAAGGCGGCCTGGAGGCTTGGCTCTATGCGGATAACCTTGGCGAGATAGATATTACCTTTAAGCTGTTTTTTGCTTGAGGATTCGACGTCGTAGTCGTCAAGCCTGTTTCCGTCCGTGACGACGACACGCGTTTCCTCCGCGTGCGTCGCATCGATTAACATACGCCTGGTCATTAAAAGAAGAACTCCGGAATGCTTCCGCCTGGAAACGCTGACGACGGGATCCGGCATCGGGCCGCGCGCGATATGGAGATACGGAGAGCAAATGAGACGGACCGTCGTTGCCAGGGCGCGGGTTCATTTCCGGGAGACGATACGCGAAGGAGACGCGACGGCGCGCTGCATGTGCAGTGCACGGCCTTTCCTCTCTCAGCTTTATTCTTCCGCGAACTCTGTCCATTCACCCGACAGTCAGTAATAAAATCCTTCCCGGCCTGCCTGCAGCTGCAGGGCGCGGCCAGGTGCGGAGGATACAGCCTGCCCGGGGCAGACGTTACACTTCCGCGTCAGGCGACGATGACTGAAATTTCAGGGCAGTGCAACTCCGCCTCTGCGTTTTTCCGCCCTGCGCCACAGTTCTGCCTCAGAATAACGGTTTATTCAGGACATTCCGACAGGCTCCCGAGAAGCAGAAACACTGCATGACGGAAAGGTTTTTCATGACTTCCCCGACAGATCCGTCTCTGCTTCGTCTTTATCGCCGGCGTTTTCTTTCCCTGACTGCCGCGAGCGGCTGTGTGGCGTCCCCTGCCCTTGCGCGTGTGAAATCCTCTGCGTCCTCCGGGCATTCCCTGTTTTCACCTGCCGTGTCCTCACCGGCGGTTCATCGCGGTGCGCAGCCGCCTGCTCCTCTGATTGTTCTTGATCCCGGTCATGGCGGGAAGGATCCGGGGGCTATTGGCTATGCCGGGACGTATGAGAAGCATATTTCCGTTGCGACGGCTGCTGAGCTGCGGCGGCATATTATGGGAACCGGCAGGTATCGTGTGGCTCTGACGCGTTCAGAGGATCATTTCATCCCCCTTGAGGGGCGTGTTGAATTTGCGCAGAAGCACGGGGCGGCTCTGTTTATTTCCATGCATGCGGATGCCCTGCATGATCACAACGTGCGGGGAGCCAGTGTTTATACGCTGAGTTCCCGGGCTTCAGATTCCCAGTCTGCGGCTCTGGCCACGACCGAGAACAATGCTGATACGTTCGGTGGTTCGCATGTTCATGCCACCTCGCCTGAGGTGCAGAAAATTCTTGCCAGCCTTGTCAGTGAGGAGACAAGGAGCGGGTCTGCGCATATGGCCCAGGCTGTTGTCGGTTCATTCCGGTCGCGTATAGCGCTTCTGAGCAATCCTTCGCGCCATGCGGCTTTTGTTGTTCTGAAGGCCGCTGATATTCCGTCCGTTCTTGTGGAAATGGGCTTTATGTCCAATCCCGCTGACGAGACGGCCCTGAGGCAGAGCGCGCACCGGACACGCATCGCCACGGCGATGTGCGATGCGATTGACCGGTATTTCGCAACCCGGCCTTCCGGGCTACAGGGCTGATTACAGGGAGATACGCGCGCCGAGCACGGCTGCGAACTGGGACAGCCAGGCGGGGTGTGCGGTCCAGACCGGGGCCGTGACCAGGAGGTCGTCGGTGACGGCTTCGGTCATGCCGATAT
The DNA here is from genome assembly GCF_029759835.1 of Acetobacter sp. AN02. Taxonomy (GTDB): domain Bacteria; phylum Pseudomonadota; class Alphaproteobacteria; order Acetobacterales; family Acetobacteraceae; genus Acetobacter. Next base: position 12,905 of record NZ_JAJJND010000015.1, read on the forward strand.
CGGCGTATGTTCCGCCGGCGAGTTCCACTTCCGGTTGGCATGCCGGATAGCATGAGACTTTTCGCCCCTTCAGCATTCCGGCTGCAGCGAGGATCTGGGCACCGTGACAGATACAGGCGATCGGACGGTCTGAAAAAGACTTTACAAGATCGATGGCTTTCTGATTCATCCGCATATATTCGGGCATGCGGCCGCCGGGGATGATCAGACCGATATAGTCGTCTGTATTGATTTTCGCGAAATCCGCATTGATCTCGAAATTATGCCCGCGCTTTTCGCTGTAGGTCTGCGCGCCTTCAAAATCATGAATAGCCGTCACGATTTTATCGCCCGGTTTCTTGTCCGGACAGACGACATCCACTTTATAGCCCAGCATCGAAAGCGCCTGAAACGGCACCATGATTTCGTAATCCTCGACGTAGTCTCCGCCAAGAATCAGAAGACGAATATCGTCAGCCATGATGATCTCCCTGGATATGCTCACGCAGGCGCGGCATCAGTTCGACGAAGTTGCAGGGACGGTGTCTGCTGTCGAGCTGGAATTTCAGAATATCGTCCCAGCCGTCCCTGACTGCGCCGGTTGAGCCGGGAAGTGCGAAGAGATAGGTCCCGCCGGCCACTCCGGCGAGGGCCCGCGACTGTATGGTTGAGGTGCCTATTTTTGCGTAGGACAGCATCCGGAAGAGTTCTCCGAAGCCTTCTATGTCCTTTTCGATGACCTGCCGGAAGGCTTCGGGTGTGACGTCACGTCCCGTCACGCCGGTTCCGCCGGAGCTGATCACGACGTCCACCTGGGGATCGCTGATCCAGGCTTTCAGGATAGCGGCGATCTGATCCCGGTCATCTGGCACGATGCGGCGATCTGCCAGGATGTGTCCTGCGGCTTCGATACGCCCGGCGAGGGCGTCTCCTGATCTGTCATCGACGAGTGTACGGCTGTCTGATACGGTCAGGACAGCGATACGTACCGGCAGGAAGGGAAGCGATTCATCCAGAGGCATTCAGGCAACACAGTCAGGTCAGGTGAAACAGGGTATAACCCTACTCCGCCCTCCTGACGTGTCAATGAACGACATCAGATGTAGTATTCCTCCAGCGGCTCGAAGCCGTTGAAGCTGGTTGAGCAGTAGGTTGAGACGTAGGCTCCCGTTCCTGCGATTTCCACGCGGTCTCCGCTTTTGAGGTCGCGCGGCAGTTCGTAGTAGCTTTTCTCGTACATGATATCTGCGCCGTCGCAGGTTGGTCCTGCGAGAAAGACCTGATCCATCAGCGGCGAGAGTGCTCCGCGGGCGCTGACCGGATAGCGGATGGACTCGCCTTCCGTTTCCGCCAGACCGCCGAAGCGGCCGATATCCAGATAGACCCAGCGGGGTCCGTCCTGGCGGCCGCGTCTGCTGACCAGCACGACTTCGGTGGAGACCATTCCGGCGGCGCCGACGATGAAACGTCCGGGCTCAATCAGGATTTCCGGGATGGCGTTTCCGAAATGGCGCACCAGCGCGCCGGAGATTGCCCCGCCGAAATGATCGATTTCCGGCACGTCGTCGCGATAGCGGATCGGGAAACCACCCCCGAGATTGATCATCCGGAGATCGACGCCGCGGTCGCGCAGACGGTGCACCAGCCCTGCGACGCGCTCTATGGCTGTCTCGTAGGCGGATGAGGATGTCTGCTGGCTTCCGACGTGGAAGGAGGCACCGAACGGAACGAGGCCGAGGGCTTCCGCGTCTGCAAGCAGTTCTTCCGCGCTTTCGACGGTTGTGCCGAATTTGCGGGAAAGCGGCCATTCCGCGCCGTAATTATCAACGAGCAGGCGGCAGTATACTTTCGATCCCGGCGCGTGTTCGGCCAGTTTCTCCAGTTCTTCCCTGCTGTCGAAGGCGAACAGGCGGATGCCCGCATCCCATGCGCTGGCGATGGCGGAGACTTTTTTGACTGTGTTTCCGAAGGAAATCTGCTCCGGAGATGCGCCCGCGCTCAGGCAGAGGCGGATTTCCTCCCAGGAGGCCGCATCGAAGCAGGCACCGAGGCTGACCAGCCGCTCCAGAATGGGAGCTGCGGGATTTGCCTTGACTGCATAATAGATTTTTGCGACCGGCAGCGCGGCCTGAAGGGCGGCGTAGCGGGCCTCGACCTCGTCCACGTCTACGACGAGGCATGGCGTGGGAGGATTCTGCTCTTCGAGAAAACGATGGACTTTGGGCGTCATTTCACTCACCCTTGCTGAACTTACTCCGTCCGGAGTAAATGTTGCGAAACGGTCTAACGGACCAGCGACCAGGAGGGCTCCTTGCGGGCGCCCGATTGCCAGAACGCTTGACGTCGTTGCGTAACCTCAAAGGGCCAGTGGCACGTGCGTTGCTGCGTGTGGCGTGGACAATGAGACTTCTTCGCCACGAATGCAACGGAAAAATCGTGTTCTTCTGAAAAAACTGGTCTGACTTCAGGTTTCCGGTCTAGAAAACGCCTGATTTCTGTCGCTCTCTGTCGGGGCAGCCGGTCACAACCATGTAAAGGGACAGCCTAATATGACGGACGGACAGGCGTTGTCGCCCGCTTCAGACGATTCCGATGCGGGAGGCCCTGCCTCAACCCCTGCGTCGCGTGCGCTTTCCCCTCTTTCCTTCACGCTGAGGGACTGGTTTGCGATCGGCCGGAGTACGATTGTGGCTGCCGTGTCCGGCCCCATCATGCTGGTGGCGGCAGGCTGCGCGTTTTATACAACGCTGTCTCTTTTTCCGGCGATCAGCGCGCTTATTTCCGTCTATGGCCTGGTTTTTAATGTTCAGGATGTTGCGGAGCAGCTCAATACGATCCGGCGATTTGTTCCTGACTCGGCTTTTTCCATCATACAGAGCCGGATCAATATTCTTGTCTCAGAGCCTCATTCTTCTCTGACTTTCGGCCTTCTGGTTACGGTTTCTGTGGCTTTATGGTCTGCCTCCGCATCCACGAAGGCTATCCTTGCCGCGCTGAACTTTGCCTATGACCGCAAGGAGGAGAGGAGTTTTTTTGTTTTTCAGCTGATGGCGCTCAGTCTTACGCTTGCGGCGATCGGCGGGGCTTCCCTCAGTCTGGCGCTGGTTGTTGCTCTTCCGGTGATGATCCATTTTCTGCCGTATCTGATGATGATCAGCCCTCCTCCGGGTTCGGTTGAGCTGGCTGTCCGGCTGGGCGGCCTGGGCGTCATGCTGCTTTTTCTGATTTTTGCGAACTGCATTCTTTATAAATACGGACCGTCCCGTAAGGAGGTGCTGTGGCGCTGGGTTATTCCCGGGGCTGTGGGGGCGGCGTTTCTGTGGATCATCCTGTCTGCCGCGTTTTCGTTCTATGTGACGAATGTCGCGCAGTACGGCTCCACCTATGGCCCTCTGAGCGCCATTATTGCACTGATGATGTGGTTTTTTGTCAGCGCCGTCGTTGTTCTGCTCGGGGCTGAGTTCAATGCGGAGATGGAGGCGCAGGCGCGCGGTATTGCACGCAAACTGCGGCTGCCCCATCACCTGGAAGACTGACGGGGATCAGTTCTTCTTTTTTTCTTCCGGTGCGGCTGCGACCTCGACCGGTTCTATCGTGACGTTACCTACGCCCTGCCCCACCAGTCCGATTTTCTGGGCGGCGGCCTTTGAAAGGTCTATGACCCGGCCTCCGATGAACGGTCCGCGGTCATTGACTGTCACGACGACGCTGCGGCCGGTTTTTTCGGATGTGACCTTCAGATGAGATCCCATCGGTGCGCTGGGGTGCGCGGCGGTCAGTTCGGGTGCTGCCGATTTGCGCTGGCGGCGCATCGGCCGGCCTCTGTACCAGCTGGCGACGCCTTTTTCCTGAACGGATGCGGCATCGTCTTCCGGGTTTTTCGCCCTGCGGGCCATGGCTGAGCGGACGGACGCGCTCCATGACGTGCGCGCTGCGGAGTCGGCTGACGTCATCTGGGACGCAGCGGCGTGGTGCGGCCTTCCCATGAAGGAAGCTCCTGCCACAAACAGCATCATTCCGGTTTTGCGAACACGCTTCACCCTGACTTCCTTCTCCGGTTAGGGGCAGGCGGGTTATATCAAAAATTATCCGCCAGAACAAAATCTGTCAGCACCTGCCTGCCCTGCGATCTGCCATTGCCTCCACGGCCTGGCGGATTTTCCTGACGGGCTCCCTTTTATAGGGGAATACGTCAGGGGAATCCTGGTCGTGGACGATCATGCCTGTCTCGACCTCAAACACGATCAGCCTTCCCTGTGCATCCACCCCGAAATCCAGACCGAAATAATCCAGGGGCACCGCGCGGCCTATGGCCTCCAGGACTCTGGCAGCTCTCTCTCCTGTGGCTGCCTGCATATCAGTCAGGAACAGGGTCTCTTCGGCCCGGCGTTCCGGGTAGAGTTCCATACGGGCTTTGTAGTACCAGACGGCCCAGTCCGTATGGATGGCCATGTGGACCGGGAAGGGTCTGCCTTCCACGAATACGGCCCGGTATTTTCTCCACAGCCCGTCCGGGCCGCGGTAATCCGTAAAATCCGTGACGAAGAGATCCTCGTCCTGCGCATAGTCCTTCAGGGCCTGCTGCCAGTCCTGTATGGATTCTGCCTTCACCAGTTTCCGGCCTGCGTGGGAGGAGACCGGGCGCATCAGGACCGGAAAGTTCAGACCGGCGGCGGCCGCGGTGCTGTCTGCCATGCTGATACGTCTGCATTGCGGGAGGATGATATCAGCGGAGTGTGGCAATACGGAGGCTGCGCCGGTGCGGGAGAGCGCGAGCACGGCCTCTCCGCTGCCGATGACCGGCACGCCGGTTTTACGGGCGAGTCTGTCTGCCGCGAGGATAGTTTCGCTGAGGGCGGCGTCTTCTGCGATGCAGAGGAAGATGCAGTCGAGCTGCGGGGCTATGTTTTCCAGTCTCCGCCTGGTTCTTTCCGGGATTCTGCCGTTATCGGGGAGCCAGAGCGTGTGCAGGCGGGTGGTATCGTCCAGGAGCATGCCCAGAGGCAGGTTGGTCTGGAATGTTCCGGCGGCATTGATGGCGAGGATGGTCCGGGCGGGCGGGGTTCCGGTTTCCGGCGCCATGCGGAGGGGATCTGTCAGCATCGCGGCTGCCAGATGGGACATGGCGAGGTCCGGTTTTCCTTCGGCCTGGCATATTTCCCACAGATGATAGTGCATTTCCGCGCGTTCCCTGGGCGGGAGCGCGCGGTTTTCCATCAGGAGGATGTTCTCCAGATCGTATCTGTCGAGAGAGGTGCTGGTCTGCATCGGGGGAGCATGTGTGAAAGCCTATAATTTCAGGTAAACATGGGGCTGCACGGTTGCTCCTTGTGGCAGAATGTCCGATTGAAGCGTACCGATCCATAATTCCGGAGTTCTGAACATGACCGACACGCCTCCCGATCGTCTTTCCGTCAATCCGATCAGCCCGTTTTTCAACAATGAGCTTCTGGCGCGTGGTGTGGGCGTGCGGTTCAAGGGTGTTGAGAAGCACAATGTCGAGGAATACTGCATCAGCGAGGGCTGGGTGAAGGTGGCTGTCGGCAAGACTCTGGATCGTCAGGGGAATCCCATGACCATCAGGCTGTCCGGCCCTGTCGAGGTCTGGTTCAAGGATGACAGCCCTGCTTCCTGATCCGTTCTCAGATGTAGACAGGCATCCCCTGATCGCCGCATGCTGCCCGGAATACCGGAGCAGCAGAAGGAAGATGAGAGATGAGCGAGACATCCGCATCTGAAGCTTTTACCGTCGTTATTGTCGGGGGCGGCACGGCCGGCATAGCCATTGCCGCGCGTCTGAAGCGCCAGCGACCGCAGCTTTCCGTTGCCGTGATTGATCCCTCCACGACCCATGCCTATCAGCCCGGCTGGACGCTTGTGGGAGCGGGGGTGATCCCGCTGAGAAAGACCCTGCGTCAGGAAGGCGGCGTCATTCCGAAGGGTGTTACGTGGCTGCGGGCTTCCGTTGCCTCGTTCGAGCCTGATGAGCGGATGGTGACGCTGTCTGACGGGCGGCGTGTCGGCTATCGCCGTCTTGTGGTCTGTCCCGGGCTTCAGCTGGACTGGGACGCGATCGGGGGGCTTTCCGCGACGCTTGGGAAGAACGGGGTCTGCAGTAACTATTCCGCGGCGGGTGCTGAATACACCTGGACCTGTCTGCAGACGTTTTCCGGCGGTGTTGCGCTGTTCACGCAGCCGCCGATGCCGATCAAGTGCGCGGGTGCTCCTCAGAAGATTGCCTATCTTGCAGCTGATTACTGGCGCAGGGAGGGAATTCTCAACCGGGCGGATGTGGAATTCTGTCTTTCCGGTGATGCGCTGTTCGGTGTGGGGTATTACCGCCCTGCCCTTCAGAGCTACGTGGATTATTACGGGATCAACGTGCAGTACAAACACACGCTGACTGCTGTTGATGGTCCCGGGAAGACGGCGACGTTTAAGGTGACGGGGCCGGACGGGTCCGAGACGAGCGTTACGAAGAAGTTCGATATGCTTCACGTTACGCCGCCGCAGAGCGCGCCGGATTTCATCAGGTCCGGTCCTCTGGCGAATTCCGGCGGCTGGCTGGACATCGATCCTGCGACACTGATGCATACGAAATATGACAATATTTTCGGCGCGGGCGATGTTCTGGGGACGTCCAATGCCAAGACGGCGGCGGCGGCACGGGCTCAGGCGCCTGTTGTGGTGACCAATCTGCTGGCGTCTCTTGACGGGCATCCGATACCGGCGAGCTATGACGGGTATGGTGCCTGCCCTCTGACGGTGTCTTACGGCAAGGTGGTGCTGGCTGAGTTCCTGTATGGCGGGAAACCGGCTCCGAGTTTTCCGTATGACCAGAGGAAGGCCAGCCGGTTTGCCTGGTTCCTCAAGGCTCATGTCTTCCTGCCGATGTACTGGCACATGATCCTTAAGGGGACGGATCCGCAGGTGCCTCATCATCAGGAATGGGCGAAAGAGTCCTGATACTGATCTGCAGGTAGCAGGTAGCAGGTAGCAGGTAGCAGGTCGTTTTTCCTGCCTGCTACCTGCCATGAATTTACATAATATTTCCAATATTGTAACAAACTGTGGTTCTGTCTCATCCAGCTTACAGGATCATGGTATTGCGTCTGAAATCTTCATGCGGTGTTCTTGTTCTTTCTCTGCTCGGGCTTGCTGCCTGCGCCGAGGAGAACTCAAGAACGCTCCCCGTTCCTCCGGTCAGTTCGGCTGTGGTTCCGTATAACGGCCCCCGTGTAAGTATTGCTGCAGGTAAATTTGCCAACCGGTCAAACTATATGAACGGTATTTTCTCTGACGGTATTGATCGTCTGGGAAATCAGGCGCGCACGATTCTGCTGACCCGTCTGCAGCAGAGTGGTCGTTTCAGTGTTCTTGATCGTGACAACCTTTCCGAGTCCCGTCTTGAGTCCGGATTTCTGCATCAGGGCCAGTCGATTCAGGGTGCGCGCTACCTGATCACCGGTGATGTGACGGCGTTCGGCCGCAAGGAGACCGGGGATATGCAGCTGTTCGGCATTGCCGGTCAGGGGCGGAGCCAGGTTGCCTATGCCAAGGTGAGCGTGCAGATCGTCAATCCTCTGACGTCTGCTGTTGTCGCGACGAGTGAGGGGGCTGCCGAATACAGCCTGTCCAGCCGTGAGGTGCTCGGTTTCGGCAGTACGGCCAGCTATGACTCCACGCTCAATGGCAAGGTTCTTGATCTTGCGATTCAGGATGCGGTGAATCATCTGTCCTCCCAGGTTGATGCCGGCACCCTTCGCTGATCCGTTCCTCCCGAAAAACAGAGTTTCCAATGATGTTACGCAAAACGTCTCTTGCGAGCCTGGCCTTTCTCGGCCTGCTTTCAGGTTGTGGCCAGTCCCAGCGGCCTCTTTATTACTGGGGGAATTATCCTGACCAGACCTATGCCTATCTGAAGGGGCAGACAGATCCCCAGTCTCAGGTTCTTGCCATGGAGAAGGATGAGCAGCAGGCTCAGGCGCAGAATCTGGCGCTACCTCCGGGTTTTCATGCTCATCTCGGACTACTGGATGCCGCGAGCGGCCGGGGCGATCTGGCTGCTCAGGAGTTCACTCAGGAAAAGACGCAGTTTCCTGAAGCCGCGCCCTATATGGATTTTCTGCTGAAGAATATGGGTCAGGTCCGGACGGTGGCTGCTGTCTCGCCTGCCCCTGCCTCCGCTCAGCCGGCTGCGACCGGCAGTGCCGCTGCGTCGAAATAAGGAAAAGATGATGAATATACGTACTTCTTTTCGTATTCTGGCCAGCGCCTCTCTTATGCTTGTTCTGAGTGCCTGTGGCAGTTCGGAGCCGAAGATCGATTATACGGCCTTCCGGGATGCCAAACCCAGGAGCGTTCTTATTCTGCCTCCGGTCAATCAGACGACGGACATCTCTGCCACGCCGGGGATGCTGTCCCAGATGGGTCATCCTCTGGCTGAAGCCGGGTATTACGTGATTCCTGCGGCTGTGGAATCCGAGACGTTCAGGCAGAACGGTCTGGATACGCCGAACGATATTATCCAGGTTCCTGCTGCGAAGCTGAGGCAGATTTTCGGTGCTGACGCCGCACTTTATACGACCGTGACCCAGTATGGTTCACATTACCATGTCGTCGACAGCACGGTGTCGGTTGCGGCATCCGCCAAGCTTGTCGATCTCCGGACGGGCAGCGTTCTGTGGAGCGGTACGGGTTCCGCCGTCCAGCAGTCGAGCGGTGGAAATCTGCTTGGCATGCTTGTGAGTGCGGCAGTTTCTCAGGTCGCGAACAGTCTTTCTGACGCAAGTTACGGGCTTGCCGCTCAGGCCAGCCGGAATCTTCTTGCGGTCGGACCTCCGAACGGCCTTCTTTACGGGCCGCGCTCCCCGAAATACGGGACGGACTGAGGAGAATGAGGAGCGTGTTTCCTGCACGCTCCTTTTCTGTTTATTCCGGCCTGTTTACCCGGGCATGAAAATGACGTTCAGGGAGCGTACGCCCTGTGCGCCCCGGATCAGGACGCCTTCGATATCGGCTGTTGCGGACGGGCCGGTATGGAATACGGCGTAGTGGCCTTCCCGGAATTCGGGCTGTTTATAGGCATTGTGCAGGTTGAAGACTATTTTTGCCGGATCGAGAAGCACGAAGAGGTGCTGCGGCAGGTATCCCAGCGTGTTGATCTTCAGGAGGCGGTCGGTGAAGCAGACTGATCCTGTTTCCGCCACGCCGAAAGCGGCGCGGACGACGCCGATTTCCACATCTGCGAGATCTGCGGGGAGCGTGTTATCTTCCAGTGAGGTATCTCCCTGGAACTCCGGGACCACGGAAAGGATTTTCCCCGGGTTCTGCGCCTGCATGTCTTTCAGATCCGCGAAGGGATCTCCGTTGCGGGGCTCGGAGAGTTTGCCGCCCATGCGCTGCAGTGTCTGGATGAACTGCGGTCTGAGATCCTGTGGTGGTGCATCATCGAAAAGCGGAACGACGGGATGCGGGAAATCGCCGGCGGGACGGTTTCTACGGATGGCTTCAAAAATCGCATCACGGCTGCTCATTCTGAAACATCCTTCTTTTTACCGGCACGGTTGCGTGCATACCACTGATGGAAAGTTTCCCTGGGGGCATGCGGCATCTCGCGTCCGCGCCCCCATGTATTCAGGCGGTTATAGAGCATGAAGCGCGGCAGGTGCCTCAGTGTGCTGTTGGCGAGCGGCAGGCCTGCGCGGTAGAGCTTCGGGCTTGCGAGAATTTCCCCGGCGGCTTTCATCATCGCCTTTTTGGCAAAGGGGATTTCCCCGACTGAGGCCAGTTCTTTCCGCCAGTCCGCGATCTGTTCATGGATATTGATTTTGACCGGGCAGACATTCGTGCAGCTTCCGTTCATTGTCGATGCGAACGGGAGATTTCTGTATTTATGCTTGTTGAACGTCGGATCCAGGATGAGGCCGATCGGTCCTGCATAGGTTGCGCCGTAGCTCAGTCCGCCGCTGCGCCGGAAGACGGGGCATGTGTTCATGCAGGCGCCGCAGCGGATACATTTGAGCGACGTCCAGAATTTTTCCATTCCGAGGCGTGTCGTGCGTCCGTTATCGACCAGCACGATGTGCATCTCTCCGCCTTTGCGCGGGCCCCGGAAATGCGAGGTGTACTGTGTGATGGGAGATCCCAGTGCGGAGCGGGAGAGCATCCGGACGAATACGGGGAGATCGTCGAGGCGCGGAATGACCTTTTCGATCCCCATCGATACGATGTGCAGCGGCGGCGTGTTGGCTGAGAGGTCTGCGTTGCCTTCGTTGGTGCACACGACCACGGTGCCTGTTTCCGCGACGGCGAAATTACATCCGGTCATGCCGGCATCGGCATCCAGGATCAGGGGGCGTGTGGTTTCCCTCTGCTGTTCCGTGAGATAATGCACATCGTCATTATCCGGGTCCGTGCCGAGTGTTTTTGAAAACACCTGAGCCACGTCCGAGCGCAGTTTGTGTACGGCGGGGACCACGACATGGCTTGGCATTTCCCCGTCGAGCTGCTGGATGCGCTCTCCGAGGTCGGTCTCGATGACGGAAATTCCGTTTTCTGCCATGCTGTGCCGGAAATCGCATTCCTCGGTCAGCATGGACTTACTTTTTATGAGCTTTTTCGCGCCGTGTTTTTTCAGGATTTCCAGCACGATGCTGTTATGTTCCTGGCCGTCTTTTGCCCAGTGAACATGAATTCCGTTTACTTTTGCGTTGGTCTCGAACTGTTCCAGATACTGGTCCAGATGCGTGAGGGTGTGCTGTTTGATATCTGAGGCCAGCTGGCGGAGATCTTCCCATTCCGGGATGATATGCATCTCCGCATCGCGTTTCTGCCGCAGGTCCCACAGCCGGGCGTCATGCATTTTCTGGTGGATCGGGGCGGCCATGAAGCGTCCGGCGGCTTCTGACTGATCGACCGGGTGGTTTCCCCTGATGACCGCGCCTCTCGGCTGCGGTTCCGTGATCCCCGATGCTTTTTCCGTCATGCCCGTGCTCCGTTGAGGATCTGCGCGATGTGGATGTATTTCACATCGGTTCCGGCTCTGCGGGCGCAGCCTTCCTGGTGCAGGAGGCAGGAGCCGTCCGAGGACGTGACGTATTGTGCGCCGGAGGCCTGCTGATCCATGGCCTTGTCGTGGCCCATCTTTGCCGAGATGCCTTCCTCGAACACCGAGAACGTGCCGCCGAAGCCGCAGCATTCGTCCGGGCGGGAGAGTTTTACGATTTCCAGTCCTCTGACCTTGCTCAGAAGGTCGATCGGTTTGGAGAAGAATTCCTCGCGCCGTTCGGTCATGCTGGCGATGCGCAGGTTCCGCAGGGTGTTGCAGTTGTTGTGCAGGGCCACCTTGTGGGGGAATTCGGCCCAGGGGAATTCCTCCACCTTAAGCACGTCGTGGAGGAATTCCACGAGTTCGTAGGTGCGGGAGCGGACGTGTTTTACAGCGTCTGTCTGCTCCACGGCTGTCATGTTGTTCCGGACCTGGTTGGTGCAGCTTCCGGAGGGCATGACCACGTAGTCGTACTGTTCAAAATTGCGGACGAAGAGGGCCTCCGTTGCGGCGGCCTCCTTCTCGCAGCCGGTGTTGACCATCGGCTGTCCGCAGCAGGTCTGGTCCTGCGGATATTCAACATCCAGTCCGAAGCGTTCCAGGAGTTCCAGAGTGGCGACACCCACTTCCGGATGCAGCATGTCCACGTAGCACGGGACAAACAAACCGACTTTCACCACTCTGCTCCTCAGTCACATTCGATACGCAGATCCCGTTTCCTCAGACCACCTGAGGCTTGCGGGAGTTTGCGGCCGCCACGAGCTTGCCCCAGCGGATGAGATCCTTCGTGCAGTCCGTGCGCTCAAGTGAGCATTCGATGATGGTCGGGCCCCGTCTGTTGGCCTGCGCCTTTGCGATGGCGTCTGCCAGTTCCGCACCTGTTGTTGCCTTCAGGCCGAGACCGTGACCCTCTCCGGCATTGAACACCTCCATCAGACCGGCATAGTCCCAGTTCTTGATATAGTTGTACGGACCGTCGTGGATGGCGATCTCGATAACATACCCTTTATTGTTGACAAGGAAAATGATCACCGGCAGCTCGTGGCGGACCATCTGGGCCATTTCCTGGGCCGTAAGCTGAAACGAGCCGTCTCCGACCATGAGCAGGTGCTGACGGTTTTCCGATCCGGCCGCGTTTCCGAAAGCGGACGGGACGGACCAGCCGATATGTCCCCACTGCATTTCCAGTTCGACGCGGGCGCCGCCGGGGAGTGCCATGCGGGTGGCGTTGAACCAGGAGTCACCCGTTTCTGCCGTCAGGGTCGTGTCGGGGGTGATGATCGCGTTGATCTGGCGCGTCATCTCGTCATTTGTCAGCGGGGCTGCCGGATCGGCGGCGGCGATTGTCTGCGGTTTGTATGTGCTGTTTTTTGCCGAGGCCGGTTTCGGATCGGCTTCCGCTGCGAGGTGATGCAGGAAGTCCTTCAGGGCCACGCCTTCGAACACCTGGCCTGCGACCGTGACGCATGTCGGGTCTGCGACGAGGACGTTCTCTCCCTTTGGCCAGGCGGTCCAGCCTGCCGTGGAGTAGTCATTGAATACCGGAGCGAGGCAGATCAGGCCGTCTGCTTTCTCGACCAGCTCCTGTGTTCCCGGTGTTGAGACCTCTCCCCAGTAGAGACCGCGATATCCTGCGTGGTCTTCCGGGAAGAAGCTTTTTGCCGCGGCCATGATCGTCACGGCGCAGTCGAGGCGGTCTGCCAGGGCGACGGTTTCTTTCATGGCGTGTGCGGCGCGCAGCTTGCTTCCGACCAGCAGAACCACGTTTTCCCGCGTTTTGAGGAAGTCTTTCGTGGCTGCGACGGCGGCTTTGAGGCTGGCCTGATCGGAGGACGGTCTGACCAGGTGCATCGGGAACGCGCCGGGGCGGGCACATTCCGCGGAGGAGATGTTGCAGGCGATTTCCAGATAGGCCGGTTTGCTCTGCTTCAGGGCTTCCATGATCACGCGGTCGATCTTGGCCGGGGCGGTTGCCGCGTCGGTGATGCGCTCTGCCGCGCAGGTGACGTGGCGCACCATTTCGAGCTGATAGTCGTAGTCCGTGCCGCCGATCGTGTGGTGCAGGACGCGGCCTGAGCCGTAGTCATTGCTGTTGGGGGAGCCTGAGATCAGAATGACCGGCAGGTTTTCCGCATGAGCACCGCCGATGGCGTTCATGGCCGAGATCGCGCCGACGCTGAAGGTCACGACGGCTGCGGCTGCGCCGTTTGCGCGGGCGTAGCCTTCGGCGGAGAAGCCGCAGTTGAGTTCGTTACAGCAGTAGATCTGCTCCAGGCCGTCGGCCTTCAGGAGCTGGTCCAGCAGGACCAGGTTATAGTCACCAGCGACGGCGAAATGCTTTTTCAGGCCGATCTGCACGAGGCGATCCGCGAGATACTGTCCGACTGTGTAGGTCATGAAAAATCTCCGTATGTGGACATCATGGCGCGCAGAATGAGCAGAGGTTCCCATAATGTCCAATATATGGACGCCAACTCATCTATATTTTACAGATATATCAAGATTGCAGGCTTCTCTCAGAACAGTGGCGAACCGGCTGACCAGCGGCTGATGCTGGCCTTTTGAGAACGCGATGGCCAGATCGGCGGAGGGGGCCGGTCCGGAGATGGGGTGAAATGTCACGCCTTCCGCGTGAATCTGCGCGAGAGACTGCGGGACGAGCGATATGCCGAGACCTGCGGCGACCATCGGGACGGTTGCTGCGATCTGCGGGGCTGTCTGCCCCATCAGGGGGGTGAAACCGGCGTTGTGGCAGGCTGACAGGATGGCGTCATGAAAGCCTGGTCCGAGTTCGCGCGGGAACAGGATGAAGGGTTCTCCGGCGAGGTCGGACAACGAAATGTGATCATCTGCGGCGAGCGGATGTCCTTTGGGGAGGGCCACCACGGTCGGTTCTGCCAGGAGGTGGTGGATTGCGATTCCTTCGCTGTCCGGCATGGGGGGGCGGATGATGGCCACGTCCACTTGGCGGGCTGCCAGGGCTTCCTTCAGTGCGGGGGTGTTGCTTTCCTCCAGGAAGACCGTGATTCCGGGCCATGTTTCACGGAATTTCCTGATTGTGAGGGGGATGACCGGCAGGAAGGAGACGGCTCCGGCGAGTCCGACGCGGATCAGGCCGCGTTCGCCGCGTGCCAGGCCCTGCGCGGTTGTGAGGAACAGTTTCTGCATACCGAGAATGGCCTGTGCCTGGGGCAGCAGATCTTCCCCGATCGTGGTGAGGCGTACGCCGCGGCTCAGTCTCTGGAACAGGCGCACGCCGAGTTCTTCCTCGAACTGGCGGATCTGCTGGCTGAGCGGCGGCTGTTCCATGCCGAGCACTTCCGCGGCGCGGGTGAAGCTGCCCTGCTCTGCTATGGCGAGGAAGTAGCGCAGATGTCTCAGTTCCATGACGGCTCTCCGCTTTTGAGGAATGTCTGGCGGAGCCCGGTTCCGAGGATTTCGTCATAGACGCCGAGGGTGGCTGCCTGCATGGAGCGTGTGGTGTAGCGGGCGAGGACATGCTGTCTGGCCTGCCGGCCTGTCTCTTGTCTCTGTTCGTCCGACATCGTCAGAATCTGCCGGATGGCCGTGGCGAGGGCTTCCGCATCATCCGGCGGGATGAGCAGTCCGGTTTTTCCCGGGATTACCGTTTCCCGTGCGGCTCCGTGTGCGGTGACGATCACGGGGCATTCCATGGCCTGGGCTTCCACCACCACGCGGCCGAACGGTTCGGGCCGGAGCGAGGGAACGACCGCAAGCGTTGCGAGGGCGAAGGCGGCGGGCATGTCTGAGCAGTGTCCGGGAAAGCGGACCTGGCTGCTCAGTCCGGCTTGTGCGGCCTGCTGCTGCAGGCGAGCGAGCGAGGGGCCTTCACCGGCGAAGACGCAGACGGTCGGGACCGGCAGGGTTCCGGCGAGGCGGGAGAGGGCCTGCAGGACGATGGCCTGCCCTTTCCAGTCTGTCAGCCGTCCTGGCATCAGGATCACCGGGGCGTTGTCCGGCAGGGTCCAGGCGCGGGCCAGGGCGAAGAGGCGGTCATCCGTGACGGCGCCGGGGCTGAAGCGGTCCGTATCGGCGCCGCGCGGGATGACGCGCAGCCGGTCCGGTCCGGCTCCGTACCGCCCGGCCAGGCGGTCTGCGATATAGTCGCTGATGGCGATTACTCTTTCCCCCGAGACGAGTGCGCCGTTCCAGAGTTTCTTGCCGGGGAAGCCCTCTTTGTGGACGCCGTGCCAGGTGGCGAGGAAAGGCGTTCCGGTACTCCGGCAGGCGAGGCGCGTGATCCAGGCCGGGGCGCGGGATCTGGCGTGGATCAGGCTGACGGTCTCGCGCAGGATCAGCTCCCGGAGGATACGGGTGTTTCTGAGGAGGGAGAGCGGGTCTTTGCGGTCTGCTTCCATCAGGATGTGCCGTCCGCCTGCCTGCTCCACGTCCGGGACCAGCCGCCCGCCCGCGCTTGCCACCAGTGCGGTTCCGCCGCCCCGGACGATGGCTGCTGTCATTTCCACCGTGCCGCGTTCCACGCCCCCAGCGTTTAAGGCCGGGAGAATCTGAAGGATAACAGGCGGTTCGGGAGAATGGGGCATGAGCGGTTTCTATCACGGAATATCCGGCGGCAGAGAGGATGTTTTCTCCGGGAAAGCCGGGGGAGCCTGATCATTCCTCTTGACCGGACGGCTGTGACACGCGCCAATACTGATATTATGACGTTTTCTGTCAGCCTTCGGCATCGTGTGGCCTCTGCCCGCACACGAATTCTCGCCCGCCGGACCGGGGGGGGGCAGCGGGCGCGCATGCGTGTGTTTCCTGTTTTTTCCGCACGGTGCGGCCTGGCTGCTGCGGGGCGCTGGGCTTTGTGTCTTTCGGGGGTTCTGCTGTTTTCTGCGGGGATTGCGGGATGTTCCTCCCTCATTCTTCCTGCGCGTGCGGCTGTCGTGCATCACGAGATAAAGCATGTGAAGAAGCCGATGCCGGCGGTTTTTTCGGAGGCTGCGTGTCTGGCCATGCTGTCCGAGGATCCTGATGGTGCGCGGGATTATGCGGCTTCCGCTGATGCGATGCACACCCGCAGTGCGGCGCATTGCGATGCTCTTGCCCAGATCGAGCTTGGCGATACGCTGACCGGGGCGCAGCGTCTTGATACGCTTGCCCGCCAGCCGCCCCCGGCGCGGCGTGCGGAAGGGGAGGATACGGTTGCCGGGCGTGCAACGATGGCGCGTGAGGCGGCCGAGGCCTGGCTGATGATCCGCGATCCGGCGAAGGCTCTTGATGCGGCCACGCTGTCTTTGTCCCTGCGCCCCGGTGATCTGTCTGCACGGCTTGTGCGGGACCGGGCGCTGCTGTCGCTTGGTCAGGATGCGGAGGCGCTGGCGGATCTGCAGAAGATGGGGCCTGACAAAACGATGCCTGCGGAGGCTTTGGTTCTGCGGGCCGGGGCGGAGCGGAGCCTGAACCGGCTTGCTGATGCCCGGCGGGATATTGATCTGGCTCTTGCACGCAATCCGGAGGATGCCGATGCGCTTGTCGAGCGGGGCGTGATCCGTATGCGGAGCGGCGATATTGCTGGCGCGCGGGGGGACTGGGAGCAGGTTGTCTCCCGCATGTCCGATGAGCCTGCGGCTGATTATGCGAGGCAGGATCTTGCGCTGCTGGATGCGGACCCGGACACGTCCCCTTCCCCATGACGATCCGGCGCATTCTGGTGATCCGGCTTGGGGCTCTGGGTGATTTTATCCAGAGCTTTCCGGCTTTTTCCGCTGTCCGCAGGCATCATCCGGAGGCGGAGATCACGCTGCTGACCACGGCGCCTTTTGTTTCCCTGGCCCGGCTCAGCCCCTGGTTCGATCGTGTTCTGACGGATGATCGTCCGCGCTGGAGTGATCTGCGCGGGCTTCTTGATCTGCGTCGCAGGCTGCGCGGTTATGACCGGATTTATGACCTTCAGACGTCCTCCCGCTCCTCCAGGTATTTTTTTCTGGCCGGGCAGAAAAACTGGTCCGGCATTGCTCCGGGGTGTCTGCTGCCCCATGCCAGTCCCGTGCGGGATCTGATGCATACACGGGCCAGGCAGCGGGACCAGCTCCGGATGGCCGGTATTGCGGAGGTTCCCGAGGCTGATCTTTCCTGGCTTGCGGGAGAAGCGGAGCATGAGGCCGGATTGCCGCCCCGGGCGGTTCTCATTCCGGGTGCGGCGCCGCATCGTCCGGAGAAACGCTGGCCTGCGGATCGTTTCGGAGAGCTGGCCGTGTGGCTGGCCGGGCGCGGGATGCAGCCGGTCATTGCGGGGACGGCTGCCGATACGCCGCTTGCGAAGAGGATCAGGACGCTGTGCCCGCAGGCCCGCGATCTGACGGGGCGGACCTCCCTGCCCGATCTTGCCGCGCTGCTTTCGGGGGCTTCTCTGGCCGTGGGTAATGATACCGGGCCGATGCATCTTGCCGCGGCCATGGGCTGCCCGTCTCTGGTGCTGTTTTCTGCGGGGAGCGATCCGGCTCTGACTGCGCCTCTGGGGCGTGCTCCCGGGCAGGTTGAGGTGCTCAGGGTTGCTGATCTTACGACACTTCCGGTTGAGAGGGTTGCCGGAACACTCTCCCGGCGGCATTAAAAGACCGCGATTCCGTCTCTGAGGAGCGGAGTGTTGCGTTTCACGTTTTTTCACGCTTCCGGGTTATGTAACCGGTCCCGGAACTATAGCGGAGCCCGAATTCCATGCTTGCCATTACCCTGCCTGACGGAACCGTTCGCCAGTATGACGGGCCGGTGACGGGCACGGAAATCGCCGCCTCGATCGGTCCCGGCCTTGCGAAGGCCGCTCTTGCCATCGAGGTGGACGGAAAGCTGCGCGATATCGGCCTGCCTGTTGAGCACGATGCCGCGATCCGTTTTGTTACACGCAAGGATCCTGAGGCGCTGGAGATGATCCGCCATGATGCGGCGCATGTTCTTGCCGAGGCCGTTCAGGCGCTGTTTCCCGGCACTCAGGTGACGATCGGTCCGTCCATCGAGAATGGTTTCTATTACGATTTCTATCGCAACGAGCCGTTCACGCCGGATGATTTCAGCGTCATCGAGGCGAAGATGCAGGAGATCGTCGCTGCGAATGCGCCGTTCACCCGTGAGGTCTGGCCGCGTGATGAGGCGATCGCATTTTTCGAGAAGCGCGGCGAGCGTTTCAAGGCCGAGCTGATCCGTGACCTGCCTGAGGACGAGCAGATTTCGATCTATCGTCAGGGAGAGTGGCTGGATCTGTGCCGTGGTCCGCATCTGCGCGGAACGGCGGATGTCGGCAATGCCTTCAAACTGATGAAGGTTGCCGGGGCATACTGGCGCGGTGATCATCGCAATCCGATGCTGACACGCATTTACGGTACGGCCTGGCGCGATAAAAAGGAGCTGGAGGCTCATCTTTTCCAGCTTGAGGAGGCCGAGCGCCGCGATCATCGCCGTATCGGCAAGGAGATGGATCTCTTTCATATTCAGGAGGAAGCGGTCGGTCAGGTGTTCTGGCATGCCAAGGGCTGGCGTCTTTATACGGCCCTTCAGGACTACATGCGTCGTGTTCAGACCCGTCACGGCTATCAGGAGGTCCGCACTCCGCAACTGGTGGACCGTTCTCTGTGGGAGGCTTCGGGGCACTGGGACAAGTATCGCCACCACATGTTCATTGCGACTGTGGAGGACGAGGACAAGACGCTTGCCCTCAAGCCCATGAACTGCCCGTGTCATGTGCAGATTTTCCGGCATGGTCTGCGGTCCTACCGCGAGCTGCCGCTGCGTATGGCTGAATTCGGAGCCTGTCATCGTTATGAGCCTTCGGGGGCGCTGCATGGCATCATGCGCGTGCGCGGCTTCAATCAGGATGATGCTCATATTTTCTGTACGGAAGATCAGATTGCGGATGAGACCGTCAGCTTCGTGAACATGCTGACGGAAGCCTATCGCGATCTCGGCTTTGAGAGCTTCCGTGTGAAATATGCCGATCGTCCGGAGGCCAGTGCCGGTTCGGACGAGACCTGGGAGAAGGCGCAGAACGCGCTGATCGAGGCCTGCCGTATTGCCGGTGTGGAATACGAATATAACCCCGGCGAAGGGGCCTTTTATGGTCCGAAGCTGGAGTTCGTTCTGCGCGATGCGATCGGTCGTGACTGGCAGTGCGGAACGCTTCAGGTTGATCTGGTCATGCCGGAGCGACTCGATGCGTCCTATATCGGGGAGGACAGTGCCCGGCACAGGCCGGTTATGCTGCACCGCGCGATTCTCGGCTCGTTCGAGCGTTTTATCGGTATTCTGATCGAGCAGTATGCCGGGAAGTTTCCGCTCTGGCTGGCTCCGGTTCAGGTTGTCGTGGCCTCCATCGTCAGTGATGCCGAGGCTTATGCCCATGAGGTTGCCGATACCCTGCGCAGGGCTGGTCTGGTGGTTGAGACCGATGTGCGCAACGACAAGATCAACGCCAAGATCCGTGAGCATTCGCTTGCCAGGGTTCCGGTGATTCTTGTTGTCGGGCGCAGGGAGGCTGAGGAAAAGACCGTTGCGATGCGGCGTCTTGGCGGTGCGGCTCAGGAGATTCTGTCTCTGCAGGAAGCGGTTTCCGGTCTTGCGGCTGAGGCGACGCCACCGGATATTCTCCGCGCCCGTAAAGAGTGATGCCCTGCCCTTTCGGGCGGGCGCGTCTCACATACGTGTCAGAGCCGCCACATGAAGGGCGGTTTTGCTCAGGAGTGCTTGATTTTCGGACAGATCGGGCACACATTGCCGCACACGGAGGCAGTTACATACTTGGCGCTTCCTCTGTCCGGATTGAATAGTTACAGGAGCCTACCATAGCCAGACCACCGCTTCCCGCCCCCGCCAATCGTGAGGGGCCGCGTGTCAACGAGGAGATTCGCGTTCCGCAGGTCCGACTGATTGATCAGGACGGAGAGATGCTGGGCGTGTTTCCGATGCGTGAAGCGCTTGCGCGCGCCTATGGCGAGGGCCTTGATCTTCTTGAGATCAGCCCGAACGCCGAACCCCCTGTCTGCAAGATTCTCGATTACGGCAAGTTCAAATACGAACAGCAGAAAAAGCGTAACGAGACCCGTAAGAAGCAGAAGATCATCGAGATCAAGGAAGTCAAGGTTCGTCCGAATATCGACGAGAATGACTACCAGGTCAAAATGCGCGCCATGAAATCGTTCATCGGTGACGGTGACAAGGTTAAGGTCACGCTGCGTTTCCGTGGTCGTGAGATGGCGCATCAGGATCTTGGCGTGAAGGTTCTTGAGCGCATCCGCACGGACATGGAAGAGGAAGCCAAGGTCGAGCAGATGCCTCGCCTTGAGAACCGTCAGATGGTTATGGTCCTCGCTCCCCGCTGAGCGGGTCCTGGCTGTTTCCGGTTCTGCGCCGCTCTCTCCGGAGGGCGGCGTTTTTTATTGCGGTTCTTCCGGGGATGTCGCGCTCATGGCTTTTATCTTGCGGTGCAGGGTTGAGCGGCTGATGCCGAGCAGTCTGGCTGCAGGGGTGATCTTGCCCTGAGACATGGCGAGCGCGCCTTCTATCACGCTGCGTTCGGCCTCCCGGAAATCGGGGATGCCGGCGGCCTGTGCGCTCAGATCGAAGCTGACGCCTGAGGTGTCTCCTTCCGGCAGGTTCAGCTTTTTTCTCGCGGCCTGCGTGGCTCCGACGATCACACGCGATTCATCGAGCGCCACCATGGGCAGGGAGATGTCGTCTCCGTCGCCCAGCATCACCACGGTCCGGTTATGGAAGGCTTCGAGGAAGCTTCTGCGTTCCAGTCTGCGGGCTGCATCGATCAGCACGGCTTCCATCATTGTTCCGACGCGTCCTGTGGGATCGGGGCGTGTGGAGCTTGCGTCCAGCGTTCCTGCGACTTTTCCGTCCGGTCCGTAGAACGGGACAGCCGTGCAGGTGAGATAGCGCAGGTTCAGCCGCCAGTGATGGTCCATATGGACCGTGACGGGCCGCTCTTCCCTCAGTGATGTTCCGACCCCGTTTGTCCCGACGAGATCCTCTCCCCATCGGGCGCCGGGCCAGAGATGCCATCTCCGGCAGCCTTTCTCGAACGGGGCATCTCCGCGACGCGACACGATGATGCCGTCCGGGTTGGCCAGAAGCACGGTGTAGTCCAGGTTCGAGACGATCCCGTGCAGTCTGTCGAGTTCGGGGTCCGTTGCCTTCATCATGCTGCCCATCTGCTCCCGGACCTGGCGCAGTTCTGCCGGGCACAGCAGCTCTTCGAGCATCCGTCCGCCGGAATCGATCCCGTATGCATCGGCGCATCGCAGCCATGAGGAGCGGAGCCGCTGCGGAATCGCTGCGAGCTGATCGTTGCTGACCGGTCCTGAAGCCATTGCCTGTCTCCATGAGGATGAGCGGATATGTGCGCGGATTATACGCGGGATCAGTAACTGTTATGCGCCACATCTGCGACAGTCTGCCCCCGGGCGTTTCACATGGGCGTGACCATATCCTTACGCATGCTTTACGCCTCCGTGTGGCTGACGCTTCCTGAGGGCGTACGAGGCGGTGGCCGGATGGTTTTTCCGGATGTCGCCTCCGGTGTTCAGACATTCCGGAGAAGAAAAAGATGCAGATCCCACGGGAAGTTCTTCTGCGCTCCTATCGCGCCATGCGGACCATTCGTGATTTTGAGGAGCGCCTTCATGTCGAGTTCGCGACGGGCGAGATTCCGGGCTTCGTACACCTTTACTGCGGTGAGGAAGCGTCCGGCGTCGGTGTCTGTTCGCATCTGAAGGACACGGACACCATTGCGAGCACGCATCGCGGACACGGGCATTGCATTGCCAAGGGTGTCGGCGTGGATGGCATGATGGCTGAGATTTATGGCCGCAGCACCGGTGTCTGCCGTGGCAAGGGCGGATCGATGCATATTGCCGATCTTTCCCTTGGCATGCTCGGGGCGAACGGCATTGTCGGTGGCGGGCCGCCGCTGATCTGCGGTGCGGCGCTGTCTCATAAGGTGCTCAAGGATGGGGGTGTTGCTGTCGCGTTTTATGGTGACGGTGCGTCCAACGAGGGCACGACGCTTGAGAGTCTGAATCTGGCTTCGGTCTGGAATCTTCCTGCTGTCTTCGTTGTTGAGGATAACGGCTATGGCGAGGCGACGGCGTCTTCCTATGCCTGTGCGGGGACGCAGAAGGATCGGGCGGCCGGTTTCGGTATTCCTTATTTTGAGTGTGACGGCACTGACTTCTTTGCGGTTCACGAGACGGCCGGCGAGGCAATTGCCCATGCGCGTGCCGGCAAGGGACCGGCCATGGTCCATGTGCATCTGTCGCGCTGGTATGGCCATTTCGAGGGCGATGCGATGACCTATCGCGCGAATGGCGAGGTGGCGAAGGAGCGGGCCGAGCAGGACTGCCTGAAGAAATTCCGTGAGAAAGTCACTGAAATCAGCCTGCTGGATTCTGCCAGTCTTGATGAGATTGACGCCAGTGTCCGCGATGAGATCGAGCAGGCTGTCATTAAGGCCAAGGCTGCGCCGCTGCCTGAGCCGGAAGCTCTCATGCAGGATGTCTATGTCAGCTACTGAGCGGGCTTTCATCTTTTTTCAGACAACGAAACGGAACAGTTAAGCCATGTCGAAGAAGAGTTTTCGCCAGGCCATCAATGAGGCCCTGCGTCAGGAAATGCGCCGTGATCCGCGTGTCATTCTCATGGGTGAGGATGTCGCGGGCGGTCAGGGCGGCAGTGCGGATAATCCGGATGCCTGGGGCGGTGTGCTCGGGGTGACCAAGGGGCTTTATACGGAATTCGGTGCGGAGCGTGTGTTTGATACGCCCATCAGCGAGGCGTCCTATATCGGGGCTGCGGCCGGTGCGGCGGCCACGGGTCTGCGGCCTGTTGCCGAGCTGATGTTTGTGGATTTCATCGGCTCCTGTCTTGATCAGGTAATGAACCAGGCGGCCAAGTTCCGCTATATGTTCGGCGGAAAGGCGCGCACTCCGCTGGTGATCCGGGCGATGTATGGCGCGGGGTTCTCGGCTGCGGCCCAGCACAGCCAGGCGCTCTATCCCCTTTTCACGCATATTCCCGGTCTGAAGGTTGTCATTCCCTCCTCTCCCTATGAGGCCAAGGGGCTTCTGATCGAGGCGATCCGGGATGATGATCCTGTGATCTTCCTTGAGAACAAGGTGATGTATGACGATGAGGAGGATGTTCCTGATGATTCGTACACCATCCCCTTCGGTGAGGCGAACCTGACGCGTGAGGGGGATGACGTTACGATTGTCGCCTTCGGCCGGATGGTGAATTTTGCCAACCAGGCGGCGGATCGTCTGGAGAAGGAGGGTATTACCTGCACGGTGATTGATCCGCGCACGACCTCTCCTCTGGACACCGGGACGATCCTGGACTGCGTTGCCGAGACCGGGCGTCTTGTGATCGTTGATGAGTCCAGCCCGCGCTGCAACATGGCCACTGATGTTGCGGCTCTGGTGGCTGAGGAGGCGTTTGATGCCCTTAAGGCACCGATCCGTCGTGTGACGCCGCCGCATACGCCGGTTCCGTTCGCTTCGGTTCTCGAAAATCTCTACATGCCCGATCCGGCGCGGATTGAAGCCGCCGTGAAGTCGGTCATGGGTTACAAAGCAAAGCAGGAGGCCTGATACATGGCCGGTACCATTACGCCCGTCACCATGCCGAAATTCGGCCTCGCCATGACGGAAGGCAAGCTTGCGGACTGGCTGGTCAGCCCCGGCGACGCGGTGACTGCCGGTCAGGAGCTTGCCGAGATCGAGACGACCAAGATCACGAACGTCTATGAAAGTCCTGCTGCCGGTACGCTGCGCCGGCAGGTGGCTCCGGCGGGTGAGACCCTTCCGGTCGGTGCGCTGCTTGGCGTTCTGGCCGGAAGCGATGTTTCCGATGCGGAGATCGATGCCTTTATTGAGAAGTTTCAGAGCGAGTTTGTTGCCGGTGATGAGGACGGGGCTGATGAGGCCTCATCCGAGCCTGAGATGCTTGATGTCGGCACCCGGCGTCTTCGCGTTCAGGACACGGGGGCACGCGATGCGGGTGTTCCGCTGCTGCTGATTCATGGTTTTGGCGGCGATCTAACGAACTGGATGCTCAACCAGGGCGATCTGTCCGGCACGACGCGGGTGATTACTTTCGATCTGCCCGGGCATGGTGAGTCCACGAAGGATGTGGGGGACGGCACGCCTGCGATGCTGGCGGCTGTTGCCCGGGATCTTCTGGATGCTCTCGGGATAGACCGCGCTCATATCGGCGGTCATTCGATGGGCGGGGCGGTTGCGCTTGAGCTTGCCAGGCTTGCGCCTGAGCGGGTGGCGTCCCTTTCCCTGATTGCTCCGGCTGGTCTGGGGAAAACGATCAATCAGGAGTTTATCGACGGTTTTATCACGGCTGATCGTCGCAAGACCTTGGAGCCGGTTCTGCAGCTTCTGGTTCATGACAAGGGGCTTGTCTCACGGCAGATGGTTGAGGGCATTATCCGCTTCAAGCGTCTGGACGGTGCCGTTGCTGGCCTGACCACACTGGCGAAGGCAAGTTTCGAGAACGGGCAGCAGAAGGAAAATCTTCGTCCGCTTCTCGAGGCTTACAAAGGGCCGGTTCAGGTTCTGTGGGGAGCTGAGGACGAGATCCTTCCCGTCAGCGGGAGCGAGGGTCTGCCTTCGGAGGTTCCTGTCAGCATTTTCCCCGGCACGGGACATATGCCGCAGCTGGAAAAGGCGGCTGAGATCAATGCAAAGCTGAAGGATTTTGCTGCGAAATCCTGAGGGCTGCCGCTACCTGCGACGTTCCGGGCTTTCAGGGCCGGAGCGTTGCGGGGCTGGCGGTTGTCTGAAGTTCATGGATTCTACCGGAATTTCTGATTCTTATGTAATTTCTTCTTAAATTTTATGAATATTTTCAAAATTATATAAAAGATAAGTTATTATATTTCCTCACCAACATAAAAATTAAATACAAAATAAATAATCTAGATTTTTTCAATTTAAGATAATGTTTTAATCTCCATTTTTGTAAAATTATACATAAATTGGTTAAAGGAAATTTTCTATATCAATTTTTACTTAAATACAAATCCCACTGCATATTTTTATAAAATTGAAACGAGATTACGTTTGAATTCTTTATAAAGGCATTAGAAAAAAAATCCCCTCCTATCGCCACATGTGGATAGATACCAATTTCTCCCAATATAATTGAATCTATTATATTATTTTTTTTGATATCAATCAGGTATATATAAAGAAGGGTATCAAAGTCATCATATGTTAAAAATATAATATTTTTCCCCCACCACTTAACACAACATTCTACTTTATTTCCAAATACCTCTATATTTTCTACACCGCCGATGACAGAAACATAAATTTTATCTACTCCCCCGGACTGACCGAAATAGATTTAATATTTATTTCTTTCATATCGAGTTATCCTACAACCATAAAAATTGTGTTGTATATTCATACAGAGAAGATGATAACTTTCCACCAGCCAAACCACCTGCGGCGCCTAACCCAATTCCACCGAAAATACCTCCGACAAGACAAGCTCCCGCCTCAGTAAATTCACCTACCACGGGAATAACTAGCTGTTTGGTCCCGGAATTTGATGGTGCGGATTATGTATGAACCTTGATGGTTCTTTTTCCCATTGCTGACAAATGAATTCGTATGGCGTGAGGCCGCGCAGGGTCTTGAGCCTGCGGGCGAAATTGCAGGCGGCAACGCAGTCAGCGAGGTGTTGACGCAACTGGTCATGCGTTTCGTAGTAGAAACGCTTGACGGTGGCGTCCTTGATCGTGCGGTTCATCCTCTCGACCTGGCCATTCGTCCAGGGATGTCGCGGCTTTGTCAGCCGATGCTCGATATC